>MFEK01000013.1:29084-49009 GCA_001779925.1 Candidatus Doudnabacteria bacterium RIFCSPHIGHO2_01_FULL_46_14
GACCGAGTACCCGAGCCTCGAGAAGTTCTTGTTTGGTTTTTCTTGCTTGGCCGCCAAAACTATTTGTAGAAAGCTGAGACGGCCGAGATCCTGCTGTGTTTTTATTTCCTGAATTCTGTTTGTTTACCAGGTCCAAAATAACCTGATCTGTTACGCCTACAGTGCCGGCCAATTTTTGTGAATAATGGACGCGGTCAATACTGTTAGGCAAAAGTGATAAAAGCGGTACTAACTCGCGCACCGCTTGTTTTTTGCCAGTGTTTGATTGTAAATCCATTGTAGCAAAAACCCTGGAAAAATAAAAGTCGAGAAAGTTCTGGGCGCCTCTAACCTGCTCTTCCCACCCGCCTGCGGGCGGATTTTTACGAATCAGCTCATCCGGGTCTTTGGCCAGGTTTTTCGGTATGGAAATGATTTTTACGTTGAAATCAGCGGCCAGCGCTAACTCCACAGCCCTGCGAAGCGCAGCCAAACCGGCCTCGTCAGCGTCGAGTGCAAAACTCACGTTTTGCGTAAACCTTTTGAGTGATTCGAGCTGCTGGACTGTAAAAGCGGTGCCCGATGAACCCACAACATTACGAAAACCGGCTTCATGGCAAGTGATAACATCTACGTTTCCTTCAACGACTATTACCTCATCCTTTTTACGGATTTCAGTTTTCGCAAAGTTCAGCCCGTAAATGAGACGGCTTTTATTGTAAATTAAAGTTTCGGGTGAATTGACGTACTTAGCGACCTCCCCTCCTCGGGAAGGAGCGAGGCTGGGGGAGGTTATCGGTAAAATCCGGCCCGTAAATCCAACAACCCGGCCATGCACATCAAAAAGCGGAAACATCACCCGATCATGAAACCTATCAAAATAGTCAGAATTATTCCCTGAGCTTGTCGAAGGGTCGCGTTTTATTAGCAATCCAGCTTCTGCCGCTTCGCTTTTCGTGTATCCTTTTTTGACGATAAATTCCTCAAACGCATGATAACCATCCGGCGCGTAACCAATCTGCCATTGTTTTATGGTCTCAGATTTTAATCCTCTTTTTTGTAAATATTCCCGTGATGTCTTACTACCCTCAGATTCAGCCAAAACTTTCGAATAATAAAGCGCGGCCCAGCTATTGATGTCGTAGAGATTTTTTTTCTTGTCTGGTGAATATGATATTCCGCCTTCCGGCCGGCGCAAAGTGATGCCTGCGCGGCTAGCTAATATTTCCAGAGCTTCAGGGAAATCTACGCCTTCAGTCTGTTTTATAAATTCAAAAATATCCCCGCCCAGGCCACAGCCAAAACAATGCCAGATCTGTTTGACTGGCGAGACAACGAATGACGGCGATTTCTCGTGGTGAAACGGACACAGCCCGCGGAAATTGACGCCCGCCTTTTTGAGCACGACAGTCTCGCCGATCAAATCGACAATATTAATTTTTTCCTTTATTTCTTCAGAGGGGAGCATAAACAAACTAATTCATCTCTTTAATAAACCAATCAAACTTGCCGGAAGTAATCCCAGTATTTTTATCAATAGACTTCTTTTCATCAAGTACCACTTTATTGCCTAAAAGAGTGTAATACTTAGTCTCTGCATCGTTTATCCGAGAATAATCGATTTTAATAGTTACCTCACCTATAGGTAATATCTGTTTTGTTTTCTTGCTCCAATCACTAAACAACTGAGAATTAGTGTCCCATTCAACCTGCCAACTTAATAAAACATTCTGTTTAGGAGCGAGTATACCTTCTTCGGCCGACCTTGGTGTCCACTGTACTTCATTATAAATACCGTTGGTCTTTTCTGAAATTTTAAATTTGGCTGGTACTAAACCGGTATTCGAAAGCCTCGTCGAAATCACTGCAATATTATCATTGATTATATTGTCTTTCTCATCTGCACCTATCAAATAATCAAAATCAGTAGACTCTTGCTCAAAGACAATATATGGACGATATTGTTCGTTGAAGTTTTTTTCTGCATAATAAACCGTGCCTATAAAAGTGGCGAAGGCCAGTACTGCTAAAATGACGATTGAGAGAATATTGGCGCGTCTTTGCTTCGACTCTTCTTCCCCTATCGCTGCTTCTTCCTGCTTCATTTTAACCTCATCATCAAAATCTTCTTTCAGCCATTGCTGTGCTTTTTCTCTCATCCCTGAATATGCAAGTCCGCGACTGGCAAAATCTTTCTGTAATTTCTCTAGATCACGGTTGTATTTTCTAGTTCGATATCTTTTAAAAATTTCAAAATAATTTTTATTCATAGAATTATTTAACCTTCGCGTATAAATAACAATCTCGATAATCCTTGGCTCTTTTCGAGAAAACAACCTTTTTCATCAGGCCTTCCTTTTTGTAGCCGTTTTTTACTGCCACTTTTTCGCTGGCTTTGTTTTTTGGTTCCATCAAAATCTCGATCCGCTTTAGCTTGAGTTTGCCGAAACCCAGAGTTTCTAAGAAGCTTACAGCCTGAGTCGCGATACCTTTGCCCCAATACGACTCGTCTACAAAATAACCAATCTCGCCAATGTGCAGGCGGTGCTGGTTGATGTGAATACCGCATCCCCCCACAAGTTCTTTTCCTAACAAGATGGAAAAATTATAGGCGAAGTTTTGCTTTCGCCATCTCGGGTTCTTTTTCAAAAAAGCTATCTCTTCTTTGATAGTCTTGGGCCTGGCCCCAAAATAGCGAAAATTATCATTGTTAAGAATTTCAAAAAAACTTTTCGCGTCCGAAACCTTCTGTGGTCTGACTTTAATTTTAGTGGCCATCTATAATTTTTTTACCATAATCGGCAAAAAACTAACGGCGAAATACATAACAATTGCGATAGCGATGATTCCCAAAATACTCTCCCAGGAATGATACTGTTTCCAATGATTATCCGGCCAGTTCCAGGTTTTGAATATGAAAAACAAAGGTATTTCGTCAACGACCAAACCGGCGCCGATTGCCAAAATTGTTAACTTAGGGATCAAGAAATATAGGGCAATCAACGCAAGGCCAATCATATAGTGATGAGGTTGAAAGTTTCCTATTTTTGGAGCATGCCGCGGCCAGAACCTAGTCACAATTTGCGTTATCAGGATCGTAAGAATAAGGAACAGAAAAAAATAATTTTTTGAGATCATAATTATTTGTTTGGCGGAAGCGGTGGGATTCGAACCCACGAGGCCCAAAAGGGCCACGGCTTTCCAAGCCGTTGCACTAGACCGCTATGCGACGCTTCCATGATTTAAAGTTTAAAAATCATACCACAAATTGCCCAAAAATCCAAGTCCACAAAAACAAACGAACTTTCTACAATTCATTGCATATGCAATGAATTGTAGAAATATGATAATTAGTTAAATGATCGAGAGACTCCGAAAATACTCTCGCAACATCGACTCGTCATCCTGCTCCATACGCTCTATTTTCATAAAAGTAAGGTAATTTGCTACACCATAAGTTCTAGCGACAAACTCTATTTCTCCTCGAGGGTCATGCGGATAAAACCACAAACTTCTCTGTAATGGGTAGCAATTAAGTTCTTTTAGCTTAGTACGGAGATAATCAGCAGCCGTTTTATACTTAACTGGAATATCGATAGCAATCTGCCAAAATTTTCCATCCCAAGTAGCCGGAGCGGCTATGCTTAGAGTATCGAAATTGAGATTCTTTATCTGTTTTTTCCCTTTATCAGTCAGCAATAATTCATAATCTTTGCCGCGCGCTTTAAACTCTATATAACCCTTACTTCGTAAATAGTAGAAAGATTTAAGAATTTTTTGTTTATTTTGTTTAGTAGAAAACTTCTTGCCTTTTCTTTTTTGAAACAATTTCAACGCCTGAATAGCATTGGGGGCAACTACGGTCATTGTTAATATAGTCGCGATTGACAATACTCCCATTATTACTTCGGCTGTATTTTTTAACTTTTCAATCCTTTCCTCTGTCAGTTCCAATATTGGTTCAGGGAGTGAATCATCTATTATTTGAGAGATCGACTGTTTAAAATATGTTTTCATATTATTTATCTATTTATTTATACTTTCTACAAATCATCGCATATGCGATGATTTGTAGAATATATTTAAAATAACAGATTTTGCGGAGATTTTGCAAATTTGGCTCGTTCGCCGTCGGCAAAGACCTTGATAATGCCATAGACGCCGTCGTAGCCGGGGGTTTTGATGACTTGCTCGATGCGAACGCGGCGGACAGCTTCGGCCACGAGTTGACCCGCCACTTTTTTTAGATCCTCTATAGGCAAATCGAGAATCACATTAAACTCACTGCCTGCGCGTTCTATTAGCTTCCAATAAATATCCTGAATCTTTTTGCTTTTGCTGCCTGCCCCAAAGCAGTCTGCCAAAACTTCTTCGAGCGGCACGAGATGTTTTTGGGGAATTGCATTCGGCGGCCGGAACCCTTCTGGTCGGTCAGCCAAATCATTGACCCGCGACACAACCCCGACTACCAGAAGCCGGCCGCATTTTGGACAGCGACCGCCAGCGCGTTTGGTTTGTTCCGGCGTAAAAGAGATCTTGCATGGGCCATGGCCGTCGAGATGGTATTTCCCTTCTTCCGGAAAATATTCAACTGTAAATTTAAATCGATTTTTGTCTTTTTCTTTCAGAATTCTCAAAAATTCTGCATAAGACAATTCATTTTCCGGAATATCCATCACAGTAGCCTCACGGCCAATTCGCGGAAGGGAATGAGCATCTGACGCAGAAATAATCGAATACCGGTCAGTGTGCGAGACTCGCCAGTTCATTTCCGGGTCAGACGAAAGGCCGGTTTCGAACGCGTAAATGTATTTCGCATAATCGCCAAAACATTCCTCAATCGAATCAAAACCCGATTTGCTGCCGAAAATGCCAAAATACGGGGTCCAAGCATGGGCTGGGATCATCAGCGCGTTTGGGTCTGCATCAAGTAAATATTTTAAAAGCTCGACCGAGTTCATGCCCAAGATGGGCCTGCCGTCTGATGCCAACTTTGCCCCGCGCTTTTCCAGAGAAGCGACAAACCGATCTACCGCCGCAAAAGACGGCAGAAGCAAAACATAATGCACACGGCGCATTTTCTTTGCGCCTTGGGAATAAATAACTGCGACTTCTGAACTTAAAACAAACCTCACCCCTCCCTTACCCTCCCCCTCTAGGGGAGGGAAGCCGGATTTTATTCCTCCCCCTTGCCGGGGTCCCCCAAGAGCGTACTCGCTTTTGGGGTGGGCTTGAGGGGGGAGGCTAGGTGGGGGTGAGTTTCGCAGCCTAAATAATCCTTGCTCGGCTTCTTCTAATTTTTCCCTTAATTCCTTGCGCCACAGCGGATGAGTAAAATCGCCAGTGCCGAGGAGATTGACGCCTTTGATCTTGCCCCATTTCTCCAGATTTTCTGGAATCAAATCCGGTGAGCATGCCCGAGAATATTTAGAATGGATATGAATATCAGAAATAATGCGCATATTGAAGTTAGTTTAACAAAAAAAATAACAGCAGGACACCCTCATGGGCGCCCCGCTGCGAAAAAACGTCCGAACACAAAATTCAGACAGCGGAAGAAGGGCTTCACAACAACGGAATCGAAACTCCATTTCCGCGCCGCTTCGTATTTCTCGTGAGCTATACGACCCCGGACGAGTCTTATTTTCAAAGGGCCTTTGACGCCCCACGGTCCAGGGTAAGCGAAATCACAGGTTTCGCATTTCCAAGCCGAACGGTGGGTATGTTCATTAAACCGCATGTTTCGGTTCCGATACAAAACCATGGTCCCGGATCGCCCCCGCTCTATGCAAACATCACACTCCCTGCCTTGCGTTGGTGACACAATTTCAGCGTCTTCGTCCAGAACCAAACTCGCTTTCACAATACAAAGCCGTGTATATTTCGGGCGCATCAACACCTCCTAAATGACCAATTCGGCGATGATCTTGTGTGGTGCCGCTACCGCTCGCAGCGCTCTCAGAGAAGCGACGACTTTTGCAATCCCGTCAGAATTCAGCTTGGTCGGATAAATTAGACCGCATTTTGCAGGACCACGCGTGCAAAATCGCCAATTACGGTTCTGAGCATCGCGGAACACCCACATTTAGTAACCACAATTGTCGCAAGGACGGTCGATTTTCCTCACGAATACCTGATTTTCATCGTGAACATAAACACCGCACATCTTCCTCATATTGTTGTCCTCCTCATAGTTCAATCCATTATACTAAATCGAAACAGCGTTCAAGACAAGTCCATCCGAAACTCAAGACCGTAATTTTTGAAACCGAATTTTTCATAGTACGAGTGCAGTTCAGGCTTTTCGTTTCGGCTGGTGCAGATGAGTTTATAGCAGCTCTGGACTTTCGCTTCGGCAATGATCGCTTCTACGAGCCGACTGCCGATGCCATGCTTGCGGTACTCTTCCTCAACAAAGACATCTTCGAGAAAACCCCAGCGGGGATTCTGGTGCAGCTCATTTTTCAGTACATATAGAAATGCCCGGCCGACGATTTTGCCATCTTGTTCAGCAACAAATTTGATTCCGGAAATATCCGTGACGTTTTCTCTCTTTATTTCAATCATTCAGGATGTCATAAATAATTCTGGCTAATTTTTCTGAATCGTGCCTTGCCAGTGAACGGCGCAAACTGTCGCCCGGCACTTTTACCACTGGTTTTTTGGAGATAAGATTTTCAGCTGCAACTTTTATGCTCTGCTTTTTCAGAGCCTCCATGTCAGGAACCATAACCGCGGCTTTTTCTTTGGCATACTCCCGCACGGTTTTCGCGTCAGGTTTGGCCGTATTTACCACCACGTAATCCAGCTTGGCGCCGAGATATTTTTGCAAAGCACCCGCGCAGTCCGAACATTTAAAATCATCAGTCTGGCCGTGTTTGGTCATGATATTGGCCACATAGATTTTCTGAGCCTTGGATTTTTTGATGGCTTCTTTCATGCCTTTGACTAATAGATTTGGGATGATGCTGGTAAACAAATCACCCGGCCCAAACACGATCGCATGGGCGTCATTGATGAGTCTAATGGCTCTGGGATTAGCGGATTTTTTCGGGGTGAGATCAAGGCTTTTGATTTGCGCCCTTTGCTGGCTCGCCGGAAGCTCGTCAATGTTATGCTCGCCCACGATCCGTTTGCCGTTTGCCAAAACCGCGGTCAAAGTTGTCGGGTATAAAGTCACCGGCACAACTTCGCCGCGCACGTTCAGCATTTTCGCCGCCGTAACAATAGCTTTTTCAATGCTTCCTGTGGATTTTTCCAGAGCCGTGATGATGATATTGCCCACAGTGTGTCCGGCCAAACTGCCTTTTGCAAAACGATAACTGAATAAATTGCGAACTTCCTCGTCCGTATAAGACAATCCAACCAAACACTGGCGGATATCGCCGGGAGGAATGACATTTAACTCTTCCCGGAGTTTACCAGTCGACCCGCCGTCGTCTGCAGTAGACACGATGACGGAATTATTTGTCGGAAACTGCCGCAAACCCGAAAGCAAAGTAAATGTTCCTGTCCCGCCGCCGATTATGACGATGTTCTTCATAGCTTTACGAATTACGAATCAATACGAATGTACGAATTCATAACTCACCCTATCCCTCTCTTATCTTAAGAGAGGGAACTCCTCCTCTTAAAATAAGAGGAGGCTGGGAGAAGTTATTGTTATTTAATGATACCATACTGTTTTCCTACTTCTGAAAACGCCGCAAGAGCTTTATCTAAATGCTCTTTAGTGTGAGCCGCAGAAAGCTGCACCCGAATCCGCGCTTTGCCCTTTGGTACCACGGGATAGGTAAAAGCCCGCACATAAATTCCATGGTTAAAAAGTGCCTGAGCCATATCGAAAGCTAATTTTTCTTCCATAAGCATTACCGGCGTGATCGGATGCTGGCCGTCGCCACCCAATTTAAATCCAAATTTTTCCATCGCCGCTCGGAAATAGTTTGTGTTTTCGCGAACCTGCTTTAATGACTTTAAAAACTTCGCGTCGTAATTCTGCAAAGTGTAAAGAGCCGCACTAGCAATCATTGGGGGCAAGCTATTGGAAAATAAAGAAGTGCGCGAGCGCTGGCGCAAAACTTCGATAATCTCTTTTCTGCCAGCCGTAAACCCGCCGCCAGCACCTCCAAGCGCTTTGCCAAAGGTTGAGGTGAGGATGTCGATGCGATCCATGAGACCCTCGACACTGCCGCGACCTTTGGCTCCCAGCACACCAGATGCATGTGAATCATCCACCATAACCATGGCGCCATATTTTTCCGCCAGATTGCAAATCTCTTTGAGTTTTGCTGTGTCGCCATCCATACTGAACACTCCGTCCGTGGCAATGAGCATTCGAGGAGAACGACCCCCCACCTTGCCTCCCCCACTCAGGGGGGAGGAAGAAGGCGCGACCTCCCCCTTCTCCCCTCCTCGTGAGGAGGGGCTGGGGGAGGTTATTCCCTCCCCTTGATGGGGAGGGTTAGGGAGGGCTGACCTTGAAGTGAATTCTTTTAATTTCTCCTCCAAATCGTGCATATCACTATGCTTAAATCTGAACCGTTCAGCTTTGCAAAGCCGCACGCCGTCAATGATACTCGCGTGGTTCAGTTCATCAGAAAAAATTGCATCCCCTTCCTGCAAAATCGTCTCAAACAGTCCGGTGTTGGCATCAAAACACGAGGTATAGAGGATCGCGTCCTCTGTACCAAAAAACTTGGCCACTTCTGATTCCAAATCTTTATGGACCGTACCTGTACCGCAGATAAACCGGACAGAAGCCATACCAAAACCATATTTCTGAAGCCCGTCCGCAGCAGCTTTCTCCATTTCCTGACTGCCAGCCAGCCCTAGGTAATTATTGCCGCAGAAATTCAGTAATTTTTCCCCCTCGACTTCTATCTCCGCTCCCTGCTTGCCGGAGATGGTTTTCTCTTCTTTCCACGTTCCGGCGGATTTGATGTCTTCCAGGTCTTTTTCAAATTGTGATTTGTAGTTGGTAAACATAATTGATTATACCTTTCTATATACAATCCATATTCTAGAGGTTTGAATTTCGTCTTGACCCTTTTTTGTGACTCTTATCTGTTCGTGAGGTTCGATGATGACCTCAAAACCATTTTGTTCACCAAGTTGCTGAAGTTCTTTGCCGTTGAAATAATGCTGTACAAGACCTTTCTTCCAACCAGTTTTATCTATGGCGGTAAAACCAAGTCCAAGATCTCGGTAGTCCTCGATTACTTCTCGCTCAAATTCTTTATCACTTACTGACCTTCCCATAAAAAGAAAATATTTCTTAGGTTTCAAAACACGCTCTATTTCACTAAAAGATTTTTTAATATCATCCATCGTGTTATGATGTATCGTCCCAATGCTCATGACAAAATCAAAACTTTGATTTTCAAAAGGCAAGCTTACACTATTACCGATGACATAACGAGCTTTTAAATTTTGCTCCGTGAGCGCACGCTCAGCCGAGTTTAACATTCCTTGAGATATATCTAGCCCTGTCACACTGAATCCATCACGAACAAATGGAACCATGTAGCGGCCGTTTCCACAACCTACATCCAAGACTTCATGTCCTAATTGCTGTTTATATTCAGAGTAAAATTGATTGAAAAAGGGATCAATACCTTCATCCTTTTTCCATCCAACCTTGCCTTGCTCGTCCCAGTGCTCTTTGATTTGGTCGTGATAATTTTTAGTTGTTGCCTTTGTATTCATATTCACATTTGGATTAAGAATTTCGGATGGTCGTGGAGCATTTGTTCAAACCGCTCTTTAGTATAATCGGAAAGCGGTAAAATCGTATTTTTTCCTTGGTCTAGTATAACATTAAATAACTTTTCCTGGATCTGGTTCGTGTGGTCTTCCAAAAGTTCCCGAGTGGTTTCCCAGGTTTGCCACAGCTGACGACCGATTACTGCATGCAAGGTAAATCCATGGACGATGAGCCGGTTGTAATTTTCAAATATAAAATCACCTTGCTTGATGCCAAAGAGAATTATCTCGCCGCCGCGGCGCGTGGCATACAGGCAGTTGTTCACTGAGGAATTATAACCCGCCATTTCAAACGACACATCCACGCCCACGCCTTTGGTGATTTGTATGATCTCGTCCGTGACTTCTGCATTGTGCTTGTATGGATTCGTAGATTCGTAGTGATTCGTAGTTCGTAGTGGAATTACATAATCAATCCCCAATTTTTTTGCCATCTCAATGGAAATGGGGTTTGGCTCCACGCCGATGATGCTTTTGGCACCTCTGGCTTTGGCGATAAGCAGTAAAAATAGACCAATCGGGCCAAGGCCAAAAATCGCCACGGTTTTGTCTTTCATGTCCACTTTGCTTGCGGCGTGTACGGCGTTGCCAAACGGCTCCTGCATGGCCGCCACCTCTGGCCGGATTTTTCCAGTGTCGGTTTTCCGAACCACATGAGCTGGTACCCGGGCGTACTCCGCAAAGCCGCCGTCATGGGAGATCCCGAGAATTTTCTCGTTGGTGCAAACCTCTTTTTGTCCGAGCAAGCACTGGTAGCATTTGTTATCCACCACGTGGGACTCACAGGACACGAAATCGCCTTTTTTTATATTATTTACAGCTTTTCCCACCTCAACCACCTCGCCAAAAAATTCATGGCCAATGATGCGGTAGGATTTCGGGTTCATAACTCCCCCTTCCCCTCTTATCTTAAGAGGGGGGTTCTGTTTTTCTCCTCCCCTTAAAGTAAGGGGAGGTTGGGTGGGGTTATTCTCCGCATCAATACTATTTAGTATTTGCTCTTTGAACGCCTGCCGATACCAAATCCCCTTATCCGACCCGCACACGCCAGCATAGTGAACGCGGATGATCACGTCATCGTCTTTTTGGATTGTCGGCATGGGCACGTCAACTTTCTCGAATCCTTTCGAGTTGTCCCAATCGTATTTTCTTTTATCGAATATAAGGGCTTGCATATTGTTGAATTATAATATATTATTGTTAGTTCCAACTGGAACCGGAGGACGATTAGATGAAACTCATCGAGGTAATAAAATTGATCCTTGACGGAGAAAAACCTCAGTCCTCGCTGCTTAACAAGGCTTTGACTGTCAGGGTGAAATACGCAAAAGGTGGCACTGGGTGTTACTCCACAACTATCACCGGCACACGTCTGGGTAAGAAAAACGGTAAAAGCGGTCTGTTAATATTCACCGCTCTTCCTGATCGCTTCTTGGGCTTTAACGACGGGTAGTTGTTCTGTAGCGGAGATTGGGTCGGTGATTTCGGTGGTGAATTGCTCGATGCCGAGCTGGAGGATTGAAGTGACGGCGGTTCGTTGGATTTAATTTTCAATCCAACGGCCGCCTCGTTTTTTTATCCAGCCTTCGCCAAGGCTTCGGCGGACTTACGTTTAAAGAACTTCCAAACCCATTTGTCATTCCGGGCTTGATCCGGAATCCAGTTTTGAATACTGGATCCTGAATCAAGTTCAGGATGACAATTTTTTTATTTATTCTACCGTCACACTCTTTGCCAGGTTTCGCGGCCGGTCGACGTCACGGCCTAGTTCTACTGCTATATAGTATGCCAGAAGCTGCAGCGGTATGGTATTTAGCAAAGGTTCGAGCAGTTCCATGGTTTTCGGCACAAAAATAATGTCATCTGCGACCTCAGATGCCTCCTGATCGCCCTCGGTCGCGATTATGAGGGTTTTTGCACCCCGAGCGCGGGCTTCCATAATATTGCTTTTCATTTTTTCATAAAGCTGATTGCGCGTCAAAATTGCGACTACAGGAAAATCATCAGACACGAGAGCGAGCGGACCGTGCTTCATCTCGCCGCCAGCATATCCCTCGCTATGTATATAGGAGATTTCTTTGAGTTTTAGCGAACCTTCGAGCGCCACAGGATAGTTCACGCCGCGGCCGAGAAAAAATAAGTTTTTATAGTGCGTATATTTTTTCGCAATCTTTTTAATCTCTTCTGCTTGCGCTAAAATCTCATTCATCTTGGCTGGGACTGCCAGCAAAGATTCAAGCATTCTCTTCCCTGTTGCCTGAGTAACGTGTTTGAGGCGGCCAAGCTGGATAGCATTGAGAAGTAAAAGCGCCACCATATTTGTATAGGCTTTGGTGGAGGCGACAGCCATTTCTGGCCCAGCGTGGATATAACTGCCCGCACCAATTTCACGCGCGATCGTGGAACCAACCACATTGATGATGCCGCGCACATGTGCGCCTTTTCTTTTCGCTTCCCGCACCGCCATAATCGTGTCAGCAGTTTCGCCAGACTGGGATACAGCATAAACCAAAGTCTTTTTGTCGCAAATCGGATCGCGGTAGCGGAATTCGGAAGAGAAATCTACCTCACACGGAATCTGCGCCAATCTCTCAAAAGCGTATTTGCCGACGAGCCCTGCGTAGTACGCAGTGCCGCCGGAAATAATCACAATCCGCTTCAGATCGCGCATCTGATCCTCGCTGATGTTGAGACCTCCGAGCACAGCTGTGCCTTCCTCCATATTGATGCGGCCGCGGATCGCATCCTCAAAAACCGTGGGCTGTTCCATGATTTCTTTAAGCATAAAATGCTCATACCCGCCCTTTTGCGCCTTTGCCTGATCCCAATCAATCTGCGTGGTTGGTTTGGTGATGAGCTCGTCTTTGAGGTTGGAAATCCGCAAATTATCGCGACTAATCTCCGCTACCTCGCCGTCATCGAGAAACGTGACCTGTTTTGTGTACGCAAGCATAGGCGTTACGTCCGAGGCAATGTAATGCTCGCCTGCTGCTACCCCGATTACCAGCGGACTGCCGAGTCTCGCGGCAATGATCTGGTCAGGATGATCCGCGTGCACGACAAGAAGGCCGTAGGTGCCACGCACTTCTTTAAGTGCGGATTTTACAGCATTAGCAAGTTGATTTTCACCCCCACCTTTATCCTCCCCCCTCAAGCCCACCCCAAAAGCGGTTACGCTTTTGGGGGACCCTGGCAAGGGGGAGGAATGGGAACGGATGCCCGCTTTTCCCTCCCCTTGAGGGGGAGGGATTGAGGGAGGGGTGGAATAATAATGCGCAATCAAATGAGCCAAGACCTCGCTATCAGTATCAGATGTAAATTTTACCCCGTCTTTTTTCAATTTTTCCTTTAATTCCCGGTAATTTTCAATAATGCCGTTATGCACGATAGCAATTCCCCCATCCTGAGCAATATGCGGATGCGCGTTTTCTTCAGTAACGCCACCGTGTGTTGCCCACCGCGTGTGCGCGATGCCGAGTGTACCAGGATATTTTGCATCCTTGAGCTTCGCGACTAGATTATCAATCTTGCCAACGGCACGGACGCGTTGCATAATACCCCCACCTCGACTTTGCTCGGGGTCTAGTATAACTAGACCGCTACTGTCATAACCGCGGTATTCCAAATCCCGCAATCCTTGGACTAGGATTGGGAGGGCTTGTTTATTTCCAATGTAACCGACGATGCCGCACACGATAGTTAAGTTAAAACTAAAAACTTAGAACTCATAACTTGGCCCAGACGAATGCGAAAATCATCTTCTGGGTTTCGTAGAGGCCATGGTCTTCTATGATAACACCAACCGGCTCGGCTGTCGCAGTGAGGGAGATCATGGCTACCTTGCCGGAGTAAATGATCATGTAGGTCGGGGTGCTATCTTTTTCAGACATTGACTTTCTTTCATCCAGACCCGCAAGCTCTCCGCCTTTTCCAAAGGCAATGACCTGGTTGGCAATTTTGGCCTTGAGTCTGTCTTTATTAAAATTGGGATAGGCTTTGTAGAGATAATCTTTGATATCTGCGCTCGAATACACAAAATAAGTCGGATTCATAATTCCATGACCACCCCTTTCTCCCCTACTCATGAGGAGGGGTTGGGGGAGGTCTGAGCTCAAAGTGGACAATACATCCTGCAAAATAATCCGAAGCCCGCTGCTACCTTCATAATATTTCGCGACGGGCCGCGCTCCCGATTTCTCATAGAGTGATTCCAATTCCGGCAAAGACTTGCTAATATGAAGCTTGAGGGTATCGAGATTCCTTTTTTTATTTTCAATAGCGTTCACAAGTTTTTGCGGCGGTTCTGCCACAAAATACTGTTTCTTCTGATCTTTTTGGTACTGTTTGTAGAAACTCACTAGCCCCTCTTCTCGAAGACGCTCCAGGATATCATAAGTCGTGCCGCGGTTCACGCGCGAATGTTTAGAAATAGCGCTTGCTGGCGCAGGCCCCAGAGAAATAAGGCTTAAATAAACGGAAATTTCCTTTTCATCTAGCCCAAACTGTAGGAGATTTTCTACAATCATTGACACAAAGATTAAAAATAGTATAAAATAAGGGTAATCTAAACAATAATTTTTGTCAAGTGGAATCTACAAATAAACCTTTCTCCCGCTCCTCGGTAAGCTCAGAGCGGCACTCTCCCCTCGTCAGCCTGCCTGTCCGGTAGGCAGGGAGGGAGTTATAAGGAAAGTACTATGTACACTAAGGAACTAAAAATCGCTGTCCAAGCCGTAAAACGATCGGAAAAAACCTTCCGGAAATATTTTGGCACGAAGACTCAGGTCAGAATGAAAAACCGCAATCGTCTGGACCTCGTATCCTATGCTGACAAGCAAATTGAGCGGGAGATAAAAGCTTTTCTAAAGAAACAGTTCCCCTCTTATGGCTTCATAGGCGAGGAGCATGGGCATACCAACTCGAATGCCGAGTTTGTCTGGGCCCTGGACCCAATCGATGGTACAGCCAATTATCTGCAGGGAATTTCTTATTGCGCAATCTCTCTGGGACTACTAAAAAATATGAAGCCAGTGGTCGGAGTAGTCTCTGCACCAGCCCTAAATCTTTTTTATACTGCAAGGCTTGGAGGAAAAGCCCGGTTGAACGGTAAGATTATTAGGGCGAGCAAGGTCACGGGCATCAGAGACGCTTTTGGTTCTCTCGGTTGGGGTAGGGATCGAGCTTTCGGAATAAAATGGCTGCCGCGGCTTCTCAAACAAATTCGTAAGATGAGGGTACCGGGTTCTGCAGCTGTGGGTTTTTGCTATGTCGCCCAGGGACTCTACGATTTTCTCATTCATTCCTCGTTAAACATCTGGGACTATGCGGCCGGTCAGATCATCATAGAGGAAGCCGGGGGGGTATTCATCAATTCTAAATTCAAAAACCTACAAATCGCAGCCAACAAAATGCTGGCTGCGAAGCTGTTCAAACTATTTAAATGATCCAGCGACCGCGTCCCCGCTTCTACTTCCCTCCCTTTGAGGGGGAGGGATTGAGGGAGGGGTGGCTAATTAAAATCTTTTCACCCCCACCTAACCTCCCCCCTCAAGGGGGAGGAATAATTTGTATTTACCGGCCGTAGTCGTCCTCGAGACGAGTAATGTCCCAAAGGTCATCAAAGCCAGTGGACACTTCAAAAAACTCCACATCACTGCTCCCCGCTTCCATACGGTGTGCTGTCCCAGGACTGACGTGAATAACATCTCCTTTTTTTGCCTGAAATTTCTTTTCGCCCAAAACTATAATTGGTGAACCTGACACAATATACCAGGTCTCCTCTTTCTTTGTATGCTTTTGCAATGAAAAACGCTTACTTGCTTCCACAACGATGTGCTTCATGGCGTATTTCTCCTGGACAACAACCCAGACTTCACCGCCCCAAGGCTTTGATTGAATAATTGGCTCACCCCCCATACTTCCCATCGAAAAGCCATCCGGGTAGACCTTGAGTTTGCCGTATCTTTTTTCGATAAGTTCGGCTGTTGTGGAATTCATTAATTCGACCTCTCCCTTAATCCCTCCCCACGCCTGGGGAGGGAAACAATACGTTATTTCTTTATTTCTTTCGCTAAATACTCGAGAAGGCGTGTAAGCTGGGTAACATAGCCCCATTCATTGTCATACCAGGCCAGAACATTCACAAATGACCCGTCCACAACCTCGGTCGAAAGCAAATCAATAGTGGCGCCGGCTGGATTGCCTTGATAATCACGGGAGACGAGAGGCAAATCGGAGACTTCTAAATGTCCTTTGAGCTGGCCCTCGCTAGCCTTGCGAAAAGCCTCATTGACCTTTTCTGCAGTGGTATCTGTTTTTAATTGTGCGGAAATCGCCAAGATCGAAGGGTCAATCACAGGTACGCGAAATGACATGCCTGAGATTTTACCTTTGAGATTGGGAAACATTTTGCCAATTGTCTTGGTGACACCCGTAGTACTTGGGATGATTGATTGGCTGGCCGCGCGGGCTCGGCGCAAATCTTTGTGGGAGCTATCCTGAAGGCTCTGGTCCGAGGTAAAAGCGTGGACAGTGTTAATGAAGCCGCGTTCAATACCGAAATTTTCCTCTAAAACCTTTACGACTAGGGAGGAACAGATTGAGGTGCAGCTCGCGCCGGAAATAATCTGATCTTTTTTTGGATCGAACTGCCCATGATTTACTCCATATACCAATGTTGGGTCCAGATCATGGCCGGGAGCGGTCACCACCACGTATTTGGCGCCAGCCTTGATGTGAGTTTCGGCTTCAGCGTGGGTTTTAAATTTGCCAGTTGCATCCAAAACCATTTCCGCGCCTAGCTTGCCCCACGGCAAATCCTCGCCGTCTACCTCTTGATGAAAGGGAATGGCTTTGCCGCCGATAATGAGGTTGTCACCGCGAACAGTAACCTCTTTGTCCCACACCCCATACGTGGAATCGTATTTCAAAAGATGGGCGTACATTGCGAGGTCCGATCGGCTGTTCGCGGCAATAATCTCAAAATGCGGGTTGTCCCAGGCGATCCGCAGGAACACCCTGCCAATCCGACCCAATCCATTGATCGCTAATTTGATAGGTTTCGTCATTTTACTTACAATTTACTACTTAATTCTTACTACTTTTTTACTAAGTATTTCATAACCGGAAATTCTTTGCCTGCCAGAAATTCCAGAGAAGCGCCGCCCCCAGTGGAAACATGGGTAAATCGCCCTTCCCAGCCGTAGCGGACAACAATGCTTTCCGTGTCGCCGCCGCCGATGACTGTTGTGGCTCCGCTTGAAAGCATGGCTTCCGCGACGTGTTTTGTCCCGCCGGCAAACCGGTCTATTTCAAACAGCCCCATTGGTCCATTGGCAAAGGCCAGTTTGGCAGCCTTTAGAATCTGCGAGTAAAGATCGATCGTGCGCGGCCCGATATCAAAATATGCCCAGCCGGCCGGCAGATGTTCGCCTTCGTCAATATTTATGACCCGAACATCTCCGCCTTCCGCACTTTCAGCCGCGAGCATGTCTAGCGGCAGCTGCAGACGATCCTGGGCTTTCTGCAAAAGGTCCTGGCAAATCTTCAAATAATCTTTTTTTTCTCCGCGCGCCGTATCGACAAATACGTCCTCGACAAGGGATTTTTCTACTTTGTGTCCCTGGGCTAAAAGAAAAGTGTTTGCTAATGCCCCACCTATCAATATCCGGTCAGCTTTTTTAATGAGATTCTCCATGACACCAACACGGTCGGAAATTTTTGCTCCGCCCATGACCGCCACAAACGGCCGTTCCGGATTTTCCAAGAGATGCGAGAGAGTGGTAATCTCTTTTTCAAACAGAAAGCCGCTCGCAGACGGCAAAACCTGTAAGATTCCTGTCGTCGAAGCATGCATGCGCATAGCTTGCGCAAAAGCATCATAAACGATAAATTCAAACCCTTCACACAACTCTTTGGCGAACTGCTGATCAGCTTTTTCTTCCTCGGGATGGAATCGCACGTTTTCCAGCATGATAATGTCGCCTGGTTTCATGGCCTTAATCTCTTTTTGAACCTCTGTCCCCACGCAATCTTTGAGCGCTTTGACCGGGCGCGCCAAAAGTTCCGACAATTTATCAGCCACTGGCTGCATGCGAAGATTCTCCACAACCTTCCCCGCCGGCCGTTTAAGCCAAGACAAAAGACCGAGGGAGCAGCCTTGTTTCAGCAGATATTCTATGGTTGGAACGGTTGCCCTGATTCTCGTATCGTCAGGCACGATCATTTTCTCGCCTGCCTGACCGGTAGGCAGGTTTTCCTCGGCCAATGTGATATCATAGGCTACACGCAGGAGAATCTTTTTCCCCTTGACGTCAGCTTGTTCTAATTTTTTTAGATTCTGCATTATTAAAAACCTTTGATTACTTCGGTGTATATTTGCGGGGTAGAAACATCATACCACTCGGATTCAAAAGGATAGGCATAGAGTTTGCCCTCGCGCGCCAGCCTGGGAAATACGTCTTTTTCTAAACGGACCGAATTGGAACCGATGTATTTGAAAACCTCGGGACTAAGCACGTAAATACCGGCGTTAATGAGGTGGGAGCGGGTTTTTGTCTGTGGCTTTTCCACAAAATCTTTGATCCGGTTGCCCTCCATGGTGGCCACACCCCACATTGAGGGTTTTTCCACGCTTGCTAGGGCCATAGTGGCAATACCGCGGTGAGAATTATGAAAATCCAGAAGGTCCAAAAAATTTAGTTTGGTCAGCACATCGCCGTAAATAACAAGAAAGGGTTCATCGGAAAAAAAATCTTTAGCCTGCAACACAGGTTGAGCGGTTCCGTTACGAGCAATAGTCTGCTCAATATATTTTATACGAATTCCAAAACGCGCGCCATCGCCAAAATAATCCTTGATTTTCTTTCCAAGGTGCGCCACGGAAATATAAATTTCGGTCAGTCCTTGCTCTTTGAGGAAAAGCAGAGTGTGTTCCAGAAGCGGTTTGCCTTTGATTGGCAAAAGGGATTTAGGAAGGGTGTCCGTGAGCGGACGAAATTTCACGCCCTCGCCGCCGGCAAGAATCAGAACTTTCGTAGACTGCGGGATAAGACAAGACGTGAGGAGATATTCAATCGCATGGGAACGATTACGAATTTTCGAACCATCAATCGCGCTGTCAACGCGTTTGAGAATGTCTTGATCCAAAGTTATTGTTAGCCGCGTTTTTGCCATATATAATCATACGGTATCATATTTATTCACACTTGGACAACCTGCCTACCGGCAGCAGAAAAAGAGAGAGGGCCGCGGGGGGCGGCCCTTGAGGGGAGAACAGAACGAATTTATTAGCAGCCGGCGTGGCAGGTTAGGTGCAGTTGGCAGGAGAAGCATTCCACTGGCGTTCCTGAAATTCGACTACCTCATCCGGAATCCATACTCGATGACTATTCAGTTCGACGTGCGGGATCTGGCGGTTGCCGTGTTCTTCTCGAAAAGCGTGACCAAGATTGCGGAATGGCGTTCCATCAATATAGACGAATTCATTCACATGCAAACCCACAGCGGTATCGAACTTTATGTTATCGCCTTCAGCGACGCAAAACCGAGGACGAGGCAACGTCCTAACAAAAACCAATTCAGTTCCAGGCTCTGGAAAAAGTGTGCTAATATTTGTCATGGAAATTCCTCCGTTTCCAATTTTTCTCTATTCATACGATATCATACCTTATCATACAATAGCAATCATGATATCCACACCCCTTCGTCCGTCTGAGGCGGACTTCGGAAGTGCGCTCCAGGCAAACAAAAACCCCCTTTTTTAAGGGGGCAACGACCTACTTTCCCAACCGCATGCGCGGCAGTATCATCGGCGCTGACGTCTTTCACTTCTTGGTTCGGGATGGAACAAGGTGGTTCAACGTCGCAAATGTCACCCTAAAAAAGGGGGTTTTTGTTAACTCATAACTATTAATTGATAACTAATAACTATGAATCAGGAACTATTGTTGAGTGAACTGCAACCTAATAAAAAGTTATTTGTTATAAATTACTTGTTATTAGTTGTCTGCTTAGCAGACATGAACTGCTAGTCAAAAATCTAAAACACTTTCGGTTGATTAGTACCACTCGGCTGAAGCCATTACTGGCCTTACACCTGTGGCCTATATGCGGGGTCGTCTCCCCCGAACCTCTCGTCCCGTTTGACGGGGACAACGAGACCTAATCTTGAGGACGGCTTCGCG
>MFEK01000014.1:0-65101 GCA_001779925.1 Candidatus Doudnabacteria bacterium RIFCSPHIGHO2_01_FULL_46_14
TGCGAGCCTCCTTTAAGAGGCACTCTGAGAGCGTAAGATTGGCAATAAGAAAAGCTCAGAACGACTTTGCGTTCTGAGCTCCACCTGCTTGAATTCAGGTTTTAAGGCGCGACTGGCGGACGCGCGGTTGCTATAGTGATGGTCTTAGTCCGACCGTCGAACTCCATTCTTTTGCCGGTTACTCGCTGGTCTAGGATGTAGATATAGGTTACTACCACCTGTTGTTCAGCATCGGCGGTAGCAAATATCCATTTTTCTAAGTTTGTTTGGGCATCCTTGGCAAGTATTGGCTGCCCTGATAAGATTTGGACTCTCTGTATCTTACCTGTCTTATCAACCAGTGCGGTTAATTCGACTTGCCCTTGGATTCCCGCGGCCATGGCAATAAGAGGGTATTCTGTCCAAACGGGCTGGATTCGACCTTGCGCCCCGAGCGGTATGGCAAACAAAGCACACAAGACGACAGTTAGTATCAGCGATTTCATAGTGTCCTCCTTGTTAAAGTATATACAAGATTAATAAATTCACGGTTCAAGCAATTTTGAGTCGTAAGTGGATAACTTTTTATTTTTTTAAAATGCTTAATTTATGGCTTAGATAAGCCATTTTTTATTCATTGTTATCCACAATAGAAAACAAGCTCAATTTTACTGATATGCACAATTGACAGCAGTGGACAGTAAATTTATGATTACTAGTATATTATTTGCATTTCTTGGATGTTTATTGTGCAGTACTTTGTAACAGTAGACTTGGATTCTACGTCCAATAAAGCATCTAATAGCACCATAATTTACCGTGAGGAAAAATCTCGGAAACGATCAACTTAATTTAGCTTTTTCGAGCCTGCCCTTTTAAGGGATTTGTTTGCTTTGGTATTAGATCAGGTCGATGTCTAATCAGCCAAAGCATGAGACTCTTTTTGCTTGGGACAGGTGTGGACAAAGGATAATTAATTAAAGTAATTTTGTAGAGAATTTTGATTGTCGCAATTGAACAATTAAACCTCTACATTGGAGCATAAATGCATAAACCTAATAGATCTTTTTCACAAAAGGTCTTTGCTGCGGGTTTAGCAGTTACCACTGCTCTCTGGGCCTTTGGCGGCCTGCTCACTGTAGCAGGAGCCGTTGAAGCGCACCCAGCAGGTACTCTCGTTCTCTCTGGAACGACTGTTTGGCATGTATCCGATGATGGAACCATGCGCCATGGAATTGATTCCCTGGCCAAATTCCTTAGCCATCGCTACAGTTTTGCCAACGTTGTCCCAGCCAATTCTGCTGACCTGGCTTTGCCAGACGGCGGACTTTTGGGATGGGGTTCAGGCGTCCTGTTTAATGATGGTGGTACTGTCTATCAAGTTTCCGGCGGAACGAAGCATGGCTTCACTTCTGCCGCGGCCTTCACAGGCTCTGGCTTCAGTTTTGGCAGCGTTGTTAACGCAAGCCTTGCTGGAGTTACAGCGGGATCAAACATTAGCGACGCATCCATGGCCCACATGGAAGGAACATTTGTTGTTTCCAGTGGGACCGTTTGGAGAGTTTCGGCCACTGGCCGACAAGGCGTCCCGCAACCGGGAGTCTTGTACTCCTGGGGCGCTGGTTTTGGCGATGTAGTGGCTGCTAACAGCGCTGACCTTGCTCTGGCAAACGAAGGAAACGCTTCCTTCCGCACCGGAACTTTGGTCAACGATTCCGGCACGCTCTTTGCCGTAACCGCGACCACGAAGCGCGGATTTCCATCAGCTTCCTGCTACACTGGCTTTGGATTCAATTTTTCCACGCCGGTCGCAGGTTCAACTGCCGGTTTGACCGCCGGAGCTAATTACTGCGCTGACGCAGGCACTCCGACCCCTCCGGGTCCAACACCTCCGCCAGTATCAGCGGGAACAGTATCCGTATCACTCGCGTCTGACACTCCGGCTGCCGGGACCATTGTTGAAAATGCGGCCCGGGTTGGCTTCACCAAAGTCAATTTCACAGCAGGAGCCTCTGACGTGATCATCGATTCCATGGTTGTGGAGCGCACTGGTATTTCCCAGGACTCCAACTTTACCGACATCATTCTTTTGGATGTCTCTGGCGGTGTTTCAGTCGGAGTTGCTTCCCAAATCGGGAATGAAAAGACTCTTGGCTCAACCCACCAGGTAACCTTTGCTGATGACATTACAGTCAAAGCGGGGACAACCAAATCCATCATGCTTGCCGCCAACATGTCCGGCACCTTGCAAGCTGGTGAAACCGCTGCCCTGCGATTGGTCAGTGCGACGCCTTCCGGCACAGCAACCGTTTCCGGAAGCTTGCCGATTACAGGCAGCACCATGACCATGAATGGCACTCTTGCCATTGGAGCGGTTACTATCGCAGCTGGTTCTCAGAACCCAGCAGCCACGACTCAGCAGGTCGGTATCAATGATTACATTGTTTCCGGCGTCCGAGTCTCGGCTAACTCTGTGGAAGATATCGAAGTCCAGCAAATGCGCTTCTACCAAAACGGCACTGCTGCTGACGGCGATGTCAAAGACCTTGAGCTTATGGTTGATGGCGCAGTAATCGCCACGGTCAGCAAACCGACGAGCAAAGAAGCCACCTTCAAACTGGCTACCCCGATCGTCATCAAGAAAGGCGAAAACAAAGAGTTCAATGTCCGCCTTGATATAGTCGACGGGTCTTCTCGAACAATCAGTTTTGATTTCGATAAGAAAACGGATGTGGTAGCAATAGGCAAGACCTATGCTTATTACATGACTCCGACTTATCCGAACGCGACCTCTCCGTTCTTCAACGCTCCGAACACCACGATTGATTCAGGCGCTTTGACCTTCTCGAAGGGCGTAGTTGCTTCCCTCAATCTGGCCGAAGGAGTAAACAGTCAGGTTATCGGTGCTTTCAAAACCACTGTCCAAGGCGAGCCGGTCCAGGTGACCAGACTCGTTTTGAACCTGACCGTTACCGGAACAGGAAATGGCGCTGACCTCACCAACATTGTGGTCAAGGATTCTGCAGGAAAGGTAGTTGCCGGGCCGATTGACGGCGCGGACAATACCGGCCCTGACGCGGCCACCACAACCGATACGATAATTTTCCCAACGGGAACTAACACGTACACGGTGGTAGCGAACATGAACACGGATTTTGCCGGCAATGACACTGTCCAGGTCGGTGTTGATGATCCAGACAGCAAAGTCACTGCAAAAGGCACGGTAACTAACCAAACCATCACCGCCAACCCAACCTCGACTGTCACTCTCGACACTCTGACGGTAAAGACCGGCTCGATCCTGGTTTCTACCTCCACGACACCGGCTGCGCAAAACGTACTTGTGGGACAAACCCAGTTTACGTTTGCCAACTTTGTCTTGGATGCCACTTCTTCCGGCGAGGATGTCCGGGTAACCGCTCTGGCGACCGTCCATAGGGCAGTCAACAGCGACCCGACCAACATCGCGAACCTTACTCTGTATGATGGCACGACAGCGCTTTCACCGATTATTCAGCCAAGCGGCACTGTCTCTCCTGCAACCTCGACCTTCTCCTTTACGAATCCGATCGTGATTACCAAGGGTAGTTCCAAAACCCTCACGCTCAAGGGAGACATTGTTTCCGGGGATGCAGACTCTGATACCCACGCTTTTGGCTGTGAAGGCACAGGCTGTGTGACCGCCACTGGTGCGTCCACCAGCACGGCCATCACTCCGACCGTAACCAGTAGCACTGGACAAACAATGTCCATCGTCGCTTCCGGTACGTTCACAGTAGGCGCCTCGGGAACTAGCCCGACACAAGGCGCGAACATCACAGGCAATTCCAGCAAGGTTACTGTGGGCGAATTGCTCTTCACCGCCACTAATGAAGATATTGATTTGACTGAACTGCATCTCGGCGCTACTGCCGTCAACGGCGGCGCGCTTAACGATGAGTTCAGCATGGTCTATCTGTTCGCGGGTTCAACCCAGGTTGCTTCCGCGTCTCCGACCACGACTAACGTCATTACCTTCCAGAGCCTTGAAGGCAAATTCCGCATCTACAAGAACCCGGCTTCCGGACAAAACCTGCTCACCATCAAGGTTGATACTGCCGCTATAACCAACCAGGGCGGCGATGGCAACACAGGTGATTCCGGGGACGGCGTAAGCCTAACGGTCGCTGCCGATGCGTATGCCGGTAAAGGCATTGCGTCCGGATCGACAATCTCTGCCGCCAACAAATCAGGCACCTTCGACGGTCAGCAATATACGGTCTACAAGACCCAGCCGACCTTTGCCAGGGTTCCTCTGTCAACCACTTTGGCTGACGGTGATTTGGGCGTGTTCGCCTTCTCATTGACCGCTGACGCAAAGGGTGATGTCGGCTTCTACAAGGCCGCCTTTGAGATTTCCACAACGGGTGTGAGCATAACCGACTTCAAACTCTATGAAGAGTACGGCACATCCAATCAGCAGGATCTCACCACCAACGCGGCGCGCCAATCATCGGGCGAGCTGGCTGCCGGAAGAGACTATATATCCATTCTCTTGGATACAGGCACTGATGGCGTAGGCCAGGGCGGAGAATTCCGCTTCGTCGGCGCCGGTGTTACTAAGACCTTCCAACTGCGCGGAACAGTGGCTAATGCCAGTGCCGGCGACAGTATGAATGTGGTTCTTAGAAACGCCACAGGCGTTGGTACTCACCCAGGCGATGCTGAAACCGTCGCTGATGAGGAAACAGGCCATTTTGTCTGGTCAGACTTGCACTACGGAAACTCAACACCAACTGCGACCTACACGGCCGAGTGGTTCAATGGGTACCGCGTGCCAGGATTGTCCGCGACTTCTACACAGCAATCGCTGTCAAAGTCCTAAGACTCTCTTGATCTAGTCTCTCTTGAGACAGAAAGCAATCCCCCCTCTTCTTGAAAGAAGAGGGGGGTTGTTTTTTTGTAAAAATTTTGTTAGATTATTTATTATACATGCGCAAATACATAAAGATAGTAATAATCATGCTAATAGCGGCTGGCGCTGTGTTTGCTTTCACCAGACTGAATAAACCTCAGAATGATGAGCCGGATATAGAGGCCATGAAAGACAGCATTGCCGCGGACCCGGCTGTCCGTGCTGACCATCTGAACGCCGAACAGATTGAACAACGGCTGGCGCAGTTCCGTACGGCCAGGGATCAGGTGGTGGCAGCCAATTTTGACTCTTTGCAAGGAATTAACGAGATCGCGCTTCTCAAACAGCAATTAGGCGATTTTGAGGGCGCGAGAATCGCCTGGGAATACGCGAACATCATCCGTCCGAAAAACTCTTTGTCGTTTTCCAACCTCGCGGCTCTTTATCATTTTGATCTGAAACAGTATGACAAGGCTGAGAAAAATTATCTCATCTCCATTGCCAATGATCCGGACGACATCCCGACTATCCGCAATTTTTTTGAGCTATATTATAATGCAATCAAGGATAATGCAAAAACGGAAGCCTTGCTTTTGAGATCAATACAGAACAACCCTGATCGCAGTGATTTGTATGCTCTGGCCGGCGGTTTTTATCGGGATACTGGCAACATTGGCAGAGCGCTTGAATATTTTAAAAAGAGTTTGGAAATCAGTCCAAACAATGAAGCTGTGAAAAATGAAATCATCCGGCTGGAAGCCCAAAATAAGCAGTAAAATCAGTTTGGTTTCAGATAAACCAGCCTTAGGACATTCCCAGAGTAATCGGTTCGAATATTTTCCAGAATCGATTCTGGCAGGTTCAGTTTTTTGAATGCTTGCTGCTCGATGACGACATATGACCCCGCCGGAATGTTCTGTCCATTTTTGATGAGTTCAAAACTCCGTTTGTTGCTGTAAAAGCTGATCGTATCCCAATAGTCGTATTCAAAAGCGTAGATTTTTTCCACATCGGTTTTCGTTGCCAAAAAGCGGCCAACACCTCTTTCATCTTCAGAAATAGACTGGTTCACAGCCAGCTGTTTTTGTTTATTAAATCCGACATAGAGGGCGTTGGTAAATCCCGCAGTGAGCAGAAGGAATATTACAAAATAATATTTAGTGATATGAACCGCCTTGGCGCGGGCTAAAGAATCTGTAGCTAGAAGGCCGAGAAACAGAGCCATGAAGGGAATTGCTGGGATGGTATAGTAGAAGAGCTTTGTTCCTGCAGCAGCAAAAACCGTAAAGATAAATACCGCACTGCAGCCGAGCGCAAGGGCTTCTTTTTTTCGGCCATTTGTTTTTAGCAGAGCAGTAGGTAAAGCAAGCAAACCGAGGCCAAAAAGAGCAAACCAGGGAAATTCGAAAAGAAAAGAAAATTTGAAATAGTTCCAGTTGGAAACTGCTTGTCCTCCGCCGATGACATTTTCACCAAATCGGCCAAGTACATGGTGTATAAAATATTCCTGCCAAAAAGCGCTGCCAAATTTTACAGTTTCGTATAAATGCCACGGCAAAATGATCGCGAGTCCCGCAAACCCTCCGAGCCAGAAATATTTGTTCTTTAGCCAGGAAAAATTTTTGAAAATGATTGACCAGATCAGAATAGCCGGAAAAGCATAAAATCCAATAATGCTTTTAAACATTATGCCGACAGCAACACCGATACCTATTCCGATCAGCCACTTTGGATTTTTTAAGCCGCAAAGAAATGAGTAAAAAGAAAACATAATTGCCACAGTAACCGGAACATCGAGGCGCACCTGCCGTCCGGCAACGATCAGCGCGCCCATAGTTAAAAACATCAGACCGGTAACCAGGCTCATGAATTTATCTTTTGTTATTTCCCAGGCTAGCAGCATGATCAAAATAATTCCGGCGATGGAGAACAGGCTCGAAGGCAGGCGCAGAGAGAATTCGTCGAGTCCAAACATTTTTGATGAAATCATAGCCAGCCAGAAATACAGCGGCGGCTTTTCAAACCAGGGATTTCCGAGATGTTTAAGGGTTAATGGATCGGTGCCGGAGACGGTTTCCCTCACAACTTTTGCATAAATCGCTTCGTCATAGTCCTGCAGCGCGGGCTTGCCGAGTCCTGTAAGAAAAATTATCGAAGCCAAAATTCCAACACCTAAAAAAGCCAAAAGATAGCGTTTTTCCGGACTAATTGGCATGGTAAATCAGTTCTTGATAAACATTTTCTGTTTTTTCAATCATCCTTGCGAGCGTGAACTGCAAGGACTTTTGTTTGGCGTTTTCCCCAAGACGCCGGGCGAGAATAGGGTCGCTTAAAATTTTGATAACAGCCTCAGCGAGAGCTTGAGGATTTTTTGGCGGCACCAGGATTCCAACCGCAGTTTCCTCCCCCCCTGTGGGGGAGGTTAGGTGGGGGGTAAGCATCTCAGGAACCCCTCCCACATTCGTAGAAACAATCGGTAATCCCGCTCGCATAGCTTCGAGAATCGTGTAAGGAAAACCCTCTTTGATCGAGGAGCAGGCATAAATATCAAACGTGGGAAGCAGTTGTGCCGCATCTGATACGCCGCTCACGATTTTTAGCTGCGCATTTGGAAAGTCAGCTTCGACAATTTTAAATGCGGCCCGCAGGGTTTTGAGATCTTTGGTCGGATAGTCATGGGCAATCGTGCCGATGGTGATTTTTCCCTCCCCAGGCGTGGGGAGGGTGGTCGTTAGGCCGGGAGAGGTCGCAATCCCATTATGAATCGTGACGAGCTTTTCCTGCTTGGACAATTTGTCGGCTATAGCTGATTTTCTGTCAAATTCAGAGACAGTAATAATTTTATTTCGAAATATTGAAGCTAATTTTTCCGCCCAGAAATAAATTTGTCTCACTAGAAAAGAGTTCGGTTCTAAAAATGCAAAGCCGTGAGCTGTGAACAAGACTGGTTTTCCAGCCAGCCAGCCTGCAAAACTGCCGATCACTCCGGCTTTGCTCGAGTTGAGATGCACAATATCTGGATCAAGCTCCCTGATCAGTTTTTTTAATTCCCAAATCGCGAGAAAATCCTTTAATGGGTGAATATTTCTGACGAGATTTCGGACTTTGAAAACCCGATATCCCTGATTCCCCAAAATTTTCGACAAAGTTTCCGCATCATTGCCAATGGCTGCGAGGATTTCGTATCGATTCTTGTCCAAATTTGTAGCCAGATCAAAAACATAGCGCTGAGCGCCGCCCATCTCGCCTTGGGTGATTATTATGAGAATTTTTATCTTTTTGCCATTTTGACTCATGAGCTCAATTATCGTACAATAAATAGTAACTCCATTAGAAATCTCTACTGAAATAATAAACTATATTACGTCTTTATGACAGCGCAGATTTCCAAATGGGGTTGAATAATAATCCAAGAAACCATGCATGACAAGCATAAAATCGGCATCGTGGGCGGTGGTGTGGTCGGCGGGGCAGTAAAGAACTTTTTCACGGAAGCCAAAGTCTACGATAAATATAAGAACCTTGATTCAATTGAAGAAGTAGCTTCCGCGCGCTTCATTTTTATCTGCGTGCCAACGCCCTTTGAAAATGGCCTGGATTTATCAATGGTGGACGACGCGGTAGCGAACGTTGTGTCTCACCTCGCGGACCCGGAAAATCAGCTTGTTGCTATCAAATCAACCGCCTGGCCGGGAACCACGCAAAGCTACCAAGATAAATATCCTGAGGCCAATTTTGCTTTTAATCCCGAGTTTCTTCGCGATAAAACTGCGAACGAAGATTTTATAAACAATGACCGGCAGATTGTGGGGTATACGAGCAAAACCAAAGACAGCCCCCTCGTGAAAGAGCTTTTGGAGATTCTACCGCGCGCGCCTTATGAAAAGATCATGCCCGCTGTAGACGCGGAAATGATTAAATATGCCGGCAATACTTTTTTGGCGCTTCAGGTGATTTTTGCCAATCAGGTTTTTGACATTTGTGAAGCTTCGGGGATCAGCTATGAGCAGGTGAAAGAAGCGGTGAAGGCGGACAAACGAATTGGTAAAACGCACTGGGAGGTTTTTCATACAGAATCAAGCCTAGCCGCAAACATCAGTGATGCGTATCGCGGCTATGGAGGGAAATGTTTCCCCAAGGATATCAATTCGCTTATCCATGAAGGCCAAAAGATTGGAGTGGATGTGTCGCTCTTTGAGGTGGGCCGCGAGGTTAACCTCAAGCTAAATGGAGGCAAATATGACAAATAAGCCTTCTTTCAAAATCGCCATTGTCGGCGGGGGAGCGGTCGGCAAGGCCATTTCGGCGTATTACGGGCGGGTAAAAATCTACGATAAATATCATCCGGTGGATTCGCTTGATGAGGTCTGCGATGCTGATTATATCTTCGTGGCTGTGCCTACGCCATTCGATGATGCCAAAGGCCAGCCGGATTTAACAGAAATGGATGATGTTCTGACAGTACTTGCCAAAAATATGAAACGGCCGGCCGAACAGGTGGTAATCATCAAATCAACAGTGTTTCCCGGAACAACCCATGGTTATCAGGAGAAATTTCCCAGTCTAAATCTGATTTTCAATCCCGAGTTTTTAACGGAAAAGACAGCGGTTGAAGATTTCGCCAGGCCTGACAAACAGCTCGTGGGTTTCACATCCAAATCCGTCGAGTTTGCAGAAAAGGCGATGAGCATCCTGCCGCGGGCGCCTTACGAAAAGATCATGCATGCCAGGGCTGCAGAAATGACTAAATATGTTATCAATACCTACTATGCTTTTAAGGTTATATTCGGTAATTCTATTTATGATCTATGCCAGAAAACCGGCGCTGATTACGATCAGGTGCGAGAGGGTTTGGTGCGCGATAAGCGAATCATTGATTCTCATTTTGACGTTTTGCACGGCGGATATCGCGGTTACGGCGGCAAATGCCTGCCAAAAGATGTGAAGACCCTTGCCTGGTTTGGCAGCAAAAACGGCAAGCCCGTAAAATTTATCGAAACTATTATTAAACTGAACGAAAAACTGGCATGGCAAAAGCACTTGTAACCGGCGGCGCGGGGTTCATCGGCTCGCATATCGCGGATCGACTGATCAATGATGGTCATGAAGTAATCATTCTTGATAATTTTTCGACTGGCAAAAGAGAGAACGTAAATCCGAAAGCCAAACTCGTGGAATGTGATATTGCTGACTATGAGGTGATAGAGCCACATTTTGAAGGAGTAGAAGTAGTGTTTCATACGGCAGCGTTAGCGCGCATTACACCATCGGTGAAAGACCCCCTTCCTTCGCACGCCGCAAATGCCACAGGCACTCTGAATGTTTTGTGGGCGTCAAAAAATGCTGCCGTAAAAAAAGTTGTTTACTCCTCAACCTCTTCTATTTACGGCGACCAGGAGATTGAAGACTATCCACTCAGTGAAACTCTGGAGCCGCGACCGGGCAGTGCTTATTCAGCGCAGAAATATATGGGTGAGTTGTATTGTAAATTATTTAATAAATTTTACAAGCTTGATACAGCAATCCTGCGGTACTTTAATGTTTATGGTCCACGCCAGCTCACAGAGGGCGCTTATGCAACAGTTATTGGTATATTTATCAAGCATCGCGAACAAGGGAAACCAATGACTATCGTGGCTGATGCAGGAGAAAGGCGCAGAGACTATACTCATATTTCAGATGTGGTGGAGGCCAACATTTTTGCATGGCATGCCCAGATTCCCAGAGGTGAATTGTTTAATATCGGCTGCGGTAAAAATTATAGTGTTAATGAAGTAGCTGCTATGATCGGCGGTCCCACGGAAAAAATTGATGCGCGTCCTTGGGAGTATCAAATTACCTTAGCCGACAATTCTAAGGCAAAAGAATTACTCGGTTGGGAGCCGAAAATAAGTTTTGAAGAGGGGATTGCGGAATTAAAAAAAATACACAACCTGGAATGACATGGATAAGCCGCGCATTTTAATTTTCAGCATTGCATATGAGCCGCTGGTGGGCGGAGCAGAGCTGGCGATCAGGTACATTACTGATCGCATTTTTGATTATGAGTTTGATTTGATCACCGTGCGTTTCGACCGCGCGCATCCGAAACAAGAAAAAATCGGCAATGTCAATGTTTACCGGGTCGGTTTTGGCTCCAGACTGGGAAGGCTATTGTATCCGGCTTTCGCCCTTCGCCTCGCAAAAAAACTTCACAGCAAACAGAATTACCAAATCACCTGGGCAATAATGGCTGCATACGCTTCTGCGGCAGCGCTCATGTTCCAAAGGCGTTTCCCGACTGTAAAATTTTTATTAACTCTTCAGGAAGGGGATACCATCGAACACATCCACAGTCGGGTAAAAGGATTTAAAAAGGTTTGGCAACAATCATTCAAAAAAGCTGACTATATACAGGTAATCAGTAAATTTTTGGCCCAATGGGCAGTCAAAGAAGGCGCGACTTGTCCGGTAGAGGTGGTGCCGAATGGGGTCGACTTAGAAAAATTCAAAATTCAAAACTCAAATGTCAAAATTGCAAATCAAAATTCAAAATTTACTATCATCACAGCTTCGCGGTTAGTGCATAAGAATGGAATAGATATTTTGATTCATGCTGTTTCTAAACTTCAGACTTCAAACTTCCAACTTCAAATCCTCGGCGCTGGGCCAGAAGAAGCAAGATTGAAAAAACTAGCCGCAGATTTGAAAATCGCAGATCGCATTGAGTTCCTCGGCAACATTTCTCAGGAAGAGCTGCCTAAATATTTGTCGGAGTCGGACATTTTTGTGAGACCCTCACGCTCGGAAGGCTTAGGCACGGCTTTTTTGGAAGCTATGGCTGCAGGTTTGCCGATTATTGGAACTCCTGTCGGCGGCATACCTGATTTCCTCCACCCCCACCTAACCTCTCCCCTCAAGGGGGAGAAAAATGCAGAGAAGTCCGGTATTATTCCCCTCCCTCGAGGGGAGGGTGAACCAAATGGATTATTTTGTAAAGCTGATGACCCCGCTGATCTAGCTGAGAAAATCAAAATACTGATGCAAGATTCCGACTTGAGAAAGAAATTAGGACAAAATGGGAAAAGACTAGTAGAAGAGCAATATTCCTGGGATATAGTGGACGGGAAGATGAAGGGGATTTTTAGTAAAATTTTATATTTTAAATTGTAATTTTGCATTTTGATTTTTCAATTTTGAATTTCCTATGACCAAGCTTCAAAAACAATTACTCGCCGGCATTTTATTGCTTGCAGCTGTGCTGATTTTTTTCCGGCTCACGCGGCACGACCCACTCGGCGATGACGCGCATTATTCTTTCCGCGCAATAGGTTATTTTGATTATCTTGGTTCCAAAGAGCAGACCACGCCCGTGCAGTGGTTCGGACACCGGCCAGCCTGGTCGTATCTGTCATTCCACGATCATCCGCCCCTGGTGTTTTTGATCCAGCATATTTTTTTTAGTATTTTCGGGGTGTCGTTGTTTGTGTCTCGTTTGCCGTCGGCCCTGGCCGCCCTGGGCTCGGTATTGGTCATATTTTTTATAGCCAAGCGCCTGGCTGGCCCCAAAGCCGGGCTGGCCGCCGCCCTGGCTTTGGCTGTAAACAATTATTTTATCTGGACCGGGCGAATCGCTCTTCTCGAAAGCGTCTTTATTTTTTTCCTGCTCCTGTCTTTTCTATATTTGCTGAAAACGTTTGAGGATTCGAAATATTTTATTCACACCGGTCTTTTTTTCGGCCTGAGCTTGCTTTCCAAATATACCGTGCTGTTTATCCTGCCTGCGGTGCTTTTGTTTCTGGTCTGGAAGCACCGATGGATTTTTAAAAATAAAAGATTCTGGCAGGGAATGATGGTATTTTTGGTTTTGTGCCTTCCCGTGGTGATTTATAATCTCATGATGTTCAAAACTCGGGGCCATTTCGACGTGCAGTTTGCGGATTTATTCGGGCAGGTTCATAATGACTGGCCGAAACTCGCAATGCGAATCAGCAAACCTGATCCGAATTTTTTGGGCGTTTTGACCACGATAGCCGATGGTTTTTCTTGGCCTTATTTTGCGGCGTTTATTTTGAGCATTTTTTTCAGCCTGCATCTGGCCAGACGCGCTGCCGCAGTCTACCTTTTTGTTTTCGCGGCAGTGTCCTTGTTTTTCTTTTTTGCCTTTGCCGGCGGAGCTGTCCGGTGGATGGGAGTGCTGGCGCCTTTTGCGGCCCTGCTCGTTGGTTTGGCAGCTGCGGCGTTTGCAGAGCGTAAAAAATATCTTGCCGCCGCCGTAGCTATTCCGTTTGCCGTCTTTTCAATTTTTTATACATGGAACACCAATCATCTGAAGCGCCCGGTCGCAGGCCCGAATTGGTATGCCGGATTTCGTTTGGAAAATTACGGGTACAATCAGCTCGACAAGGAAATCTCAAAACTGCTCACTGGCAAAAAACCAACGCCGAAAATTAAATACGCGACGACCCAATGGTGGTACCGCGATCTTGATGAAAAAGCAATCGAGTTCCCTATCATTAATCAAGGGGCAGGAGTTTTCGGCTCAGCGATTATCGTTGATTCCGAGCACATCTGGTTTCCTATGTATTGGGCCAAAGAAAAATGGAAATTCTATCACCGATTTTCCATTAAAACCTCAAACGAGTTTTTGCAGGTTGTTGATGCTAAGGGCGGACTCGAGATTATCAATTTTGTGCAGTTTGATAAAATTTACTATTTTAAATCCGGCCCGCGGATCAGGGAGACCGCTGATTTGAAATATGAGGGATCTGATCCGCTTTTTGAAGCGATTCTAAAAAAAGGGATCTTACCCAAAATCATTTATGACGACCAGGGCAATGAAGCGTTTTATATGTATGAAACAAGCGAGCTGGCCATATGAACCGCGTTAGAAATTTTATTCAGCATATACTCAAAAATTTATGATTACATCAGCTATTAACCAAAAGGATTTCTAACGGGGTGAAAATTTTAATTTGTACCGGGATTTTTCCTCCTGACGTGGGCGGTCCGGCAACCTATTCGAAAATTCTTGCAGAAGAACTGGTTAAACATGGCCACGCGGTTAAGGTAATTACTTATGCTGGTCGTATTTATCCCCCTTCCCTTGAGAGAAGGGGGACTCTGGGAGAGGCGGATTTTGAATTGATCCGAATTCAACGCAGCCGATTCAAACCTCTGCATTATTTCAGATTTTACCGTACCGTTCTGAAACACGGCCGAGACGTTGATGTGATTTACGCTCAAGGTCCGGTTTCAGAAGGATATCCGGCTTGTCTGGCGGCTAAGAAATTAAATAAACCACTCGCAGTAAAGATAACAGGAGATTACTCCTGGGAGCAGGCGATGGGCCGGGGTTTAACCGACGAGCTGATTGATGCGTTTCAGAACCTCTCTTTCTACCCTCCAAGAATCCAACGAATGCGCAGAATCCAGAAACTAGTTTGCGATTATGCAAATATAATAATCACGCCCTCAGAATATTTAAAAAAGGTTGTTAGCGGTTGGGGGGTAGATCCGGGGAAAATTAGAGTTATTTATAATTCGGTAGAGATGCCAGAATCAATAATTACGAATCAAGAATCAAGACAAAAGCTAGGAATCCCCAAAGACAAATTTCTAATAGTCTCTTCTGGACGCAATGTACCGTGGAAAGGATTTGAATTATTGAAGGAAGTTATGGCAGAATTACAGAAAGATCATCCTGAGATGATGCTGAAAATCCTGCATGATGCGCCGCGCGGGCTGCTCCATGAATATATCCGGGCGGCAGATCTGTATGTGCTAAACACCGGCTATGAGGGGTTATCCAATACTCTCGTGGAAGTTCTGCGCCATAGGATACCTGTAATCACCACCAACGTCGGCGGCAACCCGGAGATAATCAGGGATGGCGAAAATGGGCTACTCGTGGAATACAATAATATAGAGCAGTTGAAAGACGCAATTTTGAGATTGTACTCTGACAAAGAATTACGTAATAAATTACGTAATTCTTCCGGCCTGGAAAAATTCGATCTCGCGCAGATGATCAGTAAAACCGAGGAGGTTCTCAAACAATGCGCGTCCTAATGATCAGCCTGGACAGGGGACTTTTGGGGGCGGCCGGGTCAGGGGATGTGGCCGAGCGCCATAAAAAATATGCGAGTCTGGCAGGCGCGCTGGATATTATTGTGTTTGCGTCTCCCAAATATTCACAGCTCACGCTGGCGCCGAATCTGCGGGTATTTCCTACGCGGTCCAGCAAATTCGCGCATTTTCACCGCGCCGCGGAACTCACAAAAAAATTATTGAAAGAGAATCAGTATGACCTTTTGGTAACCCAGGAATTCACCGCGCCGGCCGGGCTGAAGATCAAAAAATTTCTTGACATTCCCTGGATCATCAATATTCACAGCATGTTTTTTTCCACGCAGTGGCTGGGGTTTAATCTTATCTATTGGTATTTGTTTTTTCTCATGAAAAAATCCATAAGATCCGCGGACGGCTTTCGGGTTACCAATGATGCGATCAGAAAAAAGCTGACTGATTGGGGGATTGCCAAGCCGATTTTGGTGCAACCGACGCCAGTGAATATAGAAAAGTTTAAAATAGAAAGCGGAAAGTTCAAAGTTGAAAATCAAAATCCAATAGTGCTGTATGTCGGCAGATTGGAACCTGAAAAGAATGTTTCACTTTTGATACGGGCATTCAAAAAGCTCAAGGATGAAGCCCAATTGCAGATTGTCGGCAAAGGATCGCAGGAAAAAGAATTGAGAAGATTGGCCGCCGACGATTTGCGCGTGGAATTTTTCGGAGCGAAATCCTCGGATGAATTGCCGGAGATTTACCGCAGTGCAGACATTTTTGTTCTGCCTTCAAACTCAGAGAGTTTCGGCAAAGTGCTCATAGAAGCTGGCGCGGCAGGATGCGCCCTGGTTGCGACTGAAACTGCCGGCGCCAAAAGTATTTTGGAAAATGATGAGGCGGGGATATTGGTACCGGTTGGGGATACTGCCGCTTTGACCCGCGTTCTGCAAAACCTCGTCGGTAAAAAATTTGAACGAGAGTATTGGGGGCAAAGAGCTAGGGAAATCTCAAAAAAATACAATGCGGAGACTGCAACCCAGCGGATCATTGATCTGTGGAAGGAGGTCGCGGCAAAATGACATCTTGGGAAAAATTCTTTGACGAAAAAATCCGGGAGATAGCCAAGGAAAATTATATTGTGGACGTGGGCAGCGGCCTCAAATTCGGTAAGCACATGAAGCAATACGAAACGTTATTTGCCGGAAAAAAGTTTTTGACGTTTGATAAGGAAGGCACTTATCGACCCGATATTGTCGGCGACATTCACGCGATCCCGCTTCCGGACGCTTCGGTAGACGCCGTGCTCTGCAACGCGGTTTTAGAGCATGTGGAAGAGCCGGGGAAAGCCGTCGCCGAGATACACAGAATCTTAAAGCCGGGCGGCAAGGCTTTTTTCTATGTCCCGTTTTTGTATCCTTATCATGCGGAAAAACGGATTTACAAGGATTTTTACAGATTCAGCAAAGATGGGGTAGAATACCTCCTGCGCAATTTTTCTAAGCTGGAATATGTTCCGGTGCGCGGTTTTGCGGAAATGTGGCTGTATTTCCTGCCGTTTCGTCTTAACCGGCTTTTGAGCCCGGTCGGCCGCATCCTTGATTCGCTCCTAAAAAGAGGCGGCAACCAGACCTCAGGTTTTAATATTTTCGTTATCAAATGAAACTCCTTTTTATTACCAGAAAAGTCGACATTAACGATCCCATGCAAGGATTTATCTTTTCATGGCTCAATAAATTTGCGTCAAAGCTCGAAAAGTTGTATGTAATTTGCCTGGAAACCGGCGCGGGCAACGAGCTTTTGCTGGAAAAAAATATTGAGGTATATTCCATGGGCAAAGAGAAGGGCAAAAACCGTTTGCGGGAATTTTTCAATTATCTCATGTGGCTCAAAAAAACCGTGCCCCAGTCTGATGGGATCTTTGTGCACATGCATCCTGTGTATGCGATTATTGCTTGGCCGTTTGCGAAACTTTATCGCAAAAAATTAACTCTTTGGTACACGCACAAAGCCGTGGATCTGAAACTGCGCGTTGCGCATCTGCTCGTTGACATTGTATTTACCGCTTCCAAGGAAAGTTTTCGCATCAAGTCAAATAAAGTGAAAGAGATCGGTCATGGAATAGATGTTGAGCGATTATCACCTAACTCTCTATTTACAATGAAAAAGAATGGCCATAGGCTTGTATCATTTGGAAGGATTGCTCCTGTAAAGAAACTCGAAGTCTTGATTGAAGCGATGAATATTCTGATCAACAAAAGAAAATTGGACGTGACTTTGGACATTTTCGGCAATGCAGCATTGCCTGCGGATGAAAAGTATAGACAATCGCTAAAGAATAAAATCGTTCAGTATGGATTCGGGAAAAAGGTTGAATTGCTGGACGCAATGCCACACACACATCTTATGCAGGTTTTATCATCGTCCTATGATATAGTAATTAATCTTTCGGAAACCGGCAGCATTGATAAAGCGGTAGTTGAGGCCGCTTCTTGCGGTACGATTGTCATCACCACAAATGAGGCCTTTAAAAACCAACTGCCAAAAATTTCAGATAAGCTGTTTCTCGAGAGAAACGATCCCGAAAAGCTAGCCAGCAGGATTGCCGAGCTCGTTGCGCTCCCGCAAGACGAGAAAGACCGTTTAGGTGAAGCATTGCGCAATTGGGTTGCTACATCGCACAATTTAGAAAATTTGGTTGAGAAAGTAATCGCTGCTTACAAATGAATCCCGTTAGAAATCTATTTTTCCACAATAATTGCAAATTTTTATGAACTCTGCTATTAACTATAAGGATTTCTAACTGGGTGAAAATTTTATTTGTGGCTTACAAATTCGGCACAGAAAAAGAAATCGGGGAGCATCTCGGTACCTACCATTATTTTATTGAAACCCTGCGGCGCATGGTTGCCCTGGGGCATGAGGTTTCTGTTGCTGCGCCGTGGTTGTCTTTTAGGCGACGCGGCAGCGAGGATGTTGATGGGGTAAAAGTTTTGCGTTACTATCCACCTCTGTTTAACAGGCCGAAATCCCTGCTCGTAAACTGGATATTGCGTTCTTGGTATATTATGGCGACCAGCAGACGAATCCTCGACCTTGATCGTAAACAACAGTGGGACGCGATTTGCGTGTGGCAGGCGCGCGAGACCGGCTTTGCCGTGGCGAAAATTGCTTCAAAGCTGCGCGCCCCTTTTATTTTCCGCCAGATCACGGCCTGGCAATGGCATTTTGAACGGATGAAGCGAGACCGGAAATTTCAGGAAAAATTCGCCAAAGCCATTTATGCTTCTGCCAAACAAATTATTTTTGTAAGCCGCGCTGCCGCTGATGCGGAACGAGCCTTGGGCTTGCCGGAGGAAAAAATCCGTATTATGGCCGTGGCCATTGAAACCGACCTATTCAAGCCTGGAAATCAAAGCAAAAACGGCAATACCATTTTATTTGTCGGCCGAATCAATTTTGCGGAAAAAGGCATTGGCTATTTGCTGGATGCCATGCCAGAAGTACTGCGCCGACTGCCGGCAGCAAAGCTGGTGATTGTCGGCGGTGGTGGAGAGTCGCAGCGTTTGCTTGCTCAAATAAAAACCCTTGGTATTGAAAATTCCGTGCGGGTTGTCGGGGAAAAGCCATTCAACGAGCTTCCTCAGTATTTGAACGCCTCTGATGTGATGGTTGTACCCTCCATATGGCTGGAGGCTTTCGGCCAGGTTACGATCATCGCCATGGCTTGCGGTGTGCCTGTGGTGACCTCTGACATTGGCGGAAGCGTCGAGATAAACTTGGACGGGCAAACAGGCTTTGTGGTTCCCCGGGCTGATTCACACGCGCTTGCCGAGGCGATCCTCAAGATTTTGCGCGATCCGCAGCTTGCCAAAACGCTCGGGCAGAATGCCCGCAAACGGGTCGAGGAACATTACAGTTACGAGGTTCTGGTTAATAAATTTTTGAAACTGATTGGCGAACTCAAGTGAATCCCGTTAGAAATCAGAAGCAGAAAATTAGAGGTAAATTATGATTAATTATGAAATGGATTCAGAAGAAAAAAAGACCCGAATTTCTAACGGGGTGAATAAAGCAGTTTTTATTACAGGATGTTCAAGCGGCATCGGCGAACAAACCGCATACCAATTCGCGCGCCGCGGCTGGAAACTTGCTGTAAGTTATCATAGTAACCAGGATCAAGGAGAACGAGTCGTGCGCGAATGCCTGCGTCTCGGAGCTGCTGACGTACTGCTGGTTAAGCTGGAGCTGGTTTCTGATTCCAGCATTGACGATGCGGTGCGGCTGGTTGCGCGCAAATACGGGAAAATCGATACTTTGATAAATAATGCCGGGACCATAAGGCATAACCTTTTGGCAGATAAATCTTTCCAGGAAATCAGCGAGGAGCTCGCGGTAAATCTCGATGGCCCTATCAAATTGACTAAAACCTGCCTGCCCTATATCAAGGAGGGAATTATCAATGTCGGCAGCACTCTCGGTTTGACGGGAAAAAAGACATTATCAGTCTACAGCGCCAGCAAATTCGGTCTCCGCGGATTTACCAAAGCTTTAGCAAAAGAACTGCCGAATTTGCGAATCATTATGATAAATCCGAGCCTTACCGCCACCAAGATGGGAAATGCCGGGGGACTGCCGCCCGTAAAGGTCGCCGAGATTATTTACAAAGCCGCAGTCAGCGAGATCGCGGTCCGTTCGGGAGATGATCTCAATGTGTTTGATTATCTGCGCCACCCAGTGATTCGTTTTTTAAAATACTTTTATAGAAAGATCCGGATATGACGATTTGTTTTTTCGGCAATTACATTCCAGATTATCCGCGCATAGTAGTATTGAAAAAAGGATTTGCGGCCAATGGAGTGAAGGTTCTCGAATGCCACACCCGCAAAACCGGTGTTGCGAAATATATTGACCTCTGGCAGCAGCATCGTAAATTCAAAAATGATTATGATGTCCTGCTCGTCACCATGGGCGCTTATACTCTTGTGCCTTTCGCGCGCAGGCTGACCAAAAAAAAGCTCATCTTTGACGCGTTTGTGTCTCTGCAAATAACAGCCGATGATCGGGGTAAAGGCAGATTTATGGCAGATTTCTGGGATGCTTATGCCTGCCGGATCGCTGACCAGGTACTACTCGACACTAATGCGCAGATTGAATATTTTGTGGCGAGGTACAATCTGCCCCGCGTGAAATTTACCCGCGTCCCTGCCTCCGCCGACCCAGATATCTTTTTCCCTACAAGCTACCAGCTACCCCCTACCCGCTCTTTTGTTGTCCACTGGCACGGCCACATCGTCCCTTTTCACGGATTGGAAGCTGTGATTGAAGCCGCAAATAAATTAAAAGATCACAAAGATATCGAGTTTCGGATTACCACCAGGTTCAACAGTAAATATCAAGCGATAAAAAAGCGCATACAAGAATTGAAATTAGAAAACGTCAATTTTTTCCCGGAAACATCTTACGCGGGATTGGCCAAAGCAATTAATGAATCAGATGTTGTTCTGGGTGTGTTTGGCACCAAAAAAAAAGCCGAGGTGGTCATCCCTAACAAGATTTATGAAGCAGTGGCCTGCAAAAAACCAGTCATCACCCGCGATTCGAAAGCGGTTAGAGAAGTGTTCGATGAAAACTCCATGAAACTGATTCGTCCTAACAACCCCGACGAATTAGCTACCGCGATTTTGGAATTGAAACAAAATGAAGCCAAACGAAACAGCCTTGCTGAAAACGCTAATGAAATTTATACAGCAAACTTGCTGCCTGGAGCGATAACCAAGCCTTTGCTAGAATGATTACGTAATTAATTACGTAATCAGTTACGTAACTGGAGATAAGATGGCAAGTAGAAAATTAGCCGACAAAAATGTAAGGAAACTCAGCCGCATGAGAGGTAAGTCTCTTGGTCTTACTCTTCCGATTGAGTTAGTCAACGGAATGGGATGGAAGGAAAAGCAGAAGGTGGTTGTGAAAAAACAGGGCAGGCATTTGATCATCAAGGACTGGAAAGCGTAATGAAACAAAATTGCTCAAACCGTTTGCTGCCAATAAACTTGATTTTATGAACAACCTTAGAAAAAAACTTCAGTATAAATCAAAACGAGAGCCAATTACATAAGGACGAAACCTCATGAACCTGCTCTCATCGTGAGCATGATATATTAGCAAAATTTTTATAGATTGTCAAGCATGAAAATTTTTTACATTGCCAACGCCAGGATACCGACCGAAAAGGCGCACGGGATTCAGATAATGAAAATGTGCGAGGCTTTCGCGCGTCTGGGGCACGACGTAAAGCTGATAATTCCGAGTCGCGTTTCCCATATTGAGGAAGAGGCATTCGCGTACTATGGTATGACGAAAACTTTTGAGATTGTTTATTTGCCGTCGCTCGACCTCATCCGCTGGAGCGGATGGATTCCGAAAATATTTGCTTATTTGCAGAATTGGTCGTTTAGTAATTCCGTCCAGAAATTTTTGGATGACAATCAGGCAGATTTGCTTTACACCCGTGATGAGCTGACCGCCCTGTCATTGCCTAGAAACCTGGAAATTATTTTGGAAGTGCATAATGTTTCGAGGATTTTGCGAAATAATACAGAGCGATTAAATAAACTGCAAAAAATAATTTCCATCACTGCGGGCCTGAAAAATGAACTGATGCGGCTGGGGTATGAGGCAAATAAGATTCAAGTCTTACCGGATGGGGTGGATTTGAAAAATTTCACCCTCCCCCAACCCCTCCCTGCCTCGCCGGCAGGCGGGCCCTCAAGGAAGGGGAATTCCTCCCCCTTGAGGGGGGAGGATAAAGGAGGGAGTGGTAAAAGAACTATAATGTATACAGGCAATTTTTTTGCCTGGAAAGGAGTCTACGTTTTAGCCGAGGCCACAAGACTCTTACCAGAATATCAATTTGTATTTGTCGGCGGCTCGCCAGACGAACAGGAAAAATTTCAAGATTATATAAAAAGACAGTCATATAACGATCGTGATATAGCTGTCAAGAATATTAAGTTAACTGGACACGTACCGCATAATCAAATTCCTGAATATTTATCGCATGCAGATGTGCTGGTTCTGCCCAACTCGGGCAAAACCCCGATTTCAAGATATTACACCTCGCCTATGAAAATGTTTGAATATATGGCGGTTGGAAAGCCAATAGTGGCCTCGGACATGCCGTCGATTCGGGAAATCCTTAATGAATCTAATTCGATTCTTGTGAAACCAGACGATCCGCAGGCGCTGGCTCAGGGAATAAAAAAAGCGATCGAAGATTCTGAATTGGCAAAAAGAATCGCCGCACAAGCCTCGACAGACGCAAAAAAATACACCTGGCAAAACCGGGCAAAAGCCGTCATTGATTTAATGTCATAAAATTGGTAGAATAAAAGCCGAATTCATGCATCAATACGGCATTGATATAAATACGCTGGAGAAATTCATTACCAAGCCCCAGGCAGAAGAAAAGGACTGGGGACGGTTTTGTGTGGCTGTGGATTTGCCGGAGTACCGCCTCGAGCAGTATGAGATTTCTGCCGGTAAATCTTGCGAGCTGCAGACTGCACGCGGGCATGAGGTCACGATTTTTGTGGAGAGCGGAGTAGTGCGCGTGGACGACATAGAACTTACAGCACAGGAACTGGTGTCCAGTGAAGGCAGGCTTGTTATCATGGCCAAGGAAGACTCGATTGTCTACGCGTTTCATGGGCCGGCAGAGTATGGCAGCGTGTATCATCAGAAATCTAAGACTTCTGATTTTCGTGACAAATATTGGGGCTCGATCGAAACTATTGTGAGTCGCGATTACGCGGCCAAGAGGCTAGTCGTAAGAAAAGAGCGGCACGCGAGTTTTGAGTACCACTGCCGCAAATTGGAAAGTTATTTTATTCATTCGGGTAAACTACTTCTCCGTAATAGAGCGGGTCGCGGCGAGGATCGGTATTTTGAACTCGAAAAAGGGACTGCGACGATCACGCCGCCGGGACTCATGCACCAGCGGGGGGGATTGGAGGACACTGTTATCATTGAAATCTCCACGCGCGACGAGGACGGTGATTCGTATCTTGTGGAGGACGGCGCAAAACTACCCATGCCCCGCCTCCGCCAAGGCTACGGCGGGCTGGATCGAGGTTCAGAGGAATATAAGGGCCGCAGGATTTGTTTTGATATTGATGGAGTCCTGCGCACTCAGACAGACGGCGATTATGAGAATGCCCAGCCAATCAAAGAGGCGATTGATTTCATAAACAAACTTTATAACGAAGGCTTTTGGATCACCCTTTATACCTCGAGCTTTATGGGACGTGCCAAAAATGATCAAAAAGCCGCGTACGAGGCAGGATTTGCATTTAATAAAAAACAGCTGGCTGGTTGGGGCGTAAAATACCACGAGCTGTTTATGGGCAAGCCGCCGACAGATTTGTTAATCGATGATCGGGCGTTATTTTACAATCAAGATTGGGCAGTGATTGAAAAGGAAATTCGGAGCAAGCTTCAATAACATGAATTTAGAAGAAGCCAATATTTTAAAAATTCTAGTCTGCGAGCAAAACCGGCGGCTCCCGGAAACCGGTCTCGTTATTTTGACTGAAGGCAATGTTTCGCAGATTTCCTCTAATCGCAGTTTCATTGTCATCAAACCTTCCGGCGTGGAATATCATGATCTGGCCCCGGAGAAAATGGTAGTGGTGGATATGTCTGGGAAGGTTGTTGAGGGGGATTTGCGTCCATCTGTTGACACCTTTACTCATCTGGAAATTTACAAAAAATACTCGCATATCGGGGGCATTACCCATACCCACTCCTCGTTTGCCACAGTGTTCGCGCAGATGCACAAACCAGTGCCGGCTTATGGCACTACTCACGCTGATGCTTTTGGCCAGGAGATTCCGGTGACGCGTCCGCTTTCCGATGACGAAATCACCGGCAATCTGGAGATCAACACCGGTCGGGTCATTTGCGAGGTTCTCGATCAGCGTCACGCGCGATGCGTGCTGGTGGCGAGCCACGGTCCGTTCGTGTTCGGCAAAGACGCTAAAGAGTCAGTTGACTGCGCGGCCATGGCCGAACAGGTGGCTATGATGGCCATCCTCGGGCAGTATCGCAGCCCGATTCAAGAAGCGCTTCTCAAAAAACATTTCGAGCGCAAGCACGGCAAGGATAAATATTACGGGCAACAGTTGGACCATGACAAAATATAAAGGCATAATTTTCGATTTCAATGGCGTTTTACTCTGGGACATCCCGCTTCATGAAAAAGGATGGGATCGGTTTGCACGCAGGCATCGCGGCGCTGGCTTATCTGAGCATGATTGGGATCATTTGAACGCAAAGAGCACTTGGGACACTATAGAGTATTTGCTGGGAAAAAAATTAACCAGGGAAGAGCTTGATCATTATGAGGCGGAAAAAGAGCTAGGGTATCAGGAAGAGCTTGGCGCTGACCCTGTTTTGTCTGCGGGAGCGGTTAGCCTTCTTGATAATCTGAAATCGCGAAATATTCCCATGGCGGTCGCCACCTCTTCGAGCAAAATTAATATAGATTTTTTCTTGCGCACGTTTGGCCTGGAGAAATGGTTTCCTCTGGATCGCATAGTATATTTTGACGGGACTTTTCCGGCAAAACCTCACCCGGAGATGTATTTGCGCGCGGCAAAGACCATTGGGCTCAATGCGGGAGATTGCGTTGTGGTGGAAGATGCGATTCAGGGGATTATCTCCGCCAAAGCCGCCGGCGCAGGAATGATAATTGGCCTTGAATCTACCAAAGATTCGAAAGCCCTGCTGGCCGCGGGTGCGGATCAGAGTATTAAAACGCTCGAAGAGATCAAGCCGGAAGAATTATTCGTATGAATTGGACGATTCTAATTTTGATCGGTAGCCAGCTGCTTTTCACCGCCAGCGACACTCTCGCTAGAAGTTATATGAAAGATCATGGGTTTCATTTGGCTACTTTCTTCGCGCCATGGTTTTTATTTTATCTTTTGCTCAGGATGCCTGCAGTTCTCGGGCAGCTATATATATTTTCCTCAATCGAACTCGGAAAAACCATGGCTTTGTTTGCGGTAGTGACAATAATATTATCAAATTTAATCGGTCTTTTGCTTCTTAAAGAAGTCCTTTCAGTTTCCGCTTATGTTGGAATAGCGCTCGCAATTACAGCGTTTATTGTGCTATATTTTAGTAAATAATATGAAATTATTTCTTGATTCAGCTAATTTGCAAGATATTGAGGAAGCCCTGCAGGGCGGGTTTATTCGCGGCGTCACTACCAATCCTTCACTTTTGGCCAAAGAGCCAAAGGGTAGTTATGTTGGCCATGCTCAAAAGATTATTGAGCTAATACAGAAACACGGGGAGAATTTATCTCTGAGCGTTGAGGTTTTTACAAACGACCAAAAAGAAATGATTTCTCAGGCCAAAGATTTTGTGAAGCAATTAAATTACAAGCAATTAGCCATAAAAATCCCGGTCAGCTACAAAGGCCAGTCCAACCTGAATGTTATGCGAGAGCTGACCTCTGAAGGGATAATTGTTAATTGCACAGCCGCGATGACCCCGCTGCAGCTTATGATGGCCGCTGCAAGCGGAGCAAAATACGTGAGCTTGTTTTACAATCGCCTCAGGGACGCAGAAAATGAAGAAACCTACAAAGCAGAAAGAGAAGCGCTCATCAAAAATAAAGTTGTTGAGGAGGCAGACTATGACCCCAACAAAGTTTTACACGAGACTGTGCCGCTCTTGATGGATTATCCGGATTCGGAAATCATTGTCGGCAGTATCAGGACAGTGCTCGATGTCAAAGAATCCGCGCTCGCTGGCGGTCACATTGTTACTGCGTCATTGAAGATCCTCAAAGACGCACTAATGCATTTCAAAACCGATGACAGCGTGGATAAATTCCTCAAAGATTTTGAATCGTGGATTAAATAACTATGGTAAACTCTAACGAAAAAATCGTAGTTTTGGGCGCGGATCACAATGGTGTGGCTCTGAAAGCTGAGGTGAAAAAGCTCCTCGCAGGCCAGGGTTATACTTGCGTGGATATCGGTCCCTTTACGGATGAACAAAAGGTTGATTATGTTGATTACGCCAAGACTCTCGGGCAGATCATGCAGAATGGGGAAGCGCGCTGGGGGGTTCTAGTGTGCGGCACAGGTGTCGGGATGGATATTGTAGCCAACCGTTTTTCGAATGTTCGGGCTTCGCTGGCGCACAGCGTGGATGTGGCCCATAAAACGCGTGAGCACAATGATGCCAATGTGCTCTGCCTCGGTTCCTGGGTGAACAGCACTGAAGACAATCTGGAAATCGTTCGCGCGTGGTTTGGCGGGGCGTTTGGCGAAGGCCGGCATGTGAAGCGCGTGGAAAAGACGAAAGACCATGACAAAAGCAAGATTGTGTTTACAAATGGTGTTTTCGATATTCTTCATAAAGGGCATATTGATCTTTTGAAATGGGCAAAATCTTTGGGTGGCAAACTGGTGGTAGGTATTAACTCGGACCGGGCCACGCGCGAGCTCAAAGGTCCAGAGAGGCCGATTCATAATGAGAATGACCGCAAGGCAATCCTTGAGAGTCTGGGAATGGTTGATGAGGTTGTGATTTTTGATGATACAAAAACTGAGGGTATTATTGCGCAGGTTCAGCCAGATATCCTCGTGAAAGGCGCGGAATGGACCGCAGATGAGGTTAGAAAGCGCGATAATATTCCTGATAACATCGAGGTTAAAGTTTTTCAGCTGTCGCTCAACCCGGATTTTTGCATGGAAAAATATTCAACCACGAGCGTGGTGGAAAAGCTGAAGGGCGATAAACACGATCATGCCTAAGGTTATTGTTGTCGGTGACCTCATTTTAGACATCTATCACTATGGCCATCCCCTCAAAGATTCAGTTGAGGGGCTTCTTGCTATTGGTGAGGATAAAACTGAAGCATCTTTTGGCGGCGCAGGGCTATTGGTCCGCAATATTGTCCAGCTCGGCGGGCGGGTTGATTTCGTTACTGTTATTGGAAATGATGAGTTTGGCGACCTCGCGCAGAAATTTATCCGTCAAAACTTAAAGAAAACATTTTTTGTCGAAAATGGCCGCAAGACTACGGTCAAAGAGAGGTTTGTGGTGAATGGCAAAAAGGTTTTGAAATGGAATCATTTGGATAATCGGCCGCTCAATCCCGCAATTCAGAACAGAATTTTGCTTTACCTGGCAAAAAATATTAGAGGTTACGATAAACTTATCATTTCTGACTATCGCCATGGCCTCATTTCGCAGAGCTTTGCCCGCGCTCTGGTTGCACTCGGCAAAAAATTTAAAAAGCCGGTTTATGTTGATTCGCAGATCGCTCAAAGCAAAGGCAACCATGCCTGGTATAAAGGTGCTGATTTAATGTGTTTGAATGAATTGGAAGCAAAAAGCATCAAGGATGAGATCGACATTCCCAACATAATTTTGAAGCTAGGATCAAAAGGCTCGCTCGCAGTCATTGAAGGAAAGAAAATCCGCACACCGGCATTTAAGGTAAAGGTTGTAGACACTACTGGCGCTGGTGATGCGTTTTTTGCAGCGCTTGTGATCTCGAATTTTCCGCCAACTACCTCTGACTTGAAACGCGCCAACAAATGGGCAGCTTTGACCACAACAAAAATGGGCACCGAGCTTCCAAAAACCAGATAAGAATCTGATATAATTGACAATCAAAACATTCAGGATTAGGATAATCATATGTCAGAAGACAAGCTGAGCAAAATTTTAGAAGTCGTTATCCACCTAAAAGATAAGATAGATAACGATATGGTGACGAAAGACGAATTCGCAGAATTCAGGAGCGAGAACACTGCTCATATTGACGGTTTTATTAAGCTACATCAAACACTGGATACGTTGCGGGCGGGTTAGGTAGGGGTGGTGAAAAGTTTCACCCTCCCCTTACCCCTCCCCTCAAGGGAGGGGAATAATGAGGATTGCAAAAGGAGACCGTACAGATACAATCAAAGCCTGCAATCTTATTTGGGGATGATAGGTCACAGCGATGGTTACGATCTCAGCATAGTCTTAAAGAATAACTTTTTCATACCTCGCGAGAAACGGAAATAACAAGTATAATGTCGGTATGAAAATTCTTGTTGCTCAGCCCGGGAAAATCGGGGATTTGGTTTGTACTACGCCGCTTTTCCGCACACTTGCGGAAAATTTCAAAGCGCCGGTGGATATTATTGCCGGGCCGTTTGCTCTGGATTTGCTCAAAGGCAATGATAGTGTTAGGGAAGTCTATTCGAGGAAGGTAGAGCCGGATATCCTGCGAAAAGAAAACTACACTCACATTCTCGTGCTCATGCCGAGTGTGGAGATTTGGGGACTCGCTAGAAAAGCGAGCATTTCGAATATCTGGAGCACGATTCATCCGAAAATGACCCGCCGTGAGCGGCTGTTTTCGTTTTTTTATCTGACTCGGAAATTTCCCTACAACTTCTCCTCTGCCCAGCAGCATTATCTGCAGATGGGGCAGGCTCTGGGAGCCGCGAATCTGATTCAGAAGCGAGAGATTCGTTACGGCTCAGAGGACGAACAAAAGATAGCCGAGTTTTTGCGTGAGCAAAATCTGCAGGATAAAAAACTCGTTGGCATTTCCGTGACTGCAGGCAAGGATTTCAAAGAGTGGGGGAATCAAAATTACAAACAGCTCGTGGATAAACTTAACAGCGAAAATTTTACGGTTATTGCTGTGGGCACCAAGGAAGAACGGCCAAAATTGGAGACGCTACAAAATTCACTTGCCCGCCAGGATATGTTTTTGAATGTAGCAGGGGATTTTAAACTCTCTGAATTTGCCGCGCTCGCCGTGAACTTTAGAGCCTTTATTGCCGCAGACACTGGGCCCCTGTATATTGCCGATGCGCTCGGCATCCCAGTTGTGGATCTCATGGGTCCCTGCTATTCTGGCGGACAAAAGCCTCTTGGCGAAAATGCCGTGCTAATCGGCGAATGCCTTAAACCAGAACACCCGAAATGCCGGATGATGGATAGCCCGAATTATTTAAAAGAAGAATTCCAGCGTTGCATGGCGGAAATCAGGTTTGAGGAAGTTTGGCAGGGTTTCCAAAGCTTAAAGCTATGATTACAGACGCAAAATCCATTCCTGCCGGAACGCAGATTAACACAGACATCTGCATTATCGGTTCTGGCGCGGCCGGTATTCCGCTTGCTTTGGAGTTTGAAAATTCGCGCACCCGCGCCTGCATTTTGGAGAGCGGGGGGTTTGAAGATGTTGTAGATTACAGTGATGTTTATCATTTTATTTCCAGAGGCTTGCCAGTATCTTTGGATTCGAGGACACAAGGATTTGGCGGAACCACGCGCGCCTGGGCCGGCATTTGGAAGCCTCATGACGAGATAGATTTTCGGCTCCGTCCCTGGGTTAAATATTCGGGCTGGTCTGTCGCATTTCAGGAGTTGAGCGGCTATTATGACCGGGCCGCCCAATCAGTAGGCGCTTTTCCTTTGGAATTTTTTAATCCTCCGCTCGATGCCAAAACGTTAGAGGACAGCACTCTCAACACGACTCTGGTGCGTCTCATGAAACCTGAGGATTTGGATTTTGGCCGCAAATTTAAAAGCCGTTTTGAGAACGCAGACAATCTCCATGTTTATCTGCGCGCTGTGGTTACCAGTTTTGAAAGCAACCCCGGGCACACCGAGGTACAAAGAGTCAGGATCGCGGCTCCGGGCAAAAAAGAATTTACGCTCACTGCAAAAATTTTCGTTTTGGCCGCTGGAGGAATCGAAAATGCCCGACTGCTTTTACTCTCCAATCTCGGCAACGAGCACGACCAGGTTGGACGTTATTATATGGACCACCCCAAAGGCAAGGTTGGCAGCGTTGCCCTCAATCATGATATAAATATTGATTTAAATCAGTATTTTGGCGCGGAGGATTCAGCCGGCAAAGTTTTCGCCGGGTTGCGGCTTTCGGACAGATTGCAGGAGCAGAGGCAAGCACTCAATAGCTATGTACAGCTAAGCCCAGTTTACGAGCAGGAAGGTTTCATGGGAAAAACAGCTAGGAAAATTTTTGGCTTAAAGCGAAAAATGAAAAAAATCGAACTCAGAAATTTCATGGAACAGGAGCCCAATCCAGACAGCCGCATCACTCTCGGCGAGAAGTGCGACTCTCTTGGCTGTCCGCGCGCGGTGATTGATTGGCAGATTTCGGAAAAAGATAAAATTACCATGAAAACTCTGCATGAGGTTCTGCGCGATAAACTAGCAGGACTTGGGATTGGCAAGCTCGAAAGTCCTCTTCTCGAAAAAAATTTGCAAGATTGGCCCATCAAAACCGATGCCTCGCATCATATGGGAACAACGCGCATGGGCACAGATCCGCGGACATCAGTGGTTGATCCGAACTGCAAGATTCACAGTGTGGCAAATTTGTATGTTGCGGGCAGCAGCGTATTTCCTACCGGCGGGTATGCAAACCCAACAGCTACGAGCATTGCCCTGGCCTTGCGCTTGGCAGACCATTTGAAGAATCGAATATAGAATTAGAATATTGATTATGGAACGGAAAAAGAGAGTTTTGGTTATTGGGGCGGGTAAACGAGCGCAGGGAGCGATCATTCCAGCTCTTCTTGGCTTGTCTGCCGAGTATGAGATCGTGGCGGTTTACGCACGGAAAAAAAGGGAAATTAGGGTAATGGGGGAGCGGTTTACAATAATAGATAGTTTAGAGCAGGTGGATTTTTCTTCGCTTGATCTCATTATTGCGGCTGTCACCCTGGCAAGCGTGCCGGATGTTCTGCGGAAACTTACCAAATATGACGTGAGACATATCCGTATCATGCTCGATACCCCAGTGGTCAGGCCAAGGGATATTTTTAGTTTGCGAATGCTCAAGAATTTCCGGCACGCATCCGTAAGCGAGGATTCTATTGTCCTCGCGCCCTTTCTTGAAGCCAAAAGAGCAGGGGAAATTAGGGAAATGCGGTTTATCCATAGCGGCTATCGTTACCACGCCCTCGCAGCTATGAAAATGATGACGGGAAACAATTACGTAAAAAGAGTGATCAATAAATACGCGAATGGCAAAATCGCGGAGCGGCATTTTTTGTTTCCGGGCGGCGCGCGTGGGGTCATCATTGAGCCCCGTGACTACAGCATTGGGAAACTGGAAATTGCAGGTTCAGCAGGCTTTTTCAATTATGAGTTTGCCGGTAAATCGATGGCGGATTTAAAAAATAAAAGCCTCGCGAAACTCATTGCTGACGAAGGCCTTGTTTATTCTGCGGCAGACGGCGTTTATGATATGCTGGCCATCAGCTGCAGCGAAAAGCTTGGGAAGTTTTTTGATTTTCCAACGCGCCAATACTCGTTGTTATTATCGCTGATAAGATTTATAATAGGTCATGGCTGAAAAAGTTTTTATCACCGGCGCCAGCGGATTTATAGGAGCAAATTTAATGCGGCGTTTATTGGCTGATGGCTTTGAGGTTACTGCCGCTATCCGGCCGGGATCAAAAAATTTTTGGCGACTCGAGGACGTAACCGATCAAATCCGGATTCTACGGCTGGACCTGACGGACCAAAAAGATACCGCAGAAAAGCTCGGACAAATAGGGCCAAATTACATTTTTCATCTCGCCGCCTACGGTGCTTACCCGGGGCAAATTGACAGCGAGCAAATGTGGAGAACGAATTTATTTGCCGCGATAAATTTGATTGAGGCAGCCAAGGTTGTTGGCTTCCAAAAGATGATCATTGCCGGCAGCTCCTCGGAATATGGCAAGAAATCCGAGGCTATGAAAGAAAGCGACAGACTCGAACCCAGCACTATTTATGGGGTGAGCAAAGCCGCCTCCACTCTGTATTGTCAATATAGAGCCCGAGAGGAAAAATTACCGCTCGCGATTTTACGGCCGTTTTCTGTCTACGGACCGTGGGAAGAGCCAGGAAGGCTGGCGCCCCGATTGATTGGCCGGGCTTTGAAAAATGAGCCGCTGGAACTGGTGGGCAGTAAAACCGTGCGCGATTTTATATACATAGATGACGTGGTCGAGGCTTGCTTAAAAAGCATGAATGAAGATAAGATTAACGGGCAGATTATGAATATTTGTTCGGGGATGCAGACTGAAATAGGAGAAATGGCTGAGCAGGTGGTCAGTATCACCGGCAGTAAATCGCGGGTCCAGCGCGGCAGTTATGAAGCGCGAAGCTTTGACACTGACATTTGGGTTGGTAATCCTGAAAAAACTAAAAAACTTCTCGGTTGGCAAGCCAGGGTCGCGCTCAAGGAAGGGATTCGCCAGACTGTTGAATGGTACAAATCCCATAAGCATTATTATGAACATTGATTATCGTCAATTGGAGCAGCACGCGCAAAACATCCGTCGTAACGTCATTAAGATGGCTGTCCGCGCCAAATCCGCGCATCTGGGAGGAGTACTGTCCATAGTAGAAATTTTGACGGTGCTGTATTTTCAGATTTTGAAGATTGATCCGCAGGCCGCGCACGACCCTGACCGCGACCGTTTGATTTTCAGCAAGGGACACGCCGGACTGGCTTTGTACGCCGCTCTGGTAGAGAGAGGTTTCGCCGCTGAAGAGATTCTAGAAACTTTCTATAAAGACGATACAATGCTTACCGCTCATCCGACAAAGGACTGCATGCCGGGCGTGGAAACTACGACCGGTTCTCTCGGTCACGGTTTGCCTCTGGGAACAGGGCTTGCCTGGGCCGCTAAACACGACAACCAGCCGTTTCGAACGTTTGTCCTCATGAGCGACGGGGAGTGCGACGGAGGCTCGACCTGGGAAAGCATTTTGTTTGCCGGCCATCACCAGATGGATAACCTTATCGCCGTGGTTGATTACAACAAAATCCAGGGCTTCGGCAGAACAGCGGAAGTTTTGAATCTCGAACCATTCGTAAAAAAATGGGAGTCTTTCAACTGGGCAGTACAAGAAGTTGATGGTCACGACTTGGCCAAGCTTCAGGAAGTTCTTTCACAAGTTCCTTTCCAAACAGGAAAGCCCAGCGTGGTAATCGCCCATACTATAAAAGGTAAAGGCACAAGCCTTGAGGACACCCTGGATTCTCATTATAAAATTCCGCCGGAATATGCGACCGACCTTCATTAAAACTTTGGTAGAACTGGCGCAAAAAGATGAACGAATCTTTTTACTGACCGGGGATCTGGGCTACGCGGCGCTGGAGCCATTCCGGGAAAAATTTCCGAAACGATTTATCAACATGGGAGTTGCCGAACAAAATATGGCTGGTTTTGCGGCTGGCCTGGCCATGTCCGGCAAACTGCCGGTGGTTTACTCTATTGCCACTTTTGTGACGCTCAAGACGCTTGAGCAAGTCCGCAATGATATTTGTTATCAAAATCTAAATGTTAAAATCGTCGGGGTCGGGTCAGGCCTGACTTATTCTCAGTACGGGGCGACCCATCATTCACAGGAGGACATCGGCCTCATGCGCCTTTTACCCAATATGAAAGTAATCTGTCCCGGTGATCCCGTAGAGGTAGAGGCCGCAACGAGAGCGATGATGGCTGATCCGCAGCCCTGTTATCTGCGGATCGGATCGCGGGGCGAACCAGTACTGCATGAACCACCAATTGATTTTCAAATCGGCAAGGGGATCACGCTCCGGCCGGGAAAAGACATCGCGCTTGTGGCTACCGGCAATATGCTAGAAAATACGATGAAAGCCGCAGAGCTGTTGCGCGGCAGCGGTTTATCGCCGCAAGTTGTAAGTATGCATACGGTCAAGCCGCTCGATGCGAATTTATTGAAAGAGCTGTTCATAAATTTTCAGCAAGTATTCACGATCGAGGAACACAGTCAAATAGGCGGCTTTGGAAGCGCGGTCGCGGAACTGGCGGCTGAGCTTCATGACGGGCGGGCTAGTTTGCATCGAATCGCGCTGCCTGATCAGTTTCAGAAACTCGGTGCTTGGCTCGCGAGACTGCGTCAGGAAAACGGTTTGAGTCCGGAAGGGATTGCCGAAACCGTAAGAAAAATATATAATCAGACCTCATGATTACAGATAAAAAAATCTCCGCGGTAATTGCCTGCTATATGGATGGCCAGTCCATTCCGGTTATGTATCAGCGTTTGACCGCAGTATTTCGTCAGGTAACGCCTTATTATGAAATAATTTTCGTTAACGACGGCAGTCTTGATGATTCGGAAGAGATTTTAACCGCGCTCGCAAGTAAAGATAAGCGCGTAGTCGCGGTGAATCACGCCCGCAATTTCAGTTCCCAAAACGCTTTTCTTTCCGGAATGCATGTTGCTACCGGTGATGCAGTGGTATTGCTCGATGGTGATTTACAGGATCCGCCGGAGATGATCCCGGATTTTGTCCGCAAATGGCTGGAAGGGTATGATGTTGTTTACGGCGTCAGATCCAAACGGGAAGCGAGTTTGTTTCTGCGCGCGAGCTATAAACTCTTTTATCGGATTTTTCAAAAGCTGTCATATGTGCCGGTGCCGCTTGACGCAGGCGATTTTTCCTTACTCGACCGGAAAATCGTGAATGTTTTGGACGCGATGCCGGAGCGGGATATCTTTTTACGCGGATTGCGCGCCTGGGTCGGGTTTAAGCAAGTGGGGGTTTCTTATGTCCGGCCGGAGCGGATGTTTGGCCGCAGCAACAATAATCTGATAAAGAATTTTCGCTGGGCCAGAAAAGGGATTTTTTCATTTTCTTATGCTCCCCTGGAATGGGTTTCTTATGTTGCCGGGATAGTCACGGTTTTAGCAGCCCTCACTATCGTCGTTTACGTAGCGCTCTTTTTTATTTACGGAGCTCCACAAGGATTTATCACCACCTTGGTCATCACTTTGTTTTTGGGCACCATACAACTGCTGGCATTGTCCGTGATCGGCGAGTATGTGGCTAAGATCTTTGAAGAGGTCAAATCTCGTCCTAAATATATTGTGAAGAGCATATTTAATGATCCAAGAAATAAACCTCGCGATCCGGGTTTGCCAGAATCGTGATATTATTGTATAATTTGAAGACTTAAATATGGATAACCAAGAGTTTAGACCCGGCATTGATCGGGTATTATATACTAAAGCGGTTTACGGGGAAGAAGAAATTGCCGCGGTTGCCAAGGCCCTTCGCGAGGGATGGCTTGGCAATGGGAAGTACACGGAAGAATTTGAGCAAAAGACCGCTGAGCTATATGGGAAGAAATACGGGCTGTTCGTCAACTCCGGCACTTCGGCCAACATGCTGGCCATGGAGATCGCCAAACTCCCCAAGGGCAGTGAAGTCATTACCCAGGCCTGTACGTTTCCGGCAACTCTGTCTCCCATTGTTCAGCAGGGGTTCATCCCGGTGTTCGTTGATTCCAAGATCGGTTCCTATAACATTGATTTAGATCAAATCGAGCCGGCAATTTCTGAAAATACGAAAGCCGTTTTTATTTCGCATGCCCTGGGTAACGTCAATCACATGCGCCGTTTGCGGGAGATTTGCGATAAATATAAATTGCTGTTTATAGAGGATGCCTGCGACACGATCGGCTGTAAATTTGCTGGCCGGCCTACCGGCGAATATTCGGACATTACTACTGCGAGTTTCTATGCCGCGCACAATATCACCGCGGGCGGCGGCGGCGGCATGGTTATGGCGAGCGACCCGAAACTCATTTTAGAGGCGAGAATGCTTAACGACTGGGGGAGAGCCATGCCTACCTCCGCGGACGAAAATCTGGGAGAGCGTTTTGCCGGCAAGCTGGCCGATACTGATTTTGACGCGAAATTTACTTTTATCAAGCAAACCTACAATTTCAAAGCAGTGGAGATGCAAGCGGCATTCGGGCTGGAACAGCTGAAAAAATTGCCGCAGTTTAACGCCAGACGCGCCAGGAATTTCCGGCGCCTTTATGATTTTTTTGATCAGCACCGAGAACATTTTTTGCTGCCGGAAATTTTGCCGCAAGCCGAAGTTTATCTGATTGCTTTTCCGGTGACAATCAAACCGGAGTCTCCCATAAATCGCAAAGAGCTGATGCTGTTTCTCGAAGAAAACAAAATTCAAACCCGTCCTCTGTTTGCCGGCAATATCCTGCGGCATCCGGCATTCAAAAACATTACCAAGCGCGTTCACGGCCAAATGGTCAACTCTGACCTGGTTATGAAATATAGCTTCCTGATCGGGTGTCATCATGGCATGACTGATAGCATGCTTGACTATATGCTGGGCATTTTCGAAAAGTTTTTGAAAATGATGGAAACCAGGAAAACGCAAAAGATTTTTGAACAAGTCGAGTTAATTGATTTAAGAGACGACATTCCGTGAAGCTTTCCGATTATTTAGTTCAGTACCTTGTAGATTTGAATGTCAAGCACGTTTTTTTAGTTATTGGGGGAGCATGCGCGATTCTTGTTGACGCGATCGGTAAAAACAAGAATCTAAAATACGTTTGCACGCAGCACGAACAAAGCGCGGCCATGGCTGTGGATGCATATTCGCGCATGACGCAGAACTTCGGCGTGGCAGTCGTAACGTCCGGACCGGGAGCGACCAATCTCATTACCGGCATTTGCTGCGCTTATTTTGATTCGATCCCGTGTTTGTTTATTGGCGGCCAGGTGAACATTTGGGAAACAAAAGGGGACAAAAAGATCCGCCAGCTTGGTTTTCAGGAAACCGATATCATTGATATGGTTAAACCAATCACCAAATTTGCGGTTCTGGTCAAGGCGCCGGAAAAGATAAAATATTATTTGGAAAAGGCCGTGTATCTGGCTAAATCCGGCCGGCCGGGTCCTGTGTGGCTCGACATCCCCATGAATGTCCAGCAGGCTGAAATCGATCCCGACACTCTCGTGGGTTTTGATCCGTCTGAGCTTGGAGAAAAACCGGCAGATGTGGCTCAGGAAACTATCTTTAAAATCTTAGCAGAGCTTAAAAAGGCCAAGCGGCCGGTGGTTATCGCCGGATCGGGGATCAAGCTTGGCAAAGCGCAAATAGATTTTCTTGAATTTATTAAAAAATTCCGCGCTCCGGTTATTTCCACTTGGAGCGGCGTAGATATTTTACCCTATGATCACGAACTCTATATAGGGCAATTTGGAGTGTACGGAAATCGCGCGGCGAATTTCACCGTTCAAAACGCAGATCTTGTTCTCAGTCTCGGGTCGCGTCTTGATACCAGGCAGACAGGGGGGCAGCCAAAAACCTTTGCAAGAGCGGCCAAAAAGATTGTCGTGGATATTGACCGGGGCGAGCTGGAAAAAGACTGGGTAGTGGCGGACCTTCCCGTGTGCGCGAACGTTAAAGACGTGCTCACAAAACTCAATGATAGTCAGAATGAGACTTTGGAATTTCCAGATTGGCTTGTCAAAGCCAAAGAATGGAAGCAGCGCTATCCGGCGGTTCTTCCCGAATTCTACGATCAGAAAGGCTCGGTCAATTCCTATGTTTTTGCCAAAACCTTATCAGAAAAACTCCAGCCGGGCGCGGTGGTGGTTGCGGACCAGGGGGGCAATCTGACCTGGACAATACAGGCTTTTCAGGTAAAAAACGGACAGCAGCTTTTTTCCGCGTTTGGCAACTCGCCCATGGGTTACGCTTTGCCCGCGGCCATTGGCGCGGCATTCGCGCGTCCGGGAGAGGCGATTATCTGCATTGACGGCGATTGCGGATTTCAGATGAACATTCAGGAACTGCAGACAGTCAAATATTACAATCTGCCGATCAAAATATTTATTTTGAACAATCATTCATACGGCATTATCAAGCAGTTCCAGGAGATTTATTTTGAAGGACGCTACACTGCAACTACGCCGGAGACTGGCTACAGCGTGCCGGATTTCATAAAGATCTCCGAGGCTTACGGCATTCCTACGATGACAATCTCTAATCATCAGGAACTTTTGGGAAAACTTGACCAAATCCTGGAAGCTGAGGGACCGATTCTCTGCGACGTAATTCTTGACGAGAACCAGAAGCTTATTCCCAAGCTGGTCTCTGTAAGAAACACTGAAGGCCGCTACATCAGCAGGCCCATAGAAGATTTGTCTCCGCCCTTGTCGCGCGAAGAGCTCAAGGCCAACATGATCGTGAAAATGCTTGATGAAGAGAAAAGTGAAAAACCCACGGAGATAAACTAACATAATGACCAATAAAAAAATTTCAGTAATAGTGATTTGTTATAATGACGGCGGCAGCGTGCAGGAAATGTACCGGCGCGTTACTGAAAGCATGCGTCAGATTACTGACAACTACGAGATCGTTTACGTCAATGACGCGAGTCCCGACAATGCTTATGAGCGCCTTAAGGTGCTTGCAGAAAAAGATAAGCGGCTCGTGGTTATAACGCATACCCGCAATTTCGGCGGTCAAAACGCTTATACCTCGGGACTCGAGTATTGCACGGGCGATGCGGCCATAACGCTTGACGGCGATATTCAGGACCCGCCGGAAATGTTTCCGAAGCTTGTAGAGAAATGGCTCGCTGGCTACGAAATCGTTTATGGCGACCGCGTGGAAAGAGAGGGGAGCATCATCCGTAGAATTTTTTATAAAATATTTTACAAAGTCTTCAGTGCCATGTCCGCAGTAAAAATGCCGCTCAATGCCAGCGATTTTGCGCTCCTGGACCGTAAAGTGATCGATGCGCTAAAAAATATGCCCGAATCCGGCCGGTTTATCCGCGGTATGCGCGCCTGGACCGGGTTTAAAAGCATCGGCATTCCTTATAAGCGCTTGGCGCGGTTTTCCGGCCGCACCAACCTGACTTTTTTGGGCAACGTGCGCTGGGCCAGGCTCGCGATTTTTTCTTTTTCCGACCGCCCTTTGGAATGGATCTCGTATTTGGCGATGATCATGACATTTTTGGCCGCGTTAGGAATCGTTTTTTATATTATATTTGCGATTTTCAATCCCGCCCCGTCCGGCTTTTTGACTATTCTCGTTTCCGTATTGTTTTTGGGAGCCATCCAGCTTTTATCCCTGAGCGCCATCGGCGAATACATTGCCCGAATTTTTGAAGAGGTCAAGAACCGCCCGAAATATATCCGCAGGGAGATACTAAATGATTACAAAGGAGAAATAAAAAAATGAAGCTCTCAAAGGCCGCGGAAAAACTCAAAGGCAGTCCCATGTTTCAGTTTTTGGCCAAAGCCCAAGAGCTGGAGCGACAGGGCCGGAAAATTTATCATTTTGAAATCGGCGATCCGGATTTTGATACGCCCGAGCATGTGAACCGCGCCGGCATAGAAGCCATAGAAAAAGGGGAGACGCACTATGTCAATTCCCTGGGCATCCGCGAGCTGCGGGAGGCGATTTGCGAGGAAACCGAAAAAACTTTGGGCTTCAAACCCGACCTTGACCAGGTGGTGATCGCGCCGGCGATTTCTTTTATCTATTTTGTAACGCGCTGCGTGGCCGATCCCGGCGATGAGGTCATTGTGCCGGATCCGGGATTTTCTTCGTATTATTCCGCCTTCGACTTCATTGGCGTGAAATGGGTCAGCGTACCCCTGCGCGAGGAGAATGAGTTTCGTATGAATTCCAAGGATATTGAGGAGCGCATCACTCCAAAAACGAAACTCATCATTATTAATTCGCCGCAAAATCCGACCGGCGCTGTCATGACGCGCGAAGAACTCGAAGAGGTTGGCAGGATCGCGGAGAAGCACGGCATTTATCTCTTAACAGACGAGACCTACGGCAAGATGACTTATGAATATCCGCACTATTCGCCAGCCACACTTGATAAATGCCGCAAGCAGACCATTATTTTAAATAGTTTTTCTAAAACTTACGCCATGACTGGCTGGCGCCTCGGTTGGGCCGTAGCGCCCAAAGAGTTGGTTATTAAGCTGGGACTCATGATCCAGACAATTATCTCTGCAGTGCCGCCGTTTATTCAGAAAGCCGGCATAGCCGCGCTCCGGGGGGACCAGTCGTTTATTACGAAAAGTTTAAAAGAATACCAAAGCCGCCGCGATGTCATGGTCAGGATATTAAATGAAATGCCTGGCGTAAAATGCTTTAGCCCCAAAGGCGCATTTTACGTTTTTCCGAATATTACTGGCACTGGCATGACTAGCGAAGAGTTTACCAATTTTGCCCTGGAAAAAGCCGGTGTAGTTTTGCTTCCCGGGACGACTTTCGGCCAGTACGGGGAAGGTTATGTGCGTCTTGTCTACGCCAATTCGCTCGCGAACATTGAAGAAGGGCTGACCAAGCTGAAACAGGCTCTATTGCAGAAATAGCACGTCTGAGTTAAACTGACTGGAAATCTAGAAGAGGAGGTTTTTATGAAGTGGATTGTTGTGGTCGGGGCTTTAAGCAGTTTTGGGCAACCGATTTGCAAGAGGTTGTTTGATGCTGGATTTGGCATTTATGGAGTAGGCGTGCATCTGAAAAAAGATGTGATTTATGATCCTGCAGTGTTCTCGTTCGACAGGGTTGACATCACCAATAGGGATGATACTGCCGAATTTTTCCGCGGGATCAGGAAAAAAGAGGTAGCGGGGCTCGTCAATGCTGCGCGGTTTGTACCATCGGTGTCAGATCCAGTTCGGCTAAATCTCGAAGTATCTGTAAGAATGTGGGAGACCAATGTTCAGGGACTCGCTTATTTAGTCGACGAATTCATGTCTTCCGCAACGCGAAACCATTGGCCGCCTCCATTGACTGTGGTCGATATCGCTGATTGCGAACAAAGAGTTGGAGTGCATCCGCTTTTTTCGGCCGCAATGAGCGCAAGACGCAGGATGGGTTTTGAGTTGGCGGCCTTATATCAGAATCTGCGGATTAAAACCATTATCCGTAAGGCCGAGGACACGCCGGAGCAGATCGCCGAAGCCGTGGAACTTCTGATGTTCGGGCAGTGCAAAGATTTCATCGGCGAATACACGCCAACACCAGATTCGGACTTTGCAACGAGATAGACCATCAACGAGCCGGCAGAAGACCTTATTAGGACTTGCTGCCGGTTCAACATTTTTGCCATAATAGCTTATTATGAACCCCGTTAGAAATCTTAACTTCTTACGGCGGCGACAAATTAAATGATAAGCAAATAATTAAAATAGGATTTCTAACGGGGTGAAAATTTTTATAACTGGAGTATCTTCGGGAATAGGGCAGGAAACAGCCAGGCTTTTGATTTCCGCGGGGCATGAAGTTTGGGGCATAGCCAGAAGAAAGGATTTACTGGATAAATTGGCGGATGAGCTGAATTCGCCGTATTTTTTTTATTCCCAGTGCGATGTGGCAATCGAGGAAGATGTAAATAACACTATTCAGCTTATGGCGGAGAAAAATTTTATGCCTGATGTTGCGGTGCTCAATAGCGCGATTTTTCCAAAAGATCTGAAGGACGGGTTTGATTTCAGTGCTTTTCGAAAGACCTTTGCCGTGAATTGCTTTGGCGCTTTAATCTGGGTAGAAAAGTTTTTGCCAAAATTTTTAGAAAGAGGCTCAGGAAAATTTTTGGCCATAGCTTCTACCTCTGCCTTCCGGCCTGATCCGGCAAGCGTTTCTCTGCCTGCCTCAAAAGCGGCTCTGTCCATGGCGTTTCGGAGCATGGGGCTACGTCATAATCAGTCTGGCGTGAAATTTACCATAGTGTATTTTGGGCCGGTGGCGACTGACATAGTTCCCGAGTTTCGCGATACAAAAGGCCTCGGCAAACTGTTTGTTATGAATCCGCAGACCGCCGCGCAGAAATTAGTAAAAGCGATTTTTGGTAATAGCGCTATTTATTATTTTCCGTTCTGGCTGACTCTGATTTTCCGCTTGACCTTGTTTTTGCCAGATCGCCTGTTTTCGGCATTGAGCAAGAAAATAAAGAGATAAAAAAGAAACCGGCGGAACATCACATCGGATGCCCACCGGTTAGTTTTGGTCTAAAGGGATTCATTTAAATTTCGATCATTGAACTCGAGGTTATACCAGACCAAAATCGCTTCGAGGAAGCCATAGTGATGCCGGAGCAGATCATAAGGAAGTGTGTAGACTGAATGCCACCAGAAACTCGGCGGCGGCTCATCTACAAGTTCGCATGCCAGTACTATGCCGTTTTCCGGTCCTCGTTCTGTCATGTTAAATATCGAGGCGACAGGTTCTGCCCGATAGCGCAGCCGGGCGCCCCCCAATTCCCGTTTAACTCGCCGGACAGCATCTTCGTAACTATGGTCAGTTGCGCGGAGCATACTTCCTGGTGATGCTGACCTGCCCCGCCATTCTGGAATGTCCGTCTCGGGACGCTTGTGCAATAACACCTCGCTTTTTAGTCCTCCTGAAGGACCAGCTCTGAGAAATACTGTCTCAATCGCGGTTAGCGCAACATGCGGCGCGATTGCATTGTAGAACTGCCGCGACCACGGTTGCTTGATTTTACCGAGCAGTTCCACGAGCTGGTTTTCCTGTTCCAAAGTTAATCCAGCAGTCACTTCGACCGCCATGGTTCCCTCCTAGTTGAAAAGTTGTCGGTTAAAACAGTGCGTTCTGGATGGCCAGACCGCCGTCAACGCGAATTTCGGCTCCGTTGATATAGCTGGCCTGGTCCGAAGCGAGAAACGCGCAGACGTCGGCAATATCTTTGGGAGCCCCAAGCCTACGAAGCGGGATTTTTCCCGAGAATTCCTTGATCTTGCTTTTTGAAAGGCCGCGGGTTATCCCAGTTGGGTAGATGGCCCCAGGGGCAACAGCGTTAGCCCGAAGCCCTGTTGGACCAAGCTCTAATGCCAGATTTCGCATGATCCCGACCATTCCGTGTTTGGATGCGTCATAGGCCGCTCCATTGGGAAAGGCCAGTGCGGTATGCACCGAGGTGATAAAGATCACTGATGCCGGTTTTTTGCCCCGACGCGCTTTCACAAAGCGGTCTGTAATGCGCATTGTCCCTCGGAGGTTAACGTCCATGATCGCGTTGAATGTCGTTAATGACAGGTCAATCCTTTTTTTCTCCCATGAGAACGGTTCATCGATTCCAGCGTTGTTTACGAGAATGTCAAGCTTGCTCCAGGGGATTTGCTCAAAGTTTTGTGGTTTGAATTCCGGGTGAACGATGTTCACCTCGAGAGTTACGAGGTTTCTGGATTTCGTCTCGCGCGACAATGACTGCAAACCATCCAGATCTTTATCCAGAGCGATAACCCTGGCTCCTTCCCCGAGAAATTTTTTGACGATAGCACGGCCAATGCCGCTTGCTCCGCCGGTCACCAAAGCGGATTTTCCTTTGAGATTCATGATACCTCCATTGTACATTGAAAGATTAGATATTATAAGCCTTAAAACCGATCATTGTCAATGCTTGTCATGCTATAATTAAAGCATGAACCCCGTTAGAAATTCTGGGTGATTGTGACGGGGTCGCATGATTAACCCCGTTAGATATATCTGTAATAAGTCCTCTAATACTGATTAATAATATGATAATAAGACAGAAATTAACGATAATATTCCATATATATCTAAGCGGGGTTAACCATTTATTTCTAACGGGGTGAAAATTACTATCCTTGGAGCAGGCACTGACGCCTCAAATTTGCCAGGAATCGAGAACCGATTTCCGCCGGGATATTTTGTGGAGCTAGGGACAGAAAATATTTTATTTGAATGTTCCGAGGGCGTAAGATTCAGGCTGGAACAGATGGGGCAAGATTATACTGCTATCAAGCATCTTGCCATTTCTCATTCCCATCCCGACCACTATGTTTTGGTCCCGTTTTATCAGTCCATTCATAATAATCTTAACTGGAGCGGCCGCTATGATGAGCCGCACTTGCTGAATATCTATGCGCCGAAAAATATAACCAGAGAGTTTTGGGATATGTGGCGCATGCATCACCCCAATTTTCCAGAGGGTCTAAAAACTCCGAAATTGAATTTTATAACCATGCCAAGCGAGTGTAGGGTCGGCGATGCGAAATTATCCGGTTTTTCAGTTTACCATGGCAAAGGCCTCGTGCCTGCTGTCGCTTATAGATTGGAGGCTGGCGGTAAAGTTTTTGCGTATTCCGGGGACAGTGGAATTTGTGATGGTGTTATCGAGGCGGCGAGAAATGCTGATGTGTTTATCTGTGAAACCTCGGCAGGGATTGATGATGAAAAAAGCGGCACTGTCTATGGCCATCTCAATCCGCGGCAAGCAGGGGAGGTAGCCAAGAGCGCGGGAGCCAAGCAAATTGTCTTTGTACATTACACTGGTCTTGATTCAGACGAAGCTATGATTGAAGACTGTAAAGTTTCGGGCTTCACTGGCAAGGTTGTTGTCGGCAAAGATTTTCAAGTTTTTGAAATATAGAATCACGCGATAACTCCTCGCAGGTTGTTTAAATGTACGCTATGTTAGCGTACTAGTACGCTAACATAGTCTATAGAATTAGCTTCGATCGGAAATCGGGAGTTTTCAACGGCTCAACCGCCGTTGAGCCGTTGGCCAGTCAGACTGCCCCATTGACATATAGAGTAATTTTGCAGTAAATTTAGCTGTCTATAACGGACAGCAATTTTCGTTTCTGTAGGAGGAAACAATGGGGAGATATGCTCTTGTCTGGGTTCCGAACGGATTCGACCCGAATGGCAAAGGATTGCACACAGATGTGTTCGGGCGTGCGGGCCTCGAGCTTGCTAGTGTCCGCTACAGAGAATTGAAATCCCAAGGCCGCGAAGTCATCTGGGTGTTTCAAAAATCAGAACTACATTTTGTCGGTTCTGAGAGGCGGCTCTGGGAGACGGCATGGGACGAATCGCTTCAGGCAGGCATTGAACGAAGCGACATTCGTCTTGCTGAATCGGAAAAGCTCAACGGCGTAGGCCAAGTCAACGCGCTTACTGATGGCGTAGCGATTGCTGCGTTTTTCAAAAACAATCCCGTGTATTTCATTGAGATTTTCAACTGTCCTGCCGAGGTTAGTGGATATTTTGTGAAGACTTACAAAGCCAGCGGAAGGTTCATCGCAGGATACTGCGACTACCGTTTTACAATCGTGCCTACTACGACGGTGCGAGTAAACAAGAAATGGTTGAGAATTTATCAGTTGCTTGAGGTCGTCACAACCATCGCAGCCCTGACCAAACCAACGTATCTTCTGTGGTATTGGTTTCGCTGCTGGAAAGATAGAGGTCGCAGTCAAGGATTTGTGCGAACACTTGAGGAGGTCTAATGAACGAAAAACTTCTGATTGATTTCATTCAGGGGCTAAATCTGGACGAGCTGCAAAAAGAAGTCCGCGCGGCATTTCTGATTAAGGCCTGTGATTATCTCGGCGATTTGCAGTATGCGTCAGCCGAAGAATTTCCCGGCGTGTTTCGCGCTCGGTGCAAGGTTGGATTGGGGTTGAATGGCGCAACTGAGGCAGTCACTGTTTATCGGGAGGGTAGTATTTTTTACGCCCAGTTCGTTCAACGGCCAAAAGACGATCCAGAATTTCCTGGAGAGCCGTGGCACACTCCTGGTAAAGGCGTGGCCAAAGGAGTGACCACTGCCCAAAGACTGCGGCAGATCGCGCTTCCGGATGAATCAGGACTTGTGGCAAGCGAGCCGGAATTCGCCGGCGCAGTGGAGTACATCGGACCCGAGCGCGGAGCTGGAAAGAAACTCCCGGGTCACTGGATTTCCCTGATCTGGGTCAGGCGCTTGGCTCATCGGCCTGCGGATGGAACGTATCCAGGAGAATTCCACCCAGTCGGCGCGCCTCCGAAGCCGTGCATCTGGAGCCATAGAATGGCCATATTGCCAGTGGCTGCGAATTACCTGGAGACAGGACGGCCGATATACAAATTCGTGCGGCACGAGGTGTGATCGCATGGGCGGCAGTGATTTAGGATTGAGGGATGATCCGAATCACTGCTGCTTTTTGTTTGGCTTGAAAAACACGGATTTTTTTTATATACTACATGCTGGAACTACAAGGATTATTAACCCAAAAAAATATTAAGGTTTTAGTTACCGGCAATAGAGGATATATAGGTTCCGTGTTTACGGAACTGCTTTTGCAAAAAGGCCATGAAGTTATCGGATACGATGCGGGATTTTATGACGCGAACGCGCTGGCGGACCTGCCTAAACCAAACCGGCAAATCACCAAAGATATTCGCGACGCTTCTGCCGAAGATTTCGCCAACATAGAGGCCGTGGTCCATTTGGCGGCACTTTCCAATGATCCACTCGGGGACCTGGCACCTAACCTTACAGAGGAAATAAACTTTACAGCCACGGTTCAGTTGGCCAAGCTTGCTTCCGTCGCGGGTATAAAACGATTCATCTACAGCTCGACTACGAGCATCTATGGAATAGCCAATACGCAAACCGAGCTTGATGAAGATAGTGAAAAAAAACCGATAACCGTTTATGCCAAGGCTAAATGGGGCGCGGAGCAGGCGCTCCAAAAAATGGGTACAGAGAGTTTTACCGTGGTGTGTTTGAGGCCGTCCACGGTTTTCGGAGCCAGTCCCAGCATGCGTTGTGATATTGTGCTTAACAATCTGGTGGGTTGGGCTTACACTACGGGTAGCATCGAAATCAAAAGCGATGGCACGCCTTGGCGGCCAATGGTGCACGTCCGAGACCTATCCCAGGCTTTTATTGCCGCGCTTGAAGCTCCTCAAGGATTAGTCGCGGGCGAGGCGTTCAATGTCGGAAGACCAGACGGCAATTTTACTGTTCGGCAGCTGGCAGAGGCGGCCGCGCGCGCGGTACCCGGAAGCAAACTGTATTTTGCCCAACATCAGGCTTTGGATTCGCGGACGTATCGCCTGAATTTTAAAAAAATCTTGACGGTATTGAAAGATTATTACCAGCCGCAGTGGGATATTGACCGTGGAGCCCGGGAGCTTGTGGATTTTTTTAAAAAAGTTAATTTTACCGAAGAACAATTTCACGGTCGCGTCTGCAACCGGCTCGCCCACATTAAATTTCTTATGGAAAACGGCCAGCTCGACGAAAATTTATATCATACAAATGAAGCTTCATAAAACCAATCTTGAGGGGGTTTATGTCGTCGAGCTTGAGCCCAAGGAAGACGAGCGCGGATCTTTTACCAGGATCTTTTGTCAAAACGAACTCTCTGGACAGGGGATTTCATTCAACATTGCCCAGTCAAACCTGTCTATCAATAAACACAAGGGCATTTTGCGCGGCCTGCATTTTCAAAAACCGCCAAAAGCCGAAGACCGGATCGTGCAGTGTTTGAAAGGCGCGATTTATGATGTGGCTCTCGACCTGCGGCCAGATTCGCCGACATACGGAAAATCGTTTGCCGCAGAGCTTTCCGAGTCCAACCCGAAATCAATGTATATCCCGAAAGGCGTGGCGCACGGCTTTCAAACTCTTGCGGATGACAGCCGCGTTCTTTATTTTATGTCCGAATTTTATTCGCCAGAGCATTATTTCGGAGTTCGGTGGGATGATCCGGCCCTTGGCCTCGACTGGCCGATAAAAAATCCTATTCTTTCTTCCCAAGATCAAAACTGGCCATATATATGAACCCCGTTAGAAATGTCTGTAAATTTCAGCGAGCGGTGCATAATTAATAATTAATTTCTAACGGGGTGAAAAAAATATTACTCATCGGCGCCACAGGGCAGCTAGGCAGCGCTATTTTATCAGACACTCCCTCTTTTGGACTTGAGGTTGTTTATTTTCCCAAAGCCGAGCTGGACGCGGCCAACAACATTCAAGTAGAAGAAAAAATAAAAGCGACCGGGCCTGACATTCTCATTAACACTTCAGCCTACCATCTACTGCCGGAATGCGAAGAACATCCTGAGAAAGCCATGGAGGTCAATGTCGCGGCAGTGTACCGGATGGCCAAGTTGTGCAAGCAGTACGGCGTCACCTTTGTTAATTACTCTACCGATTACGTGTTTGATGGAGAGAAGGGGAGCTTGAACGCGGAAATTGACCCGGTTCATCCTTTGCAGATTTATGGCATTTCCAAGGCTGCCGGTGAATTCGCAGTCATGGACGCGCATAAAGAAGGCAGTTTCATTATCCGCACCAGCGGGCTTTACGGCGGCCGAACAGGCAGCCGCAGCAAAGGCGGAAATTTTGTCTTGAATATCATCAAAGAAGCGCAAGGGAAAGACACGCTCGAGGTGGCCAGCGAACAGATTGTCAACCCGACCTATGCCGGACATTTAGGCGCCGCCAGCTTGCGGCTGCTTTCGAGCGGAGCCGCGCCCGGAATTTACCATTTGGCGAACGAAGGGTATTGCAGTTGGGCGGAATTTGCCACTGAAGCTTTTCGCTTGGCTGGAAAACGGACGCGCGTAATACCGGTTGACCGGGGAGGAAAAAATGGTATAATAACGAGACCTAAGTTCTCAGCGCTGGAAAATATCAAGGCAAAAAAACTCGGAATAAAGCTTCCTTCTTGGCAAGAGGGACTCGTTTCCTATTTTAATTTTTTAAATTCGCCGACCAAGTAGTCAGTAATGAAAAAGCATAATAAAAATTCCATGCTCCGTGTGCCGTATGCGCTCTCCGTGCATGGCCGCGAAGAATCTCAGGCTGTTAGCCGGGTTATCGATGAACACCGGACAGCTCTTGGCATAGAAACTCGGTCCTTTGAGAAAGACGTGGCCAGGCTTTTCGGAAAAAAATACGGCATCATGGTCAACTCCGGTTCTTCAGCGAACCTTTTGGCGTTCGAGCTTTTAAATCTGCCTCGCGGTTCAGAGGTGATTACTCCGATTCTTACTTTCAACACCACGGTCAGCCCGATACTCCAGAAAGGGCTGGTGCCTGTGTTTGTGGACGTCAAGCCGAAAACTTTTCTCGCTGATCTTGACCAGATCGAAAAGAAAATTACCAAAAAGACCAAGGTTCTGATGATTCCCTCACTGATCGGCAATGTTCCGGATCTGCCGAAGCTCCAGCGGCTCGCGCGCAAGCATAAGCTTTTTTTGATTGAAGATTCCTGCGACACGCTCGGTGCCACGTTTAAAGGAAAGCCGACAGGCAGGTTTTCTGATATATCGACAACCAGTTTTTATGGGTCGCATGTCATAAACGCGGCGGGAGGCGGCGGGATGATTTGCGTAAATGATCCGCGATGGCGGGACCGTTTGCTCATGCTGCGTGGCTGGGGCCGAACCTCCGCGTTGTTTGCCGATTCGGAAAAATTTTCAGAGAGATTTAAAATGAAGCTTGTTGGCGTTCCTTATGACGGGAAATTTATTTTTTCCGAGGTCGGCTACAATTTTCTGCCGCTGGAGATCAGCGCGGCTTTCGGACGGGTGCAGCTCAGGAAACTGCCGAAATTTACCAAAATTCGCCAGGGAAATTTTGCCGGTTTGCTGAAATATTTCCGCCGTTGGGAGAAATATTTTGAACTGCCGGTGCAGACTCCCGGGACTCGGACCAACTGGATCGCTTTTCCGCTCGTGATCCGGGCCGGCGCGCCTTTTTCCCGCATCGAGATTGTAAAATTTTTGGAAACGCGTAATATTCAAACCAGGCCGGTTTTTTCCGGGAACATTCTGCGCCAGCCAGCATATGTCAGGCTCGCGAAATCCAAGGGCCTCGCAAAATTTCCTGTTGCTGACAGGATCATGAGAAACGCGTTCGTGGTCGGTTGTCATCATGGGCTGACGGAGCGCCATCTGCGGCGTCTCAAGCATGTATTTGACCAGTTTTTGAAAGCTTTATGAACCCCGCGTTAGAAATTTCCGATTACAACGGTATAACTATAATTATGAAAATAATATTAACTCAAAAGGATTTCTAACGGGGTGAAAACTATCATACTTTGCGGCGGTAAAGGCACGCGCATGAAAGAGGAGACCGAGTTCAAACCGAAGCCGCTCGTGGAGATCGGCGGTCGGCCCATTCTCTGGCATATTATGAAAATTTACGCTCATTATGGTTTTCGGGAATTTATCTTGGCCTTGGGATATAAAGGCGAAATGATCATTGATTATTTCCTGAAGCATAAATATTTGCTGAATGATTTTACGCTTGACACTGGCACGGGCAGTGTGGAGTTTCATGACGAAAATCATGACAATTTGAAAATCACTTTTGTGGATACGGGTGCCGAATCTTTGACCGGCGAGCGGATTATGCGCGTAAAGAAATATCTGGACGGCGATCAGTTTATGGTGACCTACGGCGACGGAGTGAGCGACATTGACATCAAAGCCCTGGTGGATTTTCACAATAAACAGAATAAAATCGGCACGATCTCCGGCGTGCAGCTCCAGACAAAATACGGATTAATTAATGTTGACGAAACCGGTTTGGTGAAAAATTTTCGCCAAAAACCCCTGCTTTCTGATTACGTCAGCGGGGGGTTTATGGTGTTTAACAAAAAAGCCTTGGACTATATTAATACGGGTTGGATTGAAAGCTCTTTGGAAAAGCTGGCCGATGAAGGCCAACTCGCCATGCATAAACACGATGGTTTTTGGAAAGCCGTTGATACCTACAATGAGCTGACGGAGCTCAATAAATTGTGGGAAGATGGCAGACCCTGGGCAGTGTGGGAGAAAAATTAGACAGATTTTTTTTTGAGCCAGCGAAACCAGGAACCAAAGATAAAAAACAAGAACAAAAAAGCCCATTTCACCAACTGGTACCAGTGGGCCGTGCCAGTAGATTCGCCGACGCGCGGGCGATAGGTCACCGGAATCTCCACAAACGGGATGCCTTCCCGGACCACCAGGAGCATCATCTCCAGAGTGAAAATAGCACCGCCTTCCCGCCATTGGGATTTGACGCGCTCTACCGCTTCGCGCCGCAGCAAGCGATAATTGCAGCCCACGTCTGACAAAGTAGTGGTGTTGAATAGGACCTCGATCACTTTGGCTTCCAGCACATTTGCCCATTTTCTCCAGTAGCCCATAGCCGCCCCGGAAAGAATAGTGAAGCGGCTGGTTCTGGTGCCAAACACAACCGGCAAATCTTTCCCGAAAACAAGCAGCTTTTCTAAATCACGCGCCGTGTAAGTGGCATCCGGTTCGCAGATAATGATATAGTCGCCTCGGGCGGCGAGCATTCCTGTTTGCGCAGAATATCCAAAGTGCTGTTTGGGACCGTGAATGATTCGCGCCTTGGTTTTTTTGACTTCTTCTTCAGTGCCTGGTTCGGCACTGTGATGAACCACCAACACTTCGTCCACAAAACCGGTGGCAAAAAACTCTTCGATAACGCCGCGGATTGAATTTTTTTCTCGATAAGTCGGAAGAATAACAGAGACCATTTTTCCATGATACATACCAGGCAGTATACAATATTTTTTATTTTTGCGATAATTAAGCCATGTCTAAACATAAGCGGCTGGAAAATCTGGCGCGGGAATTGACCGGCATCGCGCGGCCAAAGCAGGATGTCCCCCAGCTGATTTTTGACGCTCTTACGACCTTTATGCCAATGGTCGCCGTGGAGATAGTGGTTGTAAACAGGAGGGGCGAGATGCTTCTAATTTGGAGAGAGGATCGATATTGGCACGGCTGGCATTTTCCAGGAGGGTTGCTGCGGTTTGGCGAGAGTTTTGAAGAACGCCTGCAAAAGACAGCCCAGCACGAGCTTGGGGTAAAGATCAAAAGCCATAGATTTTTAATGCCGAAAAACTATGGTCGGCATGAGCGCGGCCATGATGTTTCTCTGATTTATGTGTGCGAGTTGGCCGGTCCTCCCAAACACGGCAAATTTTTCAAAACCATGCCGCGTGAAATCATCACGGTTCATAAATCTCTGTGGCAGGAGGTTCGAAAAAATATTTCTAAAAAATAGATGAAATATTTATTCGAAAAACTTGCCAGCATTAACCGATACGGACTGGTAATCCCAGGCATTGCCCTGGCTACAGTTGTTTATTATCAGTTCGCTTATTTTGTTTTCATCTATACTAACGCTCAAGCACATCGGATCGTGCCTGATTTTTTTGATTTTACGCAAATGGTGTTCCTACCGGAGCCATACGAGACTATCGGCTATTTTTTGGGCTTTTTGATTATCCCATTTCTGGGATTGCTTACTGCCTCCTTGTTTAATTTTTTGGTAGATAAAAACTATATTAGGCGCGAATTTGTGCAAAAATGGCCGATTGCCCTAGTAGTTTGCGCTTTGGCTTTTCTGTCGTACAAAATCGCGCTGCACCTATTGTGGTTTGATGTATGGCATGAAACCGAACCGCCCGGAGACTTGAAACTGCAATTAATGCTGCTTTCTAGCATGGGCATCGGCCTGCTTCTCTACTGGCGAAGTTTTGATATCTCCCGACTCTTCGCCTGGGCAGAGAAACTGCCATGGGGGAAAATCCGTCCGATTTTATTTTTGTTTCTCGCCTTGCTTCTACTCTCGCCGAATTTCCCTTTTGATTACCATCACTACACTGACCAGATTGCTCCGGCCAATGATTTGCTCCACAGTAAGCAGTTTCTGAACCGCGATGGAACCTACAGCCATTATGGTTTGCTGAATACATATTTTTGGTATGCTTTATTTAGCTTTGTTCCGATTTCTTATCAGGCAGCGTCTTTGGCGGTAATGCTCGCGGCAGTTGCTTGGTTTTTTGCCTGGTATTTTATTTTTCGTAACTGGCTGAAATCTGAAGCCATTGCCGCGCTCGCGACTCTGGTTATGATTGTTTTTTTCACTGTGCCCAAACTCGAGTTTGATTCGATTTATGGAGCGCCTTCCGCTACGCCGTTCCATCAGTTAGGGTTTTTGGTGGTGGCTTTGCTGTGGCTTAGATTTGCACTGCAAAGTCAGAGTATCCGCACCGTGAATCTGATTTTAATGAGTACTGCTGTTGCCGCATTTTGGTACGTGGATACAGGTTTGTATGTGGTGGCTAGTACGCTCGGCGTGTTTGCGTTTTGGAATTTTTTTTCTGATGGGCCGCTTGCACGCAGGATAAAAGATTTTTTGTGGATAGCAGTCAAACTAGTTTTAATGATTTGCGGCCTGGTTGCTGCCTATTCTGTGTGGCAATTTTTTCGGTTCGGCGCGTGGCCAGATTGGCCACTTTTGTATTTTCCAGCGCTCGTTTATCAGAGCGGCTACATGATGGTGCCGCTGCCAAGCTATGGGTTTTATTTAGTTTTTATTTTTATCTTTTTAGTTTCCTTGGGTTATTTGCTTTGGAAAGCCTACAGGGAAAGCGAAAAGCTGCCAGAACTTGTCTTTCCTTTATTTTTGACACTGTTTGGGGTTTTGCAAATGCTTTATTACATCACCCGTTCGCATACCACCAACCTTGCCCCGCGCGTCTCGTTTTTTTTGGTGGCCATTATTGCTTGGTGGTGGACACTTCTAAAAAATGATCGTGAAACAAAGCGCAATATTTATGTGGCTTTTTCCAGCGTCCTAGCTGGTATACTCATCTTTGTGGCCCTTGCTGGCGCCTACAAATTTCGGAACGCTTTTTCCAGCCGCAATTATAACATAGCCGGCAATTATAGGTCAGAATTTGTGGGTCGTGCGGATGTTTATGGCGGTAACGCAGATATTCTCGAGGATATCGCGATTCTAAAGAGCGACTACAATTCGATTGAGCGGCCCGCGGTTTTCCACTGGTGGGATTCAAAAATATTTATAGATTTAGAGAAGACCAATCATCTGCCGATTTTTTTGTTTCAATCAATCCTCTTAAAATCAGAGGTAGACCCGATAGTGGCAAAGATTCGAGAGGATAAGCCGCAGTATGTATTTATTGCCCGTAAAGATGTGCCCGCTGTATACGGTTTTGAAGTGTTTTTTGATAAATTGGATTATTTTTATGATGGCATCAAGGATCTATATATTGTTGATCGGCAGTTGAAAACTATGAATGTTTTGAAATTAAAATAATCTGATATGGACCTCGATGTCTTTGAAAAAAATTATCAGCTGGAAAATCGGTACTGGTGGTATCTGGCGAGAAGCTACGTTTTTGATAAATTACTTTCCCGTTTTTTTCCGAACTCTACGGGAAAACAAATTATAGATATTGGCTGCGGTTCAGGCGGCGTCATTCCCATGCTTTCGAAACACGGCCAGGTTCTGGGGCTCGATATTGAGCCGCTCGCGCTGGAATTTTGCCGCAGTAAAGGATTTGAGAATGTGGCCTTGATGAAAGGATATTATGACACTGGTCTGCCGTCTGAATCGGCAGATCTGGTGGCTTTGTTCGATGTGTTGGAGCATTTTGAAGACGACGAACGTGCGCTTGCCGAAACCAATCGCATTCTCAAACCGGGCGGACATGCTTTGATCAGCGTACCGGCTTTCAAATTTTTATGGAGCGAGCTTGATGATGCTGCCCACCATTTCCGCAGATATACAAGACAGGATATGGAGCAAAAACTCGCACGCCACGGCTTTGAGATAATCAAATCAAGCTACCTGTTCTTTTTTGTTTTCCCGTTGGTGTTCATCCACAAGCTTTTCGGCATGGGCAAAAAACGCGAGAATCCCAAGTTTCGCTATCAGGAGTTTCCTTCACTCCTCAACAAAGCTCTAGTCATTCCTTCCAAGCTCGAAGCATTTCTCCTCAATTTCCTCCGGTTCCCAATCGGTTCCACGCTTGTTGTCTTGGCGCGAAAAAAAGATTATAATTTACACTAACAACCATGAAAATCACAAGAAACATAAAGCCCGAGGTAGTTGAGGACAGAGGAAACATTACGCGTATTCTGGATGTCGAGGAGCCTCTCCATAGCGTGCTTTATGTCACGTCCAAGGCTGGATCAACCCGGTCAAACCATTACCATAAAGAAGATACGCATTACTGCTACATTATTTCCGGAAAAGCCCAGTGGCATGAACGAGCGGTCGATGGCGGGCAAATAGAAAAAGAAATTTTGAACGCCGGCGATATGGTGGAAACTCCGCCGATGACCATTCATGCTGTAAAATTTTTGGAAGACACAGTTTTTCTCGCATTCTCGACACAGCCGCGCAACCAGGAGCACTATGAGGACGATACAGTACGCGTCAAATTGATCGAATAGCTATGGGCACGCTTGGTTTCGGAGTAATTGGCACCGGCCGGTTTGGTCAACATTATACGAGGCTCCTTCGGGAAATCCAGGGAGTCTTTTTACTTGCAACTGCCAGCCAACATGAGAATAATTCGGAGGCTTTACTTGAAAATCCAGATATAGACTGCGTAGTGATCGCCAGTCCCGCGGCTACGCATTTTGAGTACATCAAGAAAGCATTAAAAAACGGTAAACATGTGCTCGTGGAAAAACCTATGGTGACAAGCGCTGCCGAGGCCGAGGAAATAAAAATTCTAATAGCAAAAAGCGGCAAGATATTCATGGTCGCGCATCAATATTTATATAACGATTACATTCGAGCACTTAAAGCGCGAATCGAAAGCGGCGATCTGGGGGAAGGGGCAAATATTAACGCAGAGCATTTGTATCCCGGGCCGATTCGGCAGGACGTGGGAGTGTTTTGGGATGCGGCCCCGCATGAAATGGCGATAATTGATTATCTTTTTGGACCAAGCAGGGTAATCTACGCTCAAGGCATTGCCAGAAAAGTTTCCGGCGCGCCAGTGGATGATTATGTTTCTGTGGATGTGCAGTTTGAAAACAAAGTGTTTGCCTCCCTCCTTTATAATAGCGCCAGCCTGCAAAAAACCCATCGGATTGTTTTGACAGCATCCAAAGGGACGGCAATTTATGATGACATGGCCGATGATAAGCTAAAATTCAATCTGGGCAAAGAGCCGGTAATTGAAAAGATCAGTGCACGGGAGCCGTTGCGCAGTGAGCTTGAGCATTTTACTTCATGCGTTCGTAACAATACACTGCCGCTGACGGATATTGACCACGGCTTGCGGGTCATAAAGAATCTGGAAATGGTTTACGAACACCTCAATTGAGGTTAACGTTTTAGTTATCCACTTGACAATAGGTGAACGAGCGTTCATCATTTATTTATGACGCAAGTGCAAGCTCTGGCGATTTTAAAAACCGGAGCGAATGTTTTTTTGACTGGGGAACCAGGGGCCGGTAAAACTCACATTGTCAATGAATATGTCGCGTATCTGCGCAGACGGGGGATAACGCCAGCCATCACTGCCTCAACCGGCATTGCCGCCACACACATAAGCGGTATGACCATCCATTCCTGGAGCGGCATTGGCATCAAAACCCACCTTGATAAATACGACCTTGACCGTATTGCCTCAACCGAGCGAGTGGTGAGACGCATTGAAAACACATCTGTTCTGATCATTGACGAGATTTCTATGTTATCTTCCGGGACGTTGTCTATGGTGGATGCGATTTGTCGCGATGTGCGGCGCTCTCCAGATCAAGCGTTCGGCGGCCTGCAAACTATTTTCGTTGGCGATTTTTTCCAACTGCCTCCAGTTTCAGAAAACTCGGATCACGGCTTCGCTTACGAGTCTCCTGCCTGGAGCGCTGCCGATCCCACGGTTTGTTATTTGACTGAACAGTTCCGTCAGGATGACGAGGATTTTTTGACTCTGCTCAAAGCCATTCGCGCCAATACTTTCAACAGCGATCACGAGCGGTATATGCTGTCACGAAAAAAACAGGTGAGCGAAGTCTCTGAATCCATCCCGCGATTTTTCCCGCACAATGCCCAGGTTGACCGGGTGAATGAGGATAGGCTCAGCAAGCTTGCTGGAGACCCAAAAATATTTGCCATGTCTACGAAAGGCGCTGCAGCACTCGTGGAATCACTCAAGAAAGGCTGTTTGTCGCCAGAGAATTTACAGCTCAAGGTTGGCGCGGCCGTGATGTTTACGAAAAATGTGCAGAAACAAGGTTTTGTGAATGGCACGCTGGGCACTATCAAAGATTTCAACACCACTACAGGTCTGCCGATCGTGAAGATGAGAAGCGGCCGAACCGTCACAGTGGAACCAGCGGAATGGTCATTGCAAGAAAACGGCCGCGTGCGGGCGAGTATCACACAGCTTCCGCTGCGCCTGGCATGGGCCATCACTGTGCATAAAAGCCAGGGCATGAGTCTTGATGAAGCGGCCATGGATCTCTCAAACGTGTTTGAATACGGCCAAGGCTATGTAGCGCTGTCGCGCGTCCGCCGCCTCTCGGGCCTGCATATTTTCGGCTGGAACGCGCGCACCTTTCAGGTGCATCCGGAGATTTTGGCAAGCGACAACCAGTTCCGCAGCGCATCTGCTACGGCCGAAATAGCGTTAAATAGCATGCCTGCAGAAACACTTCAAAAAGCTCATGACGATTTTGCCGCGCGCTGCGGCGGGCATCCGGAATCTGCCGAAGATTCTCCCGGAGAAGAGCTCTCTGCGCTCGATACCTATGGCATTACCCTCGCATACTGGAACGAAAACAAGACTCTCGCTGAGATTGCCACTGTGCGCGAGCTCAAGGAGGAAACGATTTTGTCGCACATCGAAAAACTCGCGAACACAGGCAAGATTGCCAAAACCGACATCTCTCGCCTCCTTACCCCAGCGCTCGACCAGGCTCTGCCGGAAATCCACGCCGCGTTCCGCGAGCTTGGCCATGACAAACTCTCGCCCATCAACGCCCATTTTTCCGGCCGCTATCCCTACGACAGCCTGCGCATCGCGCGCATGCTTTTGAAATAAATAAGATTAGCTTGCCCGCCTCGTCATAGCTTTTTGACCGTCCGAAGCCTTGGCGGAGGTGGAAGGGGAGGGTGATAATAATATGGCCAATAGAAAATCCAGCGAACAAAATATTCGCCATGGAGAGGTTTTTGTTTATATGAAAAAGAAAAACAGCGCGATTGCTATGGCAATCGCGCTGTTTCGTTAGAGAATGTGGGTGATATTCTCGAGGAGGGCTTTCTCCAGTTTTTTCCTGGAAAAGAGGGGGAAATGTTCCGGGAGTTCGTCGTCGAGCGCTCTATTGATGGCGTCAGCGATTCGTTGATCCCGAGGTCCGGTGTTTTTCATTTTTCGTTCAATGTATCCGTGGATTTCAATATGATCCCCGCGATACTCGTCGTTGCCCCGACCTTCATCGCAGGCATCAAGCAACCGTTTCCACTGCCCATCTTCTAGCTCGTCAGCTACGTCATCGATCAAACCATGAAAGATAATGACGTGCATTCCTTCACGAAGCCTTCTATCTAAAATCATCATCACGGCGTCCACATTTCCGCTCATCCTTATCCTCCTGTTTTGATTGCGTTAAAGGAGAAATACTAGCAGAAATTCGCCTTCCTGTCAACACTTCCTGCCAACGGCTATCATTGCCTTAACCGTGAGACTGACTGCGAGTATAAAGGCTTGGAAGTTTATAATTTTGTATACGAGAGATACCCTGGCCCAATTAAAGTTAAATAATTACATATTTAATTAGGTAATTCCCGGGGCAGGGGTGTGATTCCTGACTCTCAATCAGAATCCCAGCTCAACCAACGCGTAGTACAATTCTACCGAATTGTACTACGTTTAGTTTTATGCTATGGTGGAGGTATGAAACGCTGGACGCAAATTTTTAAAGCTTTGGCTAATATGAACCGGTTGAAGATCATAGCATTGCTGGCTGACCGAATGCCGCTTACTGTCACGGAGATTGCTGACGAGCTTGGCATTTCTTTTCGGGCAACGTCGCGGCATTTGTTGCTTCTCAGCAGCCTGGATATTCTCGTGAGCCAAGGCAAGGACGGACATGTTTATTATGGTTACAATAGCAGCATGCCTGTGGACATTAAAAAGATTGTCGAGCTTTTCCTTCACAACCTTTAATATATACGCGTTGTACAATTCGGTAGAATTGTACAACGTATTCCCGCGGGTGCGGGTTGCATATCGTGCTTGAAAAAGAGCTTTTTTGATGGTATAGTAAAAGTCATGGAATTGACTGTCTTAATCCCAGCCTACAATGAAGCGGGCCGTTTACCTGCTACTTTAAAGAAAGTTTTTGGGCAGCTTCAGGGGAATTTTTCCATGGGCAGTTACGAAGTTTTGGTAGCCAATGATGGAAGCCGTGACAATACTGCCGCAATTGTTTCTGAATTGGTCTCAGTTTATCCTGGACTGCGGCTGCTTGATTACAAAATAAACCGGGGTCGCGGGGAGGTATGCAAAGCTGCGGTTGGCGAGGCGCAAGGAAAATACATTTTGATTTCTGATGCGGACGGCAGTACTGATGTAAAATTTATCCGTTCGTTTTTTGATTTTTTGGAAAGACATCTGGAGGTGGACATTCTCACTGGCAGCCGCGATATTGTGGACGCGAAAATCCTTACGCCCCAGCCGGTACTGCGCGTATTTTTTAACAAAGTTTTTTTACTCATGGCTAAGGCGTTGTTTGGCTGGCCAATGCACGACCGGGTCAATGGTTTTAAGATGTTCCGCCGTGATGCGGCCCTTGATATTTATCCGCACCAGACAGAAAAGAGTTTTTTTGCCGAGGCGGAGCTCATTTTTATTGCTGACCAGCGCGGCTGGGAGGTAAAAGAGCTGCCTATCGAATGGACGGATGACCGTGATTCGCGCGTTAAACCTTTTCGCGAAGCCTGGCGCTCATTTTGGGGAATGTTTCGCATTGTCTGGCGGGGTAAAACCGGATTTTATAATAAATAAATGCAGTTATCAATAATCATCCCAGCTTATAACGAAGAAAACCGCCTGGCCCTGACCTTGGACCGGATTTTTGAATATTTGGCCGTGCATTACCAGGGCGATTATGAGGTGATTATTGCGGATGATGGTTCCACAGACCGCACCGTGGAAATTGTTGCCGCTTATATGAAACGCCATCCGGAACTCAGGCTTTTAAAATTCGCCGCAAACCGAGGCCGGGGCGCCGCAGTCCGCAGCGCGGTTTCTGAGGCCAAAGGCGATTTTATCCTTGAGACTGATGCGGACGGCAGTACAAATGAGCATGCGATCATTGCTTTTTTGAGCTATTTGGCCAAGCACCAGGACACCGATGTTTTGGTTGGTTCGCGCAATATTGAGGGCTCGCGTGTGCTTTCACCTCAGCCTGTATTGCGGGTGATGCTTGGCTACGCGTTTTTATTTTTGGCCAAGTTTTTGTACGGCTGGCCGCTCGTGGACCGGCAAAACCGCTTCAAGATGTTCCGACGTGAGGCGGCATTCGATATTTTTCGTTGCCAAAAAGACAATGGATTTTTGGCGGAAGCAGAAATCGTCTACATCGCAGAAAAACGCGGCTGGCAGGTAAAAGAATTGCCGATTTTGTGGACCGAATACAAAGGCTCGCACGTGCGGCCGTTTCGTGATTCGTGGCGTTCGCTGATCGGCATGTTTCAGATATTGCTGAGGAGCCATCGAGGCGAGTATTCTCAAAATATTTCTGTCTCGCAAAAGCCGAAAGCAGAAGCTGCGGCAAAAAACGAATTTGTCAGCGTGCTCATCACTGGCGGCTGCGGGTTTATCGGTTCCAATTTTGTCCGTTATTTTTATCACAATCATCCGCGCGCCAAGATCGTAAATCTTGATCTTTTAACCTATGCTGGAAATATCGCGAACCTGCGCGATCTTCAAGATTTGGAATCGCTTCTGCCGGAAGCGCGGCGCCGGTATTCTTTTGTGCAAGGCGATATTTGCGATCCGCAGCTTTTGGAGGAGCTATTTGCCAAAAATCATTTTGATTTGGTGGTGCATTTTGCTGCCGAGTCGCATGTGGACCGTTCGATATTTAACATGGGTGATTTTGTGCGCACTAACATCGAGGGGACGCGGATTTTGGCGGAGACGGCACGCCGGCACGCCATCAAGCGGTTTGTTAATATTTCTACCGATGAGGTTTATGGCTCGATAAAGGATGGCTACGCATCCGAAGAGTGGACTCTCCGGCCTTCCAATCCTTACTCTGCATCTAAGGCCGGAGCAGATCTGCTCGTGCAGGCTTATATTCGCACTCATGACCTGCCGGCCATCATCATTCGCGGCTCAAACAATTACGGCCCGTTCCAATATCCGGAAAAGCTTATTCCCTTGGCGATCACCAATCTTTTAGAGGGGAAAAAGATCCCGGTGCACGGCTATGGCATTCATGTACGCAGCTGGTTGCATGTCCTGGATTTTTGTCGGGCAATTGACGCGATAGCCAGCGGCAATCCCCAGCATCGAATCTATAATGTGGCTGGCGAGGAAAAAACCAACCATGACGTCTTAGAGCTCATTGCCAGATACCTAGGCAAGAGCCTTGCGGATCATAGGTTTCATGTTAATGACCGCCCGGGCGCGGATCATCGTTACGCCGTGGACGCAATTCGTTTGGAAAAAGAGTTTGGCAAATTGTCTATGCACCAGCCGTTTGAGCAGCAAATCGGCAAGATCGTGCAGTGGTATATTGATAACGCTGATTGGTGGCGCGAGATTCGCCTCAAGGAAGGGTTCACTAGAGCTTATGAACGACAATCAAAAGGACAGTGGAGTTAGAACGGTCGGCAATTGCCGAATCTGCCGTTCCACTGCGCTTGCGGAATTTTTTAATTTAGGCGAGCAGCCGCTGGCTAATTCGTTTTTGAAAGCAGAGGATCTGGAAAAACAGGAGCCGTATTATCCGCTGCGCGTGCTGTTTTGCGAAAGCTGCAATCTGATTCAGCTCGGCGAGGTTGTAAACCCGGAGCTGATGTTTGGCGATTATGTATATTTTTCCTCGGGCATGCCGGCAAGCGCGCATTTCCGGACTTACGCGGAAAATATTGTCAAAAGATTTGTGAGCCGTTCGGAGGATCTGTTTGTGGAGATTGGCAGCAACGACGGGCATTTTTTGTCAGTGGTCAAGGAGACGCACGCGAATATCCTGGGCATTGATCCGGCAAAAAATATTGCCGCAGTGGCCAACAAAAAAGGAATAAAGACTATTCCGGATTTTTTTGGAGCGCGCGTTGCCGCAGATACGGCGGCGCAGTATGGACTGGCCAAGGTGATTTTGGGAAATAATGTGGTGGCGCATATTGACGATCACCATGATCTGGCTGCCGGAGTCGATAAGCTTTTGGCGCCGGACGGCGTATTTATTTTTGAGGCGCCGTACCTCGTGGACATGTTTGAGAATCTGACGTTTGATACGATTTATCATGAGCATCTGTCGTATCTGGCGGTGCGGCCGATGATCAAACTGCTCGATCAATACAATCTCGAAATTTTTGACGTCGAAATCCATCCCATCCAGGGCCAATCCATCCGGGTTTTTGCCGGCAGAAAAGGCGTTCGGCCCGTCCAGGGTTCGGTGACCGGCCTCATCAATAAAGAGTTGGCCATGAAATTGGATCAAATTGCCAGCTATTTCAAACTGGCTGAGAAGATAGAGAATTTAAAAAAAGAAGTGAAGGATTTGGTAAATGATTTAAAAGCGCGGGGGAAAAGGATTATCGGTTATGGCGCACCGGCAAAAGGCAACACGCTGTTGAATTATTATCGCATTGGCGCGGATATTTTGGATTACGCCACCGAGGAGCTTCCCTCAAAGATCGGTCTTTACACTCCGGGTACGCACATTCCAGTCGTTCACGTTTCCGAGTTCAGGGACAATCCGCCTGATTACGCGTTTTTTCTGGCCTGGAATTACCGCGATGCCGTTTTTGAGAAAGAGATGGATTTTCGGCGGAAAGGCGGAAAATTTATAATGCCTGTGGGAGAGGTTAGAATGTTATGAGGCTGAAAGTCTTTTTAGTTTTTATTGTCGCCGTCGCTTTGCCGCTGCTGCCGCAGATTTCCGGCCGCTTCACTTTCGCTAACGGTGATGTTTTGAACCTGCATCTGCCAACTCTGCAATTTTACGCTGATTCTCTGAAAGCCGGGCAGAGTTTTTTTTGGAATCCTTATACTTTGGGAGGCTTCCCGTCGTTTGCCAGCACGGCTGGGGGACTACTGTCTCCTTTAAATCTGGCGCTATTCAGTTTTTTGCCGATGCTTAACGCTCATATTTTGGCGATTGTATTTAATTTGGCACTAGCCGGATTTTTTACCGCGATTTTTTTGAAGCGCTTGGGACTGTCTTTCTGGCCGCAAATTTTCGGGGGAATGATTTTTGTTTTCAGCCAGTGGTTCATAGTCAGCGATTTGGGAATTGTAAATAGCTTTCCGGTTTTACCGCTACTCTTCATTGTTCTTTGGGAAGCGCAGAATAAAAAATTACCCGTGGTTTTGGGAGGATTACTGCTTGGCTTCATGTGGTTTGCCGCTCACTATAACTGGATTTTTATGATTTTGGCGTCCGGTATGGCTTTTGCTCTCTACCTGGGGCCGAAGGTTGTTGGAAAATACTTGCTCATGAATTTGATCGGAGGAGTAATCGCCATCCCTCAGATTTATTCTGCTTTTATTTACAGCCAGTTATCGGCGCGCACCGCGGTGAGTTTTTTGGAAGCGCAGGGCGGAGGGCTGGCGGTATTTGATCTGCCGAAATTGTTTTTGCCTTTTTTAAGATTTTCTTTTTTGAGTAACGCCGAGGCCCTGATTTATATCGGGCTGGTGCCGCTCTGTTTTTTAGCGCTGGGTTTCTTTGTGAAAAACAAAGCCGCGAATTTTTTTAAAATTCTGTTCGTGCTCAGTTTAATCCTATCAGTTAAATATTCCCCTTTATTTTGGATTTTGAATAAACTGCCGGTGTTTGAAAATTTCCGCGGGCCTTCACGATGGATGTTTGTGGGATTTTTTGCCGCAAGCGTTTTGGCGGCTTATAGCCTAGAGGAATTGCCGAAGCTGGAAATAAAATCCTGGCTCGGAAGAATTTTTTATTGGGTCGGCGTCTCTGTTCTAACTCTCGCCCTGCTTATTTCTATGGTGATCGGGCTTTTTGGGCAAAGATTGCAAGCTTGGCTGATTGTTTTTTTTGACGTCAATTTTTATGCGAGGACGTCCCAAATTTTACCTGCCCAGCATTACCATCAGGTAGTGCGGAATATGTTCGAGGAGGTGAGGTCGGCTTTTGCCATGTCAAACTTGAAATTTTTGTTTTCTGCATTGTTTTTGTTTTTAGGGATATTGGTGATAAAGGCTGTCTTCAATAAAAAAGAGATTAAACCCAAATATTTGGTTTTGTTCTCGATAGCTAATTTCCTGCTCGTTTTCGGTTTTTATCACGCGAATTTACCTGTTAAAACATGGGCCCGCCAGCCCGAAACCGCGCAGATCCTGCAGTCCCGGCCAGGAAAGGCCGTTTCGTTTCTGCCCGGGATTTTTGAATGGCAAAAACTCTCCGTGCCATATGGATATAATCCTGAGGAAACTTTCTATTTCCAATCGGAAATCCTGGCGCCCAATCTGAATGTTTTGTATCAAATTCCTTCCTTGGATGGATACGAAAATTTGATGCCGAGAAGATCGGCGAGAATTCTATCGCTATTGGGAAGTGACCGGGCAACTACTGGGGAAAAACTGTCTGAATTTTCCATCCCGTCCGAAGAAAAATTAAATATCTTTTTACAAAAAAAAACACTTTTGGATAAACTGGGGATTAGGACAGTGATTTCAGCTTTGCCGTTCCCGGGGGACGAGTTTAGCAAGATTTCTGAACATACGGCGACAACGCACGCCATTCCCATATATGTCTATGAAAACTCCGATGCCCGTCCCGTTCTATACGCAGCAGAGAAAATTGTAAAAATTAGTCCGGATGAGACCGCGGCTTTTAGTTTGATTCAAACACTGGCTGCCGACACTGACCTTTTGGAATGCGATCCTTGCCCTGGTTTCAGCCCGAGTCCGGTTCAGGATTTGAAAGTTCTGGCAAAAACCAATGATTCAATTCAGTTCCAGGTTCAGTCACAGGGTGATGCTTTGATTGTGTTTGGACAAACTAATCTTCCTGGATGGCAGGCCGCAGTTGATGGGGTGCGAACGGAAATTTTTACCGTCAATTCGCTTTATATGGGAGTGGTCGCGCCGGCCGGGCAGCACATTGTGGAGTTTAAATACCGTCTGCTACAGTTGTTAAAAAGGGGAAATTAGTCATGTTTTCACATAAAGCTCGGTTGGAGAAAGTTGCCAGCCATCCTTTTGCCAGGGATGTAGGGATTTTGCAAATTTCTGCGGTGTTCTCCAGAGCGATCGCGGTTTTGACCGCTTTTATTCTTGCGAGGATACTCGGGCCTGAACAATATGGATTTTACGCGCTGGTGATCGCTCTGGCCGGCACAATCAATGTTTTTCAGGAGTTCGGGGTGGGCCAGGGTGCGGTCAATCTTCTGGCGCGGGCGCGGGCCAGAAGCGACAGTGATCAGGCCAAAGATATTTTGAAATTCTTTTTTGTGATGTCAGCCTTTGGTCTTTTGACGACCGGTCTTG
>MFEK01000014.1:65173-247030 GCA_001779925.1 Candidatus Doudnabacteria bacterium RIFCSPHIGHO2_01_FULL_46_14
TTGCGGTCGCAGCCACAGCCCTGACCTTTTTTTATCCGCTGGCCACTACCGCTCTTCAAGTCGCCAGAAAAATAAAGAACCTCGCTCTTATAGAAACGTTGTACAAATTTTTCACTGCGATGGCGCCGCTGTTGCTAGTCCTGGCAGGGTTCGGAGTTATGGGAATCATGACCGGACAGTTTTTAGCGATGATTCTGGCAAGTTTTATGGGTTTCGCGGCCTACTGGCGATTGTCGAAACAAGAAGCATTTTTTCCAAAGTTCAGGGACTTTTTGCGCACGGACATTTCGTGGACAAAAATCAAAGAATATCTGCGCTACTGCGTGGAGATCGCCGTCAGCAAAGATTTAATCAAGCTCAACGCCACTATACCGATTTTGTTTGTCGGGGCGTTTTTATCCACCAATTCCGCGCTCGCGTATTACAAAATCGCCCTTGCGTATGTTTCTTTACCGCTCCTTCTCACGGATCCGATTACGAAGCTTCTCAACGTTCAATTCCCCAAGACAGAGGTCGCGGGTACTGATAAGCTGTTTCGCCGGTTTTACCAGGTGAGCGGAAGCGTGTTTGTTTTAATGATAGCCCTTAGCGTTCTGATGGTCCTCGCCGCTCCGATCGTGATCCGAATGGCATTTCCTGAGTACACGCCTGCCATCCCGCTAGTTTACGCGCTCGCGGTTTTGCCGGTGATTTCCAGTCTGGGCGTGGGTTTGGGACCCTTGTTTCGCACCCTTAACAAAATGAAAATCGCGATAGTAATTCAGTTGATTACCATCACTTGCCTGGTGCCCGCGTCGTATTATTTAATAAAGCACTATTCTATCCGCGGGTTGATTATCACCACTCTGGTATTTACCTTGCTTCCCAATCTGTTATCGTTAATATATTTTTATGGCCGAAGAAAAAATATTTAATAAATACAAGGACCGCGGCAGCGTGCATTGGCGCGAGATGATGAGCCGGGATCCGCGACGTTTCAATGCTTTCCAGCAGGCGCGCTATGATTGGATCATCAAAACTGCCGGGGATATGAAAGGCAAACGGGTTTTGGATTTGGGCTGCGGCGACGGCAGTCTGACCTATATGCTTTGCCGGGCGGGCGCACACGTTGTCGGCGCGGACAATGAAGACATGGGCATCAAATTTGCCAGGGAAAATTTGGCTTCGCAAAATGTCGATAATAAATTGCATTACGAATTTGTCGTGGCCTCAGCTTACAGCCTGCCGTTTGAGAATGCGAGCTTTGACATTATTGCCCACTGCGAGGTCATTGAGCACCTGGCTGAGCCGGAGCGGATGCTTGCCGAAGCAAAGCGCGTCATGAAGACGGATGGAAAATTTATTGTGACTACGCCGCATCGCTTGCATGAATTTCCCAAAGACCCGAACCATGTTCGCGAATTTTTTCCTGAAGAATTAAAAGCTCTTTTGCAGAAATTTTTCCCGTCCGTGGAAATCAAGCTGACGCACCAGATCATGTGGTACGCCCTCCATTCCTATTCCGTGCGTCATTTTGGCAACCGGCAGCTGGGTTTTTGGCTGATCAATGCCCTGACCTTGTGGTTGGGCATCAATCCGTTCAATTTTGATTACAAACATCCGACCAAGCGCGATATATTTACGGAAATTCTGGCGGTATGCAAAAGCTGAAAAAAATCATTGGCAGACATTTTTATCGCGGCGGGATTTTTCACCCGACCAGCAACTATTCGCGGGGCCTTGAGCGTTATCGTGACGTTGCCGGGCGAAAAATCGTGAACGTCGGTTCGGGCGGTTACGATCCAGTGCCGGGCGCAATCAATGTTGATCCGTACCGCATGGGGCCCAATACTCTCAAAGCTTTTGGAGAGAATCTGCCGTTTGCAGACGCAAGCGTAGATGTAGTTTTTAACGGCGGCCTTCTGGAGCACGTCAAAGAGCCGCAAAAAATCGTGGACGAGGCCTGGCGCGTGCTCAAACCCGGCGGCGAACTTTACATGGAGATTCCGTTTTTGCAGCCATACCATGAGGCGCCGGGGGATTACCAGCGCTGGACAATAAGCGGAGTCAGGCACCTATGCCGGAATTTTCAAGAACTGGAAATTGGCATTGCCAACGGCCCGGGTTCAGCAATCGCCTGGATTTTGGTGGAATATGCGCAAATGTGGCCAAAGAGCAAGCTCTTTAAGCAGATAATGAAAAATCTCGCCAAAATCGCGGTCAGCCCGCTCAAATACTTGGATCGGTTTTTACTGCGCCGTCCGGAGGCACTTAACGCTGCTATGGGCATCTATTTTTTGGGCCGAAAACCATGATGAAAATTTTGATTCTCACTGACGAATTCGCCACGGGCGGGGGAGCAGGACAGGTGGCTTTTTTGCAGGCCATGGAAATGGCCAAAGGCAACGAGGTAACGGTTTTGACAGCGCATGGTCCGGAGAATAGTCCGGCCGGGCTCCGTGTCATAAAAAAAAATTTGGATTACCATCCTATGTTTCGCACTGTGCTGGGAATATATCATCCCCGGGCGATCAAGGTTTTGGAAAAATTTTTGCAAAACAACTGCTTTGATGTTTGCTATATGCATAATATTAATGTGAACTGGTCGTATCGGTCGCTGAAAATTTTGAAAGATGCAGGGGTTAAAACTATTCTAACGATTCATGACGTAACCGCGGTGACGCCTTATGTGAAACTATGCAACTATAATAATTATAAATACAGCTGGCTCAGGGAGCTTCGCGATGCAAAATGGTTTTACAATCCATTCCGGAGGCCCCTGGTGAGAAAATATATTAGTCTTGCCTTTGAGGTCAGAGCAGTGAGCAGAGCACTTGCCGATTTTTTGACAACCAACGGCATTCGGGTTGATAAGGTTGAAAGAAACAGACTGCCGCAATCGCAGTCTGCACCCAGCGCGCTTTACGAAGATACGATTTTTTTCGGCGGACGGCTTTCAACCTCTAAAGGCGCTCTGCTTGCGGTTGAATATTTGGCAAAGATCAGAGAAAAATATAAACTGAATCCAACGCTCCTGGTTGCGGGAAAGCCGGGCATAGTTACAAAAAAAATGACAGAGTTAGCGGAAAAATCCGGCGTCTCCAGGCAGATAAAATTCCTCGGCTGGCTGTCCCAGACTGACTACAACACACGTCTGAGCACGGCCGGCATGGTTATCGTTCCTTCCATCTGTTTTGATTCTTTGCCGACTATGATTTTGGAGGCCATGCGCGCCGGCCGACCGGTGATTGCTACTAATCTTGGCGGAAGCCGGGAACTGGTGGAGGAAGGGATAACTGGCTTTATTGCAGACCCGAAAGATATCGAAAGTTTTTCGGGAAAAATCGCGGCTGTCCTGCAGGATAAAAACTCGGCTCGCAACCTTGGACGCAAAGCTTATGGAAAATTTATCAATGAATTCGCTTATTAATCTCAACAAACGCCTTTATCTCCAGATGCTGGCCTTGGCCATCATCGGCTATTTTGCTGCGAGTAGAGTTATCCAGGATATTTATTACCGCGGTAAGTTCTCCGATTATATTGCCGATGCTTTTGCCGGCCATGTTCCTCGTCCTGAACCCCTGGAGATTCCTTTTTATTTTGCCGGATTTTTAGTCATTCCAGTCCTGGCGGCAGTACTCTGTTGGTTTTATGAAAAAAACATACTAAAATATGTTTTGGCAGGAGTGTTTCTCGTCGCCTTGGTAAAAATTTTCCCTCTGCTTTCACGTCTGGATCTGCCGGATTTTGAAATCTACGGCATCTATTTAAAAACCAAGGGCGCGGGCCAGGCTTTGTATCTGCTGTTTACCAAACGAATTTTCGTACTGCGCGCCGCCATGGCCGCCGCCGTAATTTTTTATTTTCTGGTCCGGTATTTTTGGAAACCAGCCTGGGCCCAATCGGCTTTTCGTTTCGACAGTTCAAAACTCCGGCCGAAATTAGAACCGGCAATCTTGATTTTTATCGGGCTGCTGCTGTTTCATCCCAATCTGCCCTATGATGAAGGGCACTACAATTTCATGATCGGGACTGTCCACGACATGATTTCCGGCAAACCTTTGCTTTATGAGACTTCGAACCAGTACGGCATATTGAACATGTATTTCCTGCACGCGATTTTTAGTTTGGCTGGCCGCGTAAGTTACGCGGGTTTCTCCCTGGTTATTTTTTTCTGCTACTATGCTTATTATTTAGCCTTATATTTTTTTATAAAAACTTGGTTAAAATCAAATCTATTCGCTCTGACCGGCCTTGGCATAATTGTCGCCGTCACCTATTTTTTACAAGTCAGTCCCACGCTCACCGCGTTTCATTTTCCGGCAATGAGCCCGTTCCGGTTGGGAATGTATGTCCCTGTTTTGTTTTTGCTTCACCGTTATTTTACGACCCGGAGTTCAAAAATGCGCGAAGCAGCGATCATGTTGTCCGCGGCCGCGGTCTTTTGGAATTTTGATACCGGAGCATCCCTGGCTATCGCCGTTTATTTGACGCTCGGGGCCGCGGCCTGGTTTGAAAAGCAGGGATTGCAGGAAAAGTTAAAATGGCTTGTCCTGCTTTTCGGCAAGTTCGTTTTGTATGGATTGTCGGTTTTTGGTTTGCTGAACCTTTTGAATTACTGGCGTTTCGGCGCTGTTCCGGATTGGATCGGCAATCTCGAGCGGTCACTCTTGCACGCCAGAGGGTTAGCCCAGATTCCTCTGTCGCTTTTCGGATTTTTTGAAGTTTTTGTTTTTGTGTACCTGAGCACTATGCTGTATTTTCTTTATCAAAAAAAACAGGGCCGCCAGATTGATCCAATCTTGTTTTTTTTGGCAGTTTACGGAGCGTTTTCTTTCACTTATTATATCGGCGTTTCAGCCTGGAATGTTTTTTATCAGGTTTCCGTGCCTTTGATTTTGATCGCTTTATATTTCAGTTATCATTATTTGGAGACCAAACTCGTCGCTTCGATTTTTGCAGCGCTGCTATTTTTTGCGGCATTCGTTTGGGCCGCGAAAATCCCCGTGGAATTGGCGCACCGGGACTACCGTGATTTTGGACAGGATCATTACTATGATAACCGCGATCCGGGACTGCGGGCGGACGCTAAAATTTTGCGGGAAAACTACGCCGCCCTTCCCCGCTATCCTTTGATGCACGCGAACGGCACCAAGCTTTTGATTTACGCCGGGCGGGCCAATTGGCTGCCGATTTATGATTTTTATCAGGCCAACGCGCGGAAAACCATGCGGCCTCTCATTTCCATGGTTAAATCCGAAAAACCCGAGTATATTTTTATCGGAACAGAAACTGACGAGGAAATTGAATATTTCACCGCGGCCATACTCGCGGATTACGAATTGCGCGAATCCCTAAATACCCTGGATGTCTATCAGAGAAAAAATTAATTTGCATATACCCGCCGCCGCGCTGGCTGCCGCCACAGTGATATATTTCGCTGCCGCGCGGCTGGTTCAGGATTATTTGTACCGCGGAAACCAGAGACCTGAGAATTTATTCGCCAGCTTAGGGGAATTTTTTGCCATTGCCGAACCGTATGAAATACCGTTGTATTTTTTTGGTTTTATAGCAATCCCGGTTTTAGCTTTATGCATCGCGCCGCTGGGTCGAAGGCTGAATTTTCCGAAAATCTGGAAATTTTTGGGGGTCGCGGTGTTGCTTGGATTTCTTGCCTTTGGCTTAAGATTTTTTGAATTTGATAGATACGTTTCTTATGTTGGCCGGGAAGGAATCGGAAAAGCCCTGTGGCTTCTCTTGACCAAACGGCTGTTTGTGACAAGACTCATTTTGGGTTCAAGCCTCGTTGTTTTTATCTTTTTCTATCTTAGAAATTTCCGCTTTGAGTGGCTCTTTCGGCTCGATCAGAAAATCCCGTGGCGCAAAATGGAACGGCTTTTTATGCTCGCCCTGGCGGTCCTGGTTTTTCATCCGAATTTTCCGGTAGATCCCCATCATTACAACTATTTTATGGGGCCGGTAAACGACATTGTTCACGGCAAAGGCCTGCTCTATGAGACAACCTCACTTTATGGCCTTTTTAACATTTATTTTTTGCTCGCGGCCTTCACAATCCTGCCGTTTAGTTTTGTTTCCTTGAGTTTTATTACCGCGATTTTTTATTTCGTTTTTTTCGCCGCCATTTATTTTTTTCTTAAAGCCTGGCTTAAATCACCGGCGCTCGCGGCTTTTGGCGCAGCCAGTGTTTACGCCATCATGTTCCTGTTCAATACCAGCCCCACCCGTTCGGTTTATCTGTTTCCCGCCATGGGCCCGTTTCGATTCTGGCTTTATGTGCCCGTGCTGTGGTTATTGTATTTTTATCAAAATCGGCCCCGGCCGATCTTGAGAGAACTCGCCATTTTTTTGAGCGCGGCCTCTTTGTTTTGGAATTTTGAAAGCGGGATCGCGTTGTGTGCGGGAACTTTTGCAGTTTTTGCCCTGGAAAGCAGGCTGCCCCCGGGAAAATTCGTCAAGCTCGGATTAGAATTTCTTGGTTATATCGCCGCCATTATTGCGCTCATCACTGTAGTAAATTACGCGGTCTACGGCAGCATGCCGGGCTGGATCAAGTTTTTCAAAGAGCTACTGCCGTTTGGTTCAGGAATTGGCATGACGCCGCTACCGGGGATCGGAGTTTTTGATATTTTCGTGTTTCTCTATTTGGCCGCGGCTCTGATATTCCTCCAAAACTACCGCCGCGGTCAAACTTTTGATCTGCCGGCAGTGTTTCTCACAGTGTATGGTGTTTTTTATTCGCTGTATTATGTCGGACAGTCCACCTGGCAGAATTTGTACCTTGTGGCAGTGCCGCCGATTCTGCTCGGAGCTTATTTATTGAAGAATTACCGGGAAGAGCGCTCAGTGCGCGCGGCTTTCTATTCGTTTCTCATCCTTATTGCTATGTTTTTTGCGGTAAAACTGCCGGTCGAGTTCAAAAATCGCGATTACGGCCGGTTGGCATCGCTTTCGGCAGTGCCAGCGGCCGACGCGGATTTGTGGCAGGACGCAGAGTATATCAAAGAGCATTTTGCGGGAAATCGAATCCCTCTTGTTCATCTGCGGGACACAACATTGCTTGTCCATGCGCAAAAGTCTAATCTTCTCGATCTTTACTACTTCTTTACACTTTACTACACCGAGGACGTGGAGCGCGCTGCCCGTGACCTGGAAGCCCAAAAGCCACCCATTCTGCTGGTCGGTAAAAAGCGCAATGATCAAATAGATTATTTTATGTCGTTTCTAAAAAATTACCGCAAATCCGGCGAGCTGAACACCCTGGAAATATACGAGCGCGCGGATTAGGATTTATTTTCCTGAGACTTGCTCTTGCTCAAGCGCCTCACAAAAGCCGGCCAGACGCGAGCGGGCAGCATATTGCAGAACGCCACGATTTCCTGGCGTTTGTAGCCGAGAGCTTCCAGGGTTTTGATTTGGGATAAAGATTTATTTATGAATTTCTGATAGTCTGATTCAAGTGTATTGTTTACCGTGAGACGCACCAAATCAGAATTAAAGCGGCCTTCTGAGATGGGAATTTTTAGGGGTACTATGCCGAGCTTGTCCGTGACCTTGCTAAAGGTTTTTCCCAAATGCCTGTAACCAATCAAACTGGTTTTTTATGGCCAGCACCAACGGATTTATAAACCTGGTCCTCTATATATTGACGATATGTTGTTTTGGCTCCGCCTTTTAGAACAATTTTGGCATCTTTGTAATCATAAAGCGGGCTTTGCATTAAAATGGGACCGATTTTTTCAGGGTTTTTACCCTCTTTGTAGTATGCTATCATCTCATCTCTTGCTGCAGGGTCTATATAGACTCTTCTGTATTGTCGGGTTAGGGTTTCTAGAATTTTTTTTGAGGCTGCAAGCCGCTCATCTAGTATGTTTGATTTTTCCATCATCTCAACCAGATAGTTGAGATGATGGAATATCGCTGCTGATTCTAAAGGATCTCCATAGGCTTGCTCGTGAGGAATGAATAGCTTGTTGAACTGGTGCTGTTCTTCGTGCCGGCGTATTGATTTGGAGAGCTTTTCGTCTTTTATGGTTAGTTTCTCACCGATCTTTTTTTGGTTCTTTATGACATGAGCTTTTCGACTATGATCACCAAAGGAGATTCCCTCTGAATCCACAGTAATCATTACATATTCATTATCTCTAAATTGCTTTCCAGGAAGCTCTAATTTGTGAACGAAAGCCGGTTTGACTGGTTCTTCATAAAATACATAATCACCATCTTCAAAATCGTACATAGTCACATGAGTAACCTCATGGTTTTTGTTGGTAGTAAACGAGAATGAATAAAAATTGTTTTGATCTATATCCCAATTCAAATGTTCAGTTAAATCCAAATCATCATATTTGATTTTGGTAGCACGGTTTTTTTTAAGCTCTACCTGAGATGTTTTATACTCATCTATAGTTTCAGAGTTATTACTCGCCTTTTCCATGATTACCATTCCAGCAAGCTCTGGAACCCGCACAATGGCGAACGCTACCCCTTGGCTTCGTTTGGCTTTAGTTCTTTCATCACCGGTATGTTTTGGCGTTTCATCTTCGTGTAGGTAATTGATATATGCGTAAATATAATCTTCTTCGTCAAAACATCGGAAGGACAAAGTCATTGGGCCTGCTATAAGCTGGACTTTCCCATCAGGTTTTTTCCCAAAACAGCGCTCAAAGAGTTCTTCGGGTTTGTTTCCGTATTCACGAAAATAACCGGCAGCCAATTTATGCTTATCGTCATAATCTATGAGAGCGTTCTATAAATTTTCCGAATCTGCAGAATCCAAAGGTCCAAACTTTTCGTGATGTTCTTTAACCAAGGCATCGATTAGCTCGGCATGATTGGCGTTTGCATGCTCGTACACAGTTTCATAGAGTTTGGTAATGAGCCCTCCCATCTGCTGCTGGCGCTCCAGAATCTGTTTTTTGTGGGCATCCAAAGCTTCCCGCTGTTGTTTGCGTATCGCGGCGTGGCCTTGCTCGCTGATTTCCCGGCGTTCTTTTTTAAATTGTTCTAAAAAAGATTCTCCACGTTCTGGCATGGTTTTTTTGTTTCTGATTTAGCGGCCTTTGCCGCCGAGGATGATATTTATGGTTCGCAGGGCAATGCCGAGGTCCAGCGGCACGGAGCGGTTTTTTACGTAAAAAAGATCGTACTGGAGTTTTTTGAATGCGTCCGCCACTGAGGCGCCGTATTGGAAATTGATCTGCGCCCAGCCGGTAAGACCGGGTTTTATAAGGTGGCGCTCGTTGTAAAATGGAATATCACGCTGAAGCTCAAAGACAAATTCCGGACGTTCCGGCCGTGGCCCGATGATTGACATTTCGCCTCGCAATACATTGATGAGCTGGGGGATTTCGTCGATTCTTGATTTGCGCAAAAATCTGCCGAACCGCGTGGCGCGCGGGTCATTGTGTTTGGCCCATTGCGGCTCGCCTTCCTCTTCTGCGCCAACGCGCATACTGCGAAATTTTATGGCGTTAAACTGCCGGCCGAGCATGCCCATGCGTACCTGGCGGAAAAACAGCGGACCCGAGGAGGTGAGTTTGATGGCAATAGCGATGAGCGGCACAAACGGGAGAGTGATTGTCAGAAATACCACGGCAAAACCAATATCAAAGAGCCGCTTGAAAAATTCGTACACGCCCTTTTCGCTTTCTGCCAGGTTTTCCACGAACCAGATGTGGCCGATGTGTGTGACCGGAATCTTACCCGTAAGCTTTTCGTAAAAGCGCGCCAGGTCGTAGAATTGGATTTTCAGGGCCAGGCTTTCAAATAAATGCTGAACAAGCTCAGGGTTGCTGTGCGGGTCGAGCGCGGTAACCACAGTGGTAATCTGTTGGTCTCTGAGGAGCTGCTTGAGATCCACAGAGCTGTCATAAAGCTTCACGCCAGGGAACTCGGCATTGATCCGGTAGCCGTCGTGGATGATGGCCGCGATCCGATAACCCAGCTGGGGTTTGTGCATGATTTCTTCAACAAGCTCGCGCGCCTCATCAGTCATGCCCACGACCAGGATTTTTTTGAGGTAGTCCGGGCGCTGCACGAGGCCATTGTACCAATAGCGCCAGGCCGCAAACAGTACCGAGTTGACGCCGATCATGATAAAAAATACGACCTGCGGCTTGATGTCAAAGATTCGGTTGGTCAAGAGATAAAAATAAGCTGCGGCCGCCGCGTAATTGATGAGCAGATTCCGGAAAATTCGGTTGTAAAACTCCACATCGTTTTTGCTTGCGGCCAGATCGTAAAGCCCATTGATATAAAAGATCGCCAGCCATACCGCAAACAGCACAGTGAACGGCCAAAAATGCTGGTCCCAGATTTTTTCCGACAGCCCGCTCTGGTAGCGGATCATGAGCGTCAGGAAAAGCGAGGCATAAAGCACTGCCACATCGCCCAGGATAAGGAGGATTTTCTTGAGATTACTGGTCATGGTTTATTGTTAGATTTGGCTAATTATAGCAGTAAATGCCTTGACAATCCAACGGCTCAAACGCGTCTCAAGCCGTTGCAGGAGCCGTAGTCCAAAATGTCTAAAAGGTTTATAATAAGTTTAAAGAAAGTGGCATTTCTATGGATCAGCAAAATATTGAAAAAGAAATCAAAGAAATCAGAGAACGCAACAGGCGTGTGGAAATAGACAAAGCCTGGGAGACGAGCTGGACGCGCCGTTTGTTTATAGCCGTCACAATCTATGTTGTTGCGGCTATATGGCTCCTCATGATCAGCGAAACAAATCCTTGGCTCAAAGCCCTGATTCCATCCCTCGGCTACATCCTCTCAACCCTCTCCTTGCCATTTATTAAATCTTTTTGGGAAAAATAATTTTATGAGCGAACGCGGAGAAGAATATCAGAATTGGGAGCCAAAGGCGAATTTCCCGGAAACATTTCCGTCAAAAGCCCTAATCCTGGAAATGGACAAAGAGCAAGCCTTCAGCGATAACCCTGTCCCCGGCGGTAAATATGACAAAGCCTTGAAAAAATACAATGAGTTTTGGGCGGCGGCGACTGATGCTGACATTGAGGAGTACGCAGTGGTAAAATCAGAAGCCACAGCAGGGGATTACACGGATCTGAAAGCCATGGCAGAAAGAAAGAGAGATGAGGCAAAAAAAGCTCTGAGGATGGAAATCGTTCCTGCCAAATCCATTTTTGAAAAAACCATGGGCGAGCTGGCTGACGATAAAAAAGTTTTTGAAGATCTGGACCGCACCATGGGCACAGGCGATCCGCAATAAAAAAAGACCGTGTCGCACAGGTGGTTAGTCTGGCGACACGGTGTTGAGGAGGCAAATCCGGATACAAGAGATGCTTTCATCTCCTGCGCCGATCGCTTGGGAGCCGCGCTCCTTTTTTGATCTTGCCGCCGAAATTTTTTACCGGCGCCGGATGTTCCGTATTCTGACCGGTTGGTAGCCTCCTGGCGATGCCGGCTTTGCGCGCAAAATTGCGGGGTTCTCGCGCTTGGCTTGCGGCCAGGGAATCATCAAATTCCCGTTGCATCTGTTGGTACAAGGCTTCATCAAAATCATTCTTCATTCCTGCTCCTTTTTATTTCTTGATCCGTCTTGGGTTGGTTTTGAGATGACTCCCGCCAACGACATTCACCATCAGTCCTTCTCCGGGCTGAGGTTTCCTACCAATAAAGCAAACAAGTCTCTGATTGCCACCGCCATAGGGCTTGCAGGGAGCCAGCCAGCATGTCACGGCGGGGATGAGATAGGTTTTGTAATTCCCCCGTTCTGTCGGCACGCAGTAGATCGGTTCATTTGGATCTTCCGGACGGATGATCTCGTGAAGCTGGGGCAATGGCGGACGCAAGTTTTGCTCCGTGGATTTCATTTTTGCACCTCCTCCTTGGAAGTTTCAAGTTGAGCCTAATTGTACCCGCGACAAGCCCCGCCGTCAATAGTGGAATCGCCTTATGGCCGAAAAAAGAAAAAAACCCGGGGCGAGCGAAAGCGCCTTGACTGAGGGCGGTTTTTTGGCTAGAATCTTAAATCAACAAAATGGAGGATTTTATGGACAGATCATTCGCGTTTTCGATGGTGTTCACGAACGCTTACGCAATTGTCTTGAGTTTTAGATTATGGCTGTATCCACCGCAACGAACAGTATATCAGGCTGTATTGTTTCCGGTCTTTGCAGCAGGGGCGGCGATTTTTGTCCTAGAGCTGGTCCGCGTTCAGTGGATTGGCGTAAGACAGGAACGGCTAATCACCACCGGTTTTTTTAGATACACCCGCCATCCCATGGCACATGCGCTGGTGCTAATTGAGCCGTGGCTCATCGCACCCTACTACGCTGAGCCGTTTTTTTGGATGCTGTCGCTCGCGAGTTACGCGTTTTTGGTGGTCGCTCTTTGGGCGCAGGAGAAAGAGGTTCTCGAGACCTGGGGCGACGAAGCCAGGGACTATTATGCCAGAACTCCGCGGTTGATCATTTTCTATCCGTGGAAGCGCCACTTGCGCGGTTCCCGAGCGCGGTTGTGAAACAAGGATGTTTCATGGCCGCGCTGTTTTTGTCCATCTAATAATCCAAATAGACATGATTGTACAAAATTTGTCCCAGTGATATCATAAAATCGTTAGTATTTAAGCCTAAAAAAAGGAAACAAAAACAATGACAAAGAAACAGAAGATTTGGTTAATTCTCGGACTAGCACTATTTGTGGTGCCGGAGATAGTATGGGGACCGACATTTGGTTTTTTCTCTCTAACAGATTCTTTATTCAAACTTGATAACCGTAATCTGTTGCTATTTGTATTATTTCTGCAGATTGTGGGAAGCATGATTTCTTTGAAGTGTCTAATAAAATACACAATAAAAAAAGGTCTACTACAGTGGATATTTATTTCAGTGCTAGCATTAGTGACATTGAAGAGTGTTTTCGTTTTTTATATTCTCTATGCCACAAAGGATATGTGGTATTAGTTAGATGAAAAAGTTTGTAGCATTTTTTAGTATAATATTCAGCATAATACCAGTTGCCACACAAGCTTTAATTATGCTCCCAACTGTCACGGTGTCTGTTGTAAAAAACAGTATAGGCGCAGACGGTATTTTTCATTTTGATATCATCGATACGACAATCTCGGCTGATCCTTATGACAGTTTTGATATTGTGACCCAAGATGGTACAGGAGCGTACAATTCTTCTGTACCGGCTTTTGGGTCAGTGACTTTTGATATCAGGGAATCGGCACCATTTGAGTGGGAAACAAAACAGATAAGTTGCATTGGAAATGGTTTGTTGAATTCAGATTATTCGTTAGGAAAAAATATTGTCAGAGTAACAGCCGATCCTTTTGCAATCGTGACTTGTTACTTTACGAATGTCCAGGCCAGTCCCAGTGCAGTTTTAATAGTTCCCGGCATATTGGGGACTGATATTAAAAAATCCGAGGAAGTTTTGTGGGCTGATATTCCAAGAATGATCAATCCGGCGAACTCTGATTCATTTATGGATCCGTTACAATTTCAGTCAGACTTATCAGCCATAGACAATAATGTTTACGGTGACGCAATTATTACTAAAAAGACTACAAATATCGGAAATAAGGAAGTGGTCCTTTTCGACTACACCGCCAGCCTCATCAACGAATTCCAAACCCAAGGCTATCAAGAAAACATTGACCTTTTCACTTTCCCGTATGACTGGCGGTATGGGGTTACCGGGGTAAATGGCCAAAACCTGACGAATGTTGATTTGCTTAAACTCAAGATCCAGGAGATTTTGAATCAAACCGGAGCCTCTGCCGTTGACATTATCGCCCACAGCACCGGCGGCCTTATCGTAAAAAAATATGTCATTGATAACCCTGACCATAACCTGAACAAAGTTGTTTTTGTGGGCGTGCCAAATCTCGGTTCGCCAAAAGCAGTGAAGGTCCTAGCGCAAGGCGACAATTTTGGGGTGGTTGGCCTTTCGGATGAGGAAATGAAAAAGATTGCCAGGAACCTGCCGGTGACCTACGACCTGGCCCCGAGCCAGAAATATTTTGATCGCAATGGCAGTTTTCTGCGCATTGTTGACAGGGATGCGTCCGGAGTTCGGACGAGCGATTTGGATTACCAGAAGGCTTGGGATTTGCTGGCCAGCCAGGACGACTCGAATGCCGCAGGACTGGCCAATGGCGAGGCGCTTCATTCCTCCAGTTTTGAAGATTTTGACCTGCGCACTGCCGGGGTGGATTTTTACAATGTAGTCGGATGCAAGACCGGCAGTATCGGTAAGGTTGTTCAGTACCGCGATTTTGATCCCTCTGGAAACGCTCAAATCAGCTTTGCACCTGTGAAAGAAATAAAAGGAGATAAAACAGTGCCTTTTGAAAGCGCAGACAGCAACAAAGCTGACGACAGCAAGAAATATTATGTTATCAAAGCTAATCACGGGGAAATGCTCAGTGCCAACGGAACGCGCCAGCTTTTGGTTAACCTCATTACCGGCAGTGATTTGAACACTGGCACCGGCATTATCACCAAACAACAGCTTGACAGCGACCCCAAGCAGTGCGAGCTTAAAGGAAAATGGTGGCAGTTTTTTAGCCCAGTGGATATTGAGGTTCTGGACGAGAATGGCAAGCGCGCTGGCATAGCGGAAGACGGCAGTATCCAAAATGATATTTTAGGCTCCGATTATGCGGTTTTTGATGATCACAAATTTGTGTATTTGCCGGATGACGGTGTTTACCAGATCAATCTCAGAGGAACAGGCAATGGAACCTTTACTCTCAAAGGCCAGACCATTGAAAACGGCCAAACCATCGCCAGTGAAAATTTTATTGACATTCCGGTAACAATATCTTCTTCGGGAACCATAAATACAGATGGCCTGCAGACCATGTTGAATTTTGATAATCAAAACATCCTGCCGACAACTATTCTGGATGAGAATGCTTCCCAGGATTTAATCGCTCCAGTTTCAACTGCACAGCTCACTGGCCACAAAGGAACGGATAATTTCTTTCGCAGCAGTGTTGAGGTTGTTCTTGCGGCCAGCGATGACAGGGCCGGAGTTTTGAAAACTGTTTATCGTCTGGATGGCGGAGAGTGGACCAATTTTTCTCATGGGTTTCTTGTAGAAACAGAAGGCAAGCATACCCTCGATTTTTATTCTATTGACCGGGCAGGCAACAAGGAACCAGTGCAGAGCGTGGAATTTGTCGTTGACAGGACTGCGCCCGAAGCCAGCACACAGTTCGATCCTCACAATAGGGATATTCATTTTACTGGAACGGACAATTTGTCTGAACCTGACAAAATCATTGTTACTGACGCTGATGATAAAATCACCCTTCATGACCAGGCAGGGAATGAAACCATCCTTAGACTGAAGGGAAAGGACAGAAAAAGAAAACAAAAAATAGAGCTCACACAGCTTCTGTACAACGGCCGGCCGGCCGACCTTCAAAAGGCAATGTTTAATGTCTCTTGGCAGTTTGACAAGAAAACCGGCCAGCTCAAACTGCTTCAGCAGCGTGTCAGATCAAAGAAGGATTTTTATATCGAATCTTTATACAAGAACAACCGTACCCGAATCACCGGCCGCGATCACAGCGGCAAAATCAGACTCGATCTGCCAGGGCTCATCCTCCTCAAAATCCAGACCAAATCGGGAGATATTGAATGGGGATATTGATTGCCAACTACAAGTCAAAGTAGTTATAAGATTAGACATTGTACAATTCTACCGAATTGTACAATGCATGAAATTAAAAAAATGCGTCGATCAGGGATAAAACCTGATCAGGCGCATTTTTTTCGACTTGCTTGATGCACTTCAGTATGACCTGGCTGTGGTGGACATTTCGTTTTTCATCCGTGTGCCGTATACGGTGAGGAAAATTTGCCCGGATTTGCGCTGGATCATTCCGCCATTTTCCATAGTGCTCAATTCGTGGGTAATACTGGCAATCGGTTCTACTAGCAGTTGGCAAAGAGTTTGGATTGTCATGCCGGCATGCTGATCAAGCTTGGCGAGCAATCTGTTAGTCAACGGTTCTAGCATTTCATCAAGACCTCCTATGCTGAGATATGGTACTATACCTGGCGAAAAAAGAAAAGATCGCGGATTTTGCAAAAGATCTAGGAAGCTGGTATAATAAATTCATGTTGAATGCGGAAAATACTGATTTAGAAACAAATATTTTCTACAAAATCCTGAAATATATTTTGTACGCGCTTCTGCTGACCCCGCTGTGGGTGTGGAGCGCTTTTTTGTTTCCATTTATCACGAGCAAGATTATCTATTTCCGGATCTTGCTTGAATTGGCAGTTGCGGTTTATATACCCTTGGCTTTAAAATATCCGGAAATCCGTCCGCGCTGGAACTGGCTGACCAAAGCGGTCTGGATTTACATGGGTATTATCCTGATAACCAGCATTTTTGGGGTTAATTTTTCCAAAAGTTTTATGGGCACTATCGAGCGCGGCGAGGGGATTGTTACGCTTCTGCATTTTACCGCGTTCTTCACCATGTTGCCCGCAGTATTTCGCAGTAAAGCGGATTGGACAAAGTATCTGACAGCAGCCCTGGCTATGATTGTTTTTGTCGGCCTCGTCGGCCTTATCCAGATAGGCTGCACTAACGAGAATGGGGTGCAGATTGAGGGGTTTTTGTGCGACAGAGTTCCGCCTACGCAGGGGGTCCGGATTTCTGCAACAATCGGAAATGCTTCGTTTTTTGCCGCATTCATGCTGTTTGGCGTGTTTCTGTCGTGGCTTTTGGGCCTGCAAAAAAAGGAAAACAGCCCCAAAGATCTTTCACGCGGCAGTATTTGGGCGGCAGGAGGGTTTGCGCTTGCCTACCTTGCGCCAAAGTTTTTCCCGACCTTGCCGGGTTTTTTCGGGATCCTCATCTTTAGTTTTGCATACGGGGCGATTATGTACGGACTTTACCGCCTGTTTTTGGGCAGTAAATGGTCGAGTTTTGCCGCTATTATATTCAGCATATTCATCCTGATCGAGACTCAGACGCGCGGCGGGGCAATCGCGCTCTATCTTACCGTTTTGCTCTATCTTTTGTTTTATATTCTTCGGGGTCGAGCACATTCCTGGCGCAAGGCATCCGGCGCGGCTTTAATATTGATGATTGCCGTCCCCGCGATAGTTTTTACCAAGCCCGAGTCCTTGCCCGCGCCTGTTTTGAGCGTTCCGATTGTCAGAAGGCTTGTCACGATTTCCAAAGGCGATGTTACTACCAAATCCCGACTTGATACCTGGAACGCCTCCTGGAAAGGCTGGCAGGATCGGTTCTGGACCGGTTATGGCTATGAAAATTACAACATTGCGTTTAACAAATATTTCCCGCCGAAGATCTTTCGGGACCAGGGAAGCCAAATCTGGTTTGACCGCGCGCATAATATTATTTTTGACATTGCTCTGACCTCAGGAATATTCGGTCTTGCGGCGTATTTCGGGATTTTTGCGGCAGCCTTTTGGGTTTTGTATAAACTGGTTCGCAAAAGCGCTCTGGACTGGAAGCAGGCAGTAGTTTTATTTGCTGCCTTTGTGGCATATTTTGTGCAAAATATTTTTGTGTTTGATACGCAGGCAACTTATCTGTTGTTTTTCATCCTCCTTGCTTACCTTGTTTTCCTGCGCGGCACCTTCCCGGCAGGGCAGACCGAGGCGCCGATCCCTGGGAAATCCTATGATTGGGGCTATTTGCCGCCCATTGCCATGGCAATCACCACGATCGCCAGCATTTATTTTATTAATTGGCAGCCGGCGGCGGCAAACTATTTCACGACTGATGGAATCAAAGCTGCGAAACTCAAACAGTACCGGGCCGTGCAAACAAAATTTACAAAGGCTCTTTCCTACGGCACTTATATGGATGAGGAAATCCGCCAACGGTTGGTGGATTACGCCAACGAAGCAGCGGCCAGCGGTTTGCTCACCCCGCCGGAACGCAAAGAGCTTTACCAATTCGTCACGGATGAGCTGAAAAAAAATATTGCATCCTCACCGCAGGATGTGAAAAATTATTTGTATTTGATGTCGACCTATAATGTTGCATCCCAGGAGCTTAACAGCGTTGATCAGGTTTTCGAACTCAGTAAAACCGCGCTCGTGTTGTCGCCGACCCGCATGCAAATTTATACGGAACTGGGACAGGCCGCGTTTCTAAAAGACAGGCAGGACGAAGGCTTGGAGTATTTTCGCAAAGCAGTGGAGCTTAATCCCGAGGCTAAAGAAATGCGAGTCAATTTTATTTTGGCCGGCATTCTGGCCGGACGCGAAGATATTGTGCAGACTCAAAAACAGGCGATCAGCGACAGCGGCAACGCGCTCGGGGGCCCTGATTACGCGGCAATGGGCCGGGCCTATATCCAGATGAAGAGCTGGCTCAAAGCCATTGAACATTATAAAATAGCGGTCGCGCTTATGCCCGGGAACCTTGATTGGCGCGTGCGGCTGGCGGCCGTGTACGGCGAAAACTGCGACATAGCAGGCGTGAGAGCCGAAATTTTAGAGGCAACAAAACAGGATCCGCGTTTTGAAGCGGAAGGGCAGAAATTTATCGCGCAGATAGAAAAAAAATGCATATAATAAAAGTTAAAACAAAAAATCAACAATGGCGCTCCCTGTCGCAGATCTAAAAAAGATTTTGGTTAGCGGCAAGATTGCCGAGGCCAAGGACCTGGAAAATTTTGAAAAGGAGGCTAAAGAAAAAAAACAAAATTTGGCTGACTATTTGGTTGCCAAGCAGATCGTGCCTGAGGAAAAGCTCTTCGGGCTCGTCAGCGATTTTTTGCAGGTGCCGTTTGTGGATCTGACAGAGGAAAAGATACCCCAAGAAGTTTTAAAAATCATTCCGGAGCCTATCGCGCGCCGCCACCAAGTGGTGGCGTTCCGTAAAAAAAACAATGAGCTGGATCTGGCCATGACTGATCCTAAAGATCTCCAGACCACGGAATTCGTAAAAAAGAAAACCGGATTTATCATCAAGCCGTTTTTGGCAAGCGATGCGGGCATGGAAACCGCACTTGCCCAGTACCACTCCAATCTCAAGGCGGAGTTTGAAAAAATTCTCAGCTCCAAGAAGGATGAAAAACTGACTGGAGAGGCGGGCGGTGGGGAAACAAGCGAACTTTCGAAAATGGCCCAGGAGATCCCCGTGGTCCGGGTGGTGGACACGCTTTTGGAATATGCGGTTTTTGAAGGCGCTTCCGATATTCACATTGAACCGCAGGAAAAAGAGGTTACGGTTCGTTACCGCATTGACGGCATTCTCCATGATGTGATGACTTTGCCGAAGCTTATCCAGCCGGCGCTGGTGGCCCGTCTCAAAGTTTTATCGAACCTCAAAATAGACGAGCACCGTCTGCCGCAGGACGGCCGGTTCAAGATTCAAACCGACCAGTACAATATTTCATTCCGCGTATCCACTATCCCGATCTTTGACGGAGAAAAAGTCGTGCTTCGTCTGCTAGATGAAAGTGCCAAGGCTGTGTCATTTGAAGAACTGGGATTTGCGCGGTCCGCGCTCGCGATCATCAGGCGTAATCTGGCCCGGCCGCACGGCATGACCTTGATTACTGGCCCGACCGGATCGGGAAAATCCACCACGCTTTATACTGTCCTATCCATGCTTAACACCAAGGGCGTGAACATCAGCACCATTGAAGACCCGGTGGAATACCGCATCGAAGGGGTAAACCAAATGCAGGTCAACCCGAAAATCAGCCTGACCTTTGCGATGGGTTTGCGCGCGCTTTTGCGGCAGGATCCGAACATCATCATGATCGGAGAAATTCGCGACCGGGAAACAGCGGAGGAGGCTGTGCACGCGGCCATGACCGGCCATATCGTGCTCTCCACTCTGCACACCAATAATGCTGCTGGCGCTGTGCCCCGTCTTTTGGACATTGGCGTGGAACCCTATCTGATTGCCTCCACGCTTAACACGATAGTCGGCCAGCGTTTGGTCAGAAAAGTTTGTCAGGAATGCAAGAAAGCCATAAAGCTTGACGAAAAAACCGTGGCCAGCCTTTCTCAGGAATTTGATCTCGAGCATCTTCTGGAGATCATGAAACGCGAAGAGGCTCTGCCTCCAAAAGCCAAGCGTATTACTGATCTGGCGTTTTATGAGGGATCCGGCTGCGACAAATGCAACCATACGGGATACCGCGGCCGTATGGGCATTTATGAAGTTTTGGATAACACGGAACCGATTCAAAAACTCGTGGTTTCCCGGGCGACCACCAGCCAAATCCAGGCCGAGGCCGTGTCAGAATCCATGGTGCTGATGTGGCAGGATGGATTTATCAAAGCCAACCAAGGATTGACTACCATAAGCGAAATATTAAGAGTAACCAAGGAATGAAAATACAACCTCTCTCCCGCCTCGAGGTCCGCTCGAGGCGGCACTCTCCCCTCAATAGGGGAGAGTTATAAGGAATATACTAATGGCGCAATTTACCTACACTGCAAAAAATCGCGACGGCCAAAGCGTGACAAACACAGCCGAGGCTGAATCCCGGGAAGCCTTGGGCCTGCGGCTGCGCAGCCAGGGTTTACTGCCCACGCTCATCGAGAAAAAGAGAACCAAGCGCGATTTTAAATCCGCACTGTCGTTTTTTAAACATGTTTCGCTTCTCGAAAAGCTGACCTTTGCCAAAAACCTTGCAGTCACGCTCAAAGCCGGACTGCCGGTATCCCGCGCTCTGGTTGTGGTGACCAAGCAGATGTCCAATCCTTATTTCAGTTCAATCATCGCAGACATTTCTCATAACGTGGAAGGGGGCAAGACTTTGTCGGACAGCCTTGCTGATTATCCAAAAATTTTTTCCCCGATTTTCGTTAATATGGTTAAGGTCGGGGAGTCTTCAGGAGAGCTTGACGATACGCTCGAATACCTGGCAAAACAGATCAGCCGCGATTACAATCTCATCCGCCGCACCAAGGGCGCGTTGACATATCCAGCGGTCGTGGTTTTTGCCCTGCTGGTTATCGGTTATCTCATGTTTACTTTTGTTTTGCCCAAACTCACCGCGTCCTTTGCGGAGTTTGACACAGAGCTGCCCGTGCTGACAAAGGCGATCATTGCTACTGTTGACGTATTTTCCAATTACTCAATTATTGTAGGGATTGCGCTTTTTTTACTGATCAGCGGCTTCTTGTTTTGGCGCCGCACTCCGAGCGGCCATCTCGTCCTGCACCGGCTTATCCTGGTTGTCCCGGTTTTTAAAATTTTGGTAAAGAAAATTAATTTGGCCCGCTTCACCATTATTTTCAGCGGCCTTCTGAAAAGCGGTATGCCGATCGTCGAAGCTCTTTCCATAACCGGAAACACCATGGGCAATGTTTATTATAAACAGGCGCTTCTCGATGCAGCAGAAAAGGTTAAAATCGGCGTGGATTTGGTTGCGGCTCTCGATCGCTACCCGCATTTGTTCACGCCTATGGTGACGCAAATGCTCCAGGTGGGGGAAGAGTCGGGTACCATGGAAAATGTCCTGGCAGAAGTTGCGGATTTTTACGAAGCGGAAATCGACGACACAGTAAAAAATCTATCGTCCATAATCGAACCGTTGCTTGTGATGGTAATCGGCGCCGTGGTCGGCGTGCTTGCGCTCGGACTTATCATGCCGATTTACAATATTTCCCAAAATATTTAATTTGTGATTTTTTCGAAAATGTGCTATAATATTAGCACTGAAAAGATTTAAGAAACACAAAACTGAAGCAAATAAACAAAAACTTTCGTGAGTTGGAAATTATTTAGCAATAAGCGGAAAAACGCGCTAGGCTTGGATGTAAGCGACGTTTCTCTTAAATTCGTCGAATTTGATAAAAATCCTGGCGGGCAGCTCCGCGTTCAGGCTTATTCTGACGAAGCAATCGGCAAGGATATTATTACTGCCGATACGATTAAAGACCCTTCGGGATTGATCAAGTTGATCAAAAAAACCATTACCCAGCCGAAATTCGGGCGAGTTACCACGCCCTATGTGATAGCTTCCATTCCTGAAACCAAATGTTTTGTGCGAGTCATCCAAATGGCTGCGGTTTCCGCCGAAGAAGCCAAGGAAGCCATACCATGGGAGGCCGAAGCTTACATTCCCATTCCGATCGGTCAGGTCTATTTAGATTGGGTCATACTTTCCGGCGATCCTAATCAAAAAGACAAAATGACTGTGCTGATTACTGCGGCGCCCAAGGATTACATTGACGACTACACCAGGATCTTAAAGGAAGCGTCCCTGGAACCGGTAGCATTGGAGATTGAATCCCAGGCCACAGCGCGCAGTCTTGTCTCCAAGCTCGAAGAAACAGTGCTGATTTTGGACATCAATACCCTGCGGACCAGTTTTATTGTCTACGATCACAACACCCTGCAATTTACGTCTTCCGTGCCGATCGCGGGCAATGTTTTCACGGAAGGTGTAGCCAAGGCTTTGAATGTCAGCACTGAGGAAGCAGAGAAAATAAAGCGCAGGGACGGGCTTGATGAAACGAAAAATGACGGCGCTGTAAAAAAAGCGCTTGCCCCGATTTTGAACAATCTTGTTTCAGAAATAAAAAACATTATTCGTTTCCACGAGGAACATGCCGCGGCCACGAGCAAGATTTCCCGGATTTTGCTTTCCGGAGGATCGAGCAAGCTTAAGCACCTGCCTTCGGTCCTGTCGGAACGATTGTCCGGAAGCGATCTGTCTGACAGGGCGTTCCGGTCTTTGCCAGGGCTTAAAATAGAGCTTGGGAACCCTTGGGTAAAAGTCCTCGGCAAAAAACAAACTCCGCCCTTGTCGCGGGAAGATTCGCTTAGTTACGCCACAGCCATTGGTTTGGCGCTTCGGGGGTTTGAAGAATGAGCCCCGTTAGAAATTTGATCAAGAAAAATTAGACAAATAATTATGATAATACAAATTAACCTACAAGGATTTCTAACGGGGTGAGCGCTGTCGCCGCAAAAAAACGGATCAACCTTCTGCCACCGGAGGAACAAAAAGAAGTAGCGCGTCTGGAAATAAACGCGGAAATTTTACATTTCGGCATAATTTTGACTGCAAGCTTGCTCGTCCTCGCCGCTGTTTTGTTCGGAGTGAATTTGTGGCTTGGCCGAACTGTGAGCAAGAATGACCAAGAGATCGCGAAATATTCGACGCAACTCGAAGCGTATCAGGGGACGAGCTTGCAAAAAGAAGTCGCCGCGTTGAACGAAAACATTGAGAATTTCAAAATGCTTTCGGAGCAGAGCATGAAATGGTCGCCGTATTTAATGGAGCTGGCAACGCTCATTCCCAAGGACGTCAGTCTTGATTCCATACAGTTGAACCGGATTACGGGAAAGGTCGAGGTTACCGGCCGGGCATCAAACCGCAATTCCGTTTTGGCCCTGCGCCAAAGAGTTCTCGATTCCAAGCATTTTAAGAATATCAATTTCCCCCTTTATAACCTGGAAACAGCCCGAAACGTTAGCTGGAAATACCGTTTTTATTTGAGGATGGAAGAGGCGGAAGAATAATATGAATGTTTTATCCAAAAATACCGCAAGGATCTATATCACCTGTGTGTTAATCGGCGCGGTTTTGGCCTTGCTGTTTTTTTTGCTGGTCATGCCGCTGGCCAGTTCGGTCAGGGGAACCCGCGCCAAGATTTTGAACAACAGCGTCAAGATTGCCAAACTTTCCGGCGAGATCACGCAGTTCAAGGAAACCGAATCCAAGCTCGCCCAGATTAAAAAATCCGTAGCTGATGTTAAGCAGCTTTTTCCGGTTCGCGAAGAATCGGTTGTGCTGGTCGAAGCCGTAGAAGATGCGCTTGCCCGATCCGAGGTTGCGGCGGAAATTTCCATTACCGACGATAAAGAAGGATCGGCAGCAAATGATAATGCGACAGAGGGGCTGATAAAGGGTCTAAAAAATATTGAGGAAGTGTCTTACGAACTGGATGTCAGCGGCGATTACCGCAATTACGTTGATCTGTTGCTTTACATGGAATCGCTTCCTTATGGCACGGAAATAGTTGATATGAGTTTTGTCGCCGGACAGGAGCTGGGCGGCGTGACCCGGGCCAAGACCGGGCTTGCTAGCGGCAAGATCAGAGGGATATTTTTCCTGAAAAAACCATGATGAAAATTAAACTGAAAATTCCAAAAATCAGAGTTAATCCGGCCAAGATTCTCCTTTTGGCCCTGGCCATGGTCCTGACCGGGGAACTGTATGTTTTGTATTATGCTTTGTACGCTCCCGTAGAAGAAATTGCCGGCGCGGAGACTTTGAGTGTCAGCGCCCTTAAAGACATAGATATTGATCTAGTGGAATACAATAAAATAAAAACATGGATTGAAACCAGGCGAAACTATGTAGTGCCGCCGTATTCATTGGAGATTTCCACTACTACAGCTTCTACGACAGGACTGACCGGCAGAGAAAACCCGTTTGCTGATTACTAGCGTTTCTTTTTAGCATATTTCTGAAAGCCGAACAGCCCGCCGATGAGCCCTCCTGCGATTATTACAATGATCCAAAAGATTGAGCTTTTGGAAGTTTCGTTTGCGGCTTTATCCGTAGACGTGATGGTTCTCGCCGTCTCTTCGTTTTGGGCTGAAACATTTCCGTCTTCAGAATCTTGCTGTCCTTCCTCATTTTGATTTTGCCGGCCACCGTCCGGCTGGTTACTGCCGATTGATTCCTTATAGTTCGGCTGGACATCTTGAGGCAGAGGCTGTAGCGGATCTGTTTGTGGTAAATTTCCCGGCACCAAACGAGCGGCGCTCGCGCTGTGATATGCGGCTAATGAAAAAATCAGGACGAATGCGAGGACAATTTTGTGGTGTTTAGGCATAGTCAATGTCAATTATTAGACCAGGTGATTTGCTGGTAGCCGGAATTGGATAAGGGGAAACTCGGCGGCGGAGAAAACAGCAGGTTGGTGTCATAGGTGGTGACTGTGTTTTGGAAACCCGAGACTACGGTTCCGCTGCCGTTGACCCAGCTCCATGTCCAAACCCCGAAGCTCATCAGCGAGCCATAGGTTGTTATTGTGGTTTTTATGTTGCTGGGGAAATAGAAACGCTGGACACTCCCATTTTGGGCAATCAGGGCCGCATCAATATTCAGGGTATTTGGAACATAATATGTGGCTAGCACATCCTTTTGCGCAAGGAGTCCGAGCGCGACTGTGCCGTCCTTGACTGTATATTGAATGTTGTTGGGGATGAGAATGCTTGGCGCAGTCGCGGGATTATAAGGCAGTAGCGCGGCCGCGACCATAACCCGACCGGAGACTGTACCCTCCACCCAGGTGCGGTCCTCGATAAACATTATGCCGTTTGCCGGGAGCGCGGGGGTGGAAAGCAAGGTTCTGGCGCCTCCGCCGGTGCCGTAGTCTAAATCCTCATTATGCGCCGCGCCATTCACATCCCAGCCAGTGGGGTGCGCTCGGAGGCTGTTGACCCGGTAAATACTTACCGTGTTATTGCTATTGAATACCAGGGAATATCCTTGGGCATTGGAAGGGGCGAGATAAATGCCGTTTGTCTGAGCATCGTTTTTCATGGTGGCCAGATTGGCTGTGATGGTTGTGAAATCCAGGTTTGGCACGGGGAATTGCCAGAAATTCTGGGTAGATTGCGGCGCTGCCCCCCAGATTCCCGGTTTGCTTTGCGCCGGGCTGCAGCCGTGATATGGCTGGCACATGTATGTGGTTTTGGCGGAAGTGATCGGCGCGTTGCCGGTCCCGTCAAAGCGGATGCCATTGTTGGAATGAAACTCGCCATTGACCGATTCCGTATCGCCGATCCAAACATCGCTGTTAGTCAGAAAAGAATATTTTGCCAGTGAGGGAATCCCGTATCTTGTAGTAACGGTTCTTTTAGTGTTGGGATTGGCGAGGGTATAGCCCGTGGATCTGATTGTGACCACAGTGGAGCCGATGAGGGGAGGGGTGATTGTCAAACTGAACTGGCCTATCACCGTGCCGGTGTCAGTATCAATATAGTCATGCACATAAGGTCCCGCGCCTCCGGTGCCATCCTGATAGTCTGTAGGATAGTGGGCCAGATGCCATTGGTAATAATTGATGCCAGCCTCCGAGATCTGCAGGGCTTGCTCGCGGTTTACAGAGGATCTGAGTCCGCCAAGCATCCGGTTTCCCACGGAAAGCACTGCCAGCAGGGTCATGGAGAAAATAAACATTACCACAACCTCGTAGATCAATATGTAGCCTTGTGAACGAGTGTGTCTCATATTAGTTGCCAAGATTAGTTTTAAGATTGCGGATGGCGGCAGAGCTTGTCACAGTGTAGGTTTGGCTGTTGGCGATTCCGCCGGTAAGATAGATTTGTAGGTTGCTTTTGATATACCGGACCTGAGGGATGCTGACGGGCTGCGTCAGATAGTTGTCGAATGTGCCGTCATAAGTATCGTTGTAATAATAAAAGATCGGATTTGTGCCATTCGCTAAATCTTCGATTACTACCGAGGAAACCTCGCTGCCGGTATTGTAGACGGGCGGGGTTCCCGTGGGTTTGACAATGCCCCGATAAAGCTTGGCGTTTTGGGTATAATATCGAACCCGCTCTATGTCTGCGGCCTGGTCAACATTACTGTAAAATAAAAGTTGCTGCGCCTCAGTAATGCCGAGGGAATACGCGCCGGTCGCTCCCGAGGTTGCGTTACGCAGTTCGTTAGTGATTTGAAAAGCGGTTTTGCGGGCCTGGTCAGAACCGGCCAAAAGCCGTGATTGCCGGCTAGAGTTCGTGACCATGTTGGAGATGAGGATAATCATCCCGAGCGCGATTACCGAGAAAATGAAAATCGTTATGATCATTTCGATGAGGGTAAACCCACGCAGCAAACTACGTTGTGGCGCGGTGGTAAACCCAGCAGCAAATTTGAATGCTTTTTTCATGGCGACATCAGGACTTCTATCGTTTGATAACCATTGACATTCAGACCGGGCAAGATCTGGGTTTGGTAACCTGCTAGCGTCACGTCCAGGTCATAATTGTTTCCGGCGGTCAGCCCGGGAAATATGACCTGTCCCGGAGTAAAACAGCCTGATACGTAGTTAATCTGAACACTGGTCATGACCGGGGTTTTTTTCTCGTCGGTCGTGGAAAGCAAGGCTCGGTATCGCACGTAACGGTTGCTGTCATGCGCGTTGGAGATGCTGGTGCCCGGCACTGTGTAGAAAGTGCCGGATGTCCCATCCGGGCCTTTGTAATCCCATGTGGTATTGTCATTGTTGGAAGCGATTTGGAATTTTAGGGTGGTGGCCGGATTCTGCGAGGTCGGCATCCAGGTAATAGTGCTGTAATTGCTCGATGCTGTTCCCGTATCAAATGTCGAGGGTTGGAGCTCGCCGTTTGAAACGTAATCGCCAGTGATTTTGAGAAGCTCTACTCCGCTTGGTTTGACCTCGATCTGGCCGTCGTCAATGAAATATTTAGTAACGTCAGTGAAATTGGCCTGGCCAGGACCGCCTGTCCAGTCATTTTGGACCCAAACGCTGCCGCCGGTCGTGCCGTAGTAATCCTGGGGCTGGCTGCCGCCTTTTCGGAGGTGCACGGCCGCGTCCTGCAGTGTTGCCTGGGTTGCCGCGTCCTTGACTATCACAAGCAAACTATCCGAAGTTTCCGGGCCGAGGTTTAGGGTGAAGCTCTGGGTGGTGCCAGGCAGGAGGTTAATGTTTTGTATGGGTGAAGTCCCGTAGATCATGAGATTTTGTCCGGTCAACAAAGCGGGGAGGTAATTGTCCCATTCCATATTCTGCAGGGCGATGAGTCCGGCGATCGAAGAAAAGTTTTGATCAAATTTTAGGACATTGGGGTTGGTCCCGATTAGTTTTGATCCTTTGACATTGACCCCGACATTGCTCAGGGGTTGGCAGGTTTGGTTCAGGGTGGATATATTGAGAGTACTGACCAGATCTATGGCAAAACTGACCTGGGTGACCTGGCCATTGATGATTGTCGCGTCGGGTTTGACTGGATTGGGATTGCCCGCGGTAATCGGGTAGGTCTGGTCTGAGGAGTACCCGCTTTTGCTAACTACAATATGGTAGCCGTTGACGCTTATCGGCAAGCCGACCTCAATCCAATTGCCGCTCGCATCAGTTTGACGGTTGAGGATTATATTCGGGTTGACCAGATTATTGGTAATGCTGACGCTTGCGCCTGCAACTGGCTGGCCGCTGGCATTAAAAACTTTTATGTAAAGTGCGCCGGCGTTGGAAAGTCCCTCCAGACCTTTCGGCGAGACAGTGGTAACAAAAGTATTGACCTGTCCCGTTACCGTGTTTTGGACATTCATTTTGACCTGTTTATAGTCATTCGGGGCCGGGTCTGTGCCTAGAAGGATCGTGCCGTCCGCACTGTCATCGACATAAGTAACTTCATAATAAATATTGTAATTGATGCCTTCAGCGCTGAGTATTTTCGGGTTTGCTTGGTCATTGAGATTGCCCGCAGGGTTGCCCGAGACTGTGCCGATGGTGCTGTAGGGTAGGTTTCGTATGGTTTCCAGTTCATTGGCGGTAAGGTTGGTAATCACGGTCTGCTGGCGGTTAACCTTGGTGACGCGATTGAGCGCGTTGAAAACACCAATTACTCCGACGAGCAGGATTGCGGCGATGCCGATGCCAACCACCGCTTCAATCAAGGTGAATCCTTGGAGGATTTTTATTTTATTTTGTGTTCGCATTTTTTGTTTCTACTGGATTTTTTCTTGAAAATATTATACCATAAAGCGAAGTATATCACAAGGATTCGCGGCTCTCCGACCTGTGTCGGAGTCGGGTAAGGGTCGGAGAACGGCTCTAATCGGACAACAGATACCCGCCCGACTCGCCTGACGGCCCTGTAGCTCAAAGGATAGAGCACTAGTCTTCGGAACTAGTGATGGGGGTTCAATTCCCTCCAGGGTCACCATACGAGTCAGGCGGGCGGGTTTCAAAACATTGGGCTTCCGTTCTAAGTGGATAATCCTTTGGCTGAAAATTCCTGTTGGGCACATACGAATTTAATAACTGGGGCCCCCGAAAAAGCGCAGTTTTTTTGGGGAGAGCGGGACTCGAGCTTAGATTGCAGAGAACCGCTTTAACGATTCGCGAAAATCGTAGCCCTGAGTCACGCGAGGGTCGGTAGCTCAGTTGGTAGAGCAGGGGACTCTTAATCCCAAGGTCGTGGGTTCGATCCCCACCCGACCCACCACAACACAACTCAAAGGTTTTTGCGAAGGCGGGCATCATAATCATGACAAACAAAGAAAAAATTTATGGAGTCACAGAGCTTTCAAAATTTTTCGCGGTCAGCGAAAAAACGATTTGGGATTGGTGCAGGAAAGGGAGACTTCCGGGATTCAAAATAGGAAAAGAGTGGAAAGTGAGAATATCTGACCTAAATCGATTAATAATCGGAAAAGTTAATGCCAAAACAGAAAAGGGCAAGACTCTATTTTAAGTATGATCAATTTTTTCTACGGCGAAGACACATTCACTCTGAGCCAGGAAATTACAAATTTAAAAGCAAGGTTTAAATTTGTGGAAACGCTGTCCATCAACGGCGAATCAGATGTTCAGCTCAAAAATAAACTTCAGGACATCCTGCAAAGCCAAGGACTGTTTGTACAAAAAAAACTAGTAATTTTGAACAATTTTTTAACTGATGTAAAAGCCTATCCGCAGACTGAGGAGTATTTGCTTAAGGCTTTGAATAACTCGAACAGTGAGACTACGGTAGTGATTGCGCAGGAAGAAAAATTCGATCGCAGATTGAAATTTTTTAAAGCCTTGCAGAAAATAGCCCAGAATCGCGAATTCACTATCCCGGCGGGAAAAGATCTGGAAATTTGGATTAAGAGTTATTTGGGTCACCGGGGATTTGAAATCGAAAACAGTGGGCTTGTGGAATTAATTGCAAGATTGAGTGATGATGGTATTGACCCCGTTAGAAATAGCCCGTCCCAATGGGCATCTGGGCGTACTAGCACGGGCGAGATTGCTAACGGGACGAGTTTGTGGCAGGTCAGCTCGGAGTTGGAGAAATTGATGCTATTTCGATCCCCCCCCTCCCTCAGTCCCTCCCCACCAGGGGGAGGGAAGATTGCATTCGCTGACGTTCGCGATCTTGTGATGCCTAATATTTCCCAAAATGTGTTCCAGCTCACCAATCTATTCGCTGAAGGAAGAGGCCGTGAAGCTGTATCGCTTTTGGAAAAAATGATGAGCGCACCGCAGGCCTCGGATCTGAAATCTCAAACCATTCAGATCATCGGGGGTCTGGCCTCCCAGATCCGAAGCTTGCTTTTGGTCAAGGATTTGGAAAGAGAGACACCTTCAAAGATTGCCGAGATTTTGAGTTGGAAAGAGGGACGAGTTTGGATAAACTCAAAGCTGGCCAAAAAATTCACAAAGGAAAAATTGCTTGGATTGATGCGCGACCTACGTGCGCTCGATTTACGCTTGAAAACTTCGGAAGAACCGCCTAAACTGCTATTATCGCTATTCTTACAGAAAGCCAAAGTTTAACACGTTAGAAATAACAAAGAGTTAACATCAAGCGCGTAGAAACCAAACATATCTAGCGGTATCTAGAAAGGAATTTATGACATTATTATTATGGATTCTTGCCGGCTGCATAGTTTCCGGAGTGTTATCCCTGATCGGCGGCGCAGTATTGCTCGTCAAGGCAGATTTGATTCGCAAATTTTCCACGCATTTGGTATCATTTGCGGTTGGAGCTCTTTTAAGCACTGCATTTTTAGATCTTCTTCCTGAAGCAATAGAACATGGACGGGAGGCAGGAGTTGGAATCGATGCGCTTCTTGTTGCAGTTATGATCGGGATTGTTGGGTTTTTTATTTTAGAAAGTTTGATATTGAAATTCCATCCGCACCACCATGAGGACGAGGACGAGTTTCATCATCATGCGACGCCAAAGCTGCTGCTTATCGGGGACACTATGCACAATTTTATTGACGGCGTGGTTATAGCTGGAGCCTTTCTAACCAACGTGCCTTTGGGAATCGTAACGGCCATTGCGGTTGCCGCTCATGAATTGCCTCAGGAAATTGGGGATTTTTCAGTGATGCTTTATCACGGCTGGGCAAAACCTAAAGTTCTGTGGGCCAATGTCATATCCTCTCTCTCGAATATTGCCGGAGCGCTAATTGCGTTTTTTGCCGCAAGTTTTCTTGAACCAAAATTGCCGCATTTACTAGCCCTCACCACTGGGATTTTTATCTACATCGCGGCCGCAGATCTCATTCCGGAAATTTCCATGTCCCATCGCCGTGATAAAACCAGTCATGTTATAATTTTGCTTTTGTTGGGAATTTTTGCAGTTTGGATTTTAAAATTTTATCTGGAAGGAACCGTTCATGGCTAAGTACATCGACATAAGCTTGAGCCTCGACAATACTACGTTTCCCTGGCCGGGCGACACGAGATTTGTTCGCTTGGAGAAAAAAGGATCCGGAATAGTTTCCCAGCTAATCATGTCAACGCATACCGGTACTCACATTGACGCACCCAAGCATTTTTTGTTTGATAAATCCGGCGTTGATCAAATTCAGCTAGCGAAATTGATCGGACCGGCGCGAGTTATGGCGATAAATTCTGAAAAATTAATCACAGTAAAAGATATTCTGTCGGCCCAAGGCCGATCCGCCTCGGGCGGAAAAATCCAAAAAGCGGAACGGATCTTGTTTAAAACCAGAAATTCCAAACTTTATAAAAAAGGCAGATTCACGGCTGATTATGTTTCGTTGTCCCTTGAGGGTGCCGAGTATCTGGCAAAAAAGAAAATCAGTCTCGTTGGCATAGATTATCTGGGCATTGAAGCCAAAAGCGCGCCCGGGCATCCGGTGCACAAGACACTGCTTGCAGCAGGCATTGTGAATCTGGAGGGACTAGATTTATCCAAGGTCAAACCAGGCAATTACAATCTCGCGGCATTGCCGCTGAAAATAAAAGCTGGAGATGGTTCACCGTGCAGGGCTATTTTGTGGCGTTAGGAATCTTTTCCCCTCCTTAACAAGGAGGGGTTAGGGGAGGTCTTGATTGCAGTCTCTATCTCCTCAAGTACTGCCTCAAGATTTTTATAAATTTCCTGATTGGTGAATCGAAGAAACTTGATGCCAAAAGATTGAATATAAGCCTGCCTATCCTTGTCCAGTCTTGCCGAATTGTCGTCAAAATGTGAATCACCATCAATTTCAATGGCCAATTTCAGGAGCGGGCAATAAAAATCAACAATATATTTGCCTACACTGTATTGTCTGCGAAATTTTACGCCGAGTACACTTTTGTTTTTAAGATGCCCCCACAGGATCCGTTCTGCCGGGGGCATATCTGTTCTTAATTTTTGTCTTTTGATTTTTTCTGATGTCTTATTGAAGGTTTTTGTCATTTTTTACCCCACCTGACCTCCCCTTGTAAAGGGGAGGAACAAAACATCATTTTTTATATTTGACCTCATGTCCGCCAAATTGCTTTCGAAGCAGGGCTACGATTTTGTTGGAAAAAATTTCCTGATTCTCCGGCTTTTCGGATTCTTGCCTGACGCGAAAGGCATCTTCCATTACCGGAACATTTACGCCCAGGCGTTTTGCTTCGTCAACAGTCCATTTGCCTTCGCCTGTATGGTGCACATAGCCGACAACGTTATCAAGATCCTCAGTGTCAAAAATATTTTTAGCGAGGTCCACGAGCCAAGAGGATACCACTGAGCCTTTGCTCCAGATGTGCGCCACCTGCGAGAAATCAAGGTTTTTAAATTCAGACGCTTTCAGAACGCCGAAGCCTTCGGCGATCGCCTCCATCATGCCGTACTCGATGGCATTGTGCACCATTTTGACGAAATGGCCCGCGCCGTTCGGACCAACCAGACCGAAATTTTCGCCATTGCCGGCCGCCAGCGCTTTGAATACTGGCTCTACCCGCGGCCAGATTTCTTTGGGACCACCAACCATGATGGAAAAGCCGTTTCTCTCTCCCCACACGCCGCCTGATGTGCCACTGTCGAAAAAATGAATACCTTGCTCTGCGAGTTTTTTGGCCCGGATTTGCGAGTCACGGTAAAAAGAATTGCCACCGTCTATCACAATATCACCTTTCGACAAGCTCAGGGCCTTCGGCCCAAAAAGGAATTCATCGACGAGGTCACCAGCAGGGAGCATTAACCAGACGATTCGTGGTGAGTCTATTTCTGTAATTAGTTGCTCTGGAGTTTCCGCGACCTGGCCCCCAAACTTCGCAAATTCCTCCCGCGGTCCCGGACTGCGGTTCCATGCAATGATGTTAAATTTATTGGTATGCAGTCTGCGGGCAATCTGCGCGCCCATTCTACCAAGCCCCATTATGCCTATTGTTACCTGATGTGCCATTGCCTTTGATCCTTTTTGATTAATTTATCAGATCCTTCCGGACCCCAGCTTCCTGCGGGATAAACGGAAACCCTGGTTTTTTTCAAATATTTTTCAATCTCGTCAATGTATTTCCAGGAATACTCGATTTCATCAGAGCGGGCGAAGAGACGCTGATCTCCTTCGATGAAATCGAGGAGCAAGCGCTCGTAAGCCTCCGGAAATTCACCTTGAAAAGCCGAATGATAACCAAGCTCCATGGTCACAGGGTGGAGGCGGATCCCAAATCCCGGGAATTTGGCCGCGATATCCAAAAACAGTCCTTCGTTCGGATGGATTTCAAAATTCAGCACATTGGGGATGTCCGGTTGTCCGCCAAACAGGTCAGGGAGAGGACGTTTGAAATGAATCGAAATTTCCGTTATCTTTGATTTTAGTTTTTTACCGGCGCGCAGATAAAAAGGCACGCCCTGCCATCGCGGGTTATCAACATGGAGCTTCAGAGCGGCAAAGGTTTCCACTGTGGATTTTGGATGAATGTTCGGTTCCGCTCGGTATTTTGCGTACTGTCCGGCGGCTAGAGAATTTTTCATTTCTTTAGCCTTTGGCATTCTGATTTGTTTTATCACTTTTGCCCGCTCATCGCGGATGGCGGTTGCCGACAGATCATGAGGGGCTTCCATGGCAATGTGAGCGACAAGCTGCATCATGTGGTTTTGCACTACGTCTCGGATTGCCCCTGTTTGTTCGTAGAACGCCCCGCGGTTTTCAATGCCCCTTTCCTCCAGAGAAGAGATTTGTATATGGTCAATGTATTTACGGTTCCAAATCGGTTCAAAAATACTGTTTGCAAACCGGACAGTGAGAATATTCTGTACGGTTTCTTTGCCGAGGTAATGGTCGATGCGGTAGATTTGGCTTTCAGAAAAATATTTTTCCAAAGTCTCGTCAAGTTTCTTTGCAGATTTGAGATCAGACCCGAACGGCTTCTCAATGACCACTCTGGTTTGGCGCTTGTGGATCCGACAGCCGACGAGCAGGCCTGATTTGTCCAAAGCATGGGAAATGGTGTGGTAATGTGAGGGCAGGGTGGCGAAATAGAAGAGACGATTGGCGCAACTATGATTTTTGCTTTCTAGTTTTACCAGTAATTTAGCCAGTTTTTTAAAATCATTTTCGTTCGTGAAATTGCCCGACATATAATAAATTTTTTTCGCAAATTTATTCCATTCTTTGGATATGCCCGGCGGTTCTATTTTTTTACGAAACTGTTCGTGCGAAAACTCGCTTCTGGCAAAACCGACTATGCTAATCGACTTTGGCAGCAATTTTCGTTTATATAGGCGGTTGAGAGCAGGGATAAGCCTGTGGCCGGCCAGATCACCGGTCGCGCCAAAAATAACTAGGATGGTCGGGTCAAGATGTTCTTTTTGCATAACTTGATTATAAATCAAAACTCCTCCGACGTGTAGTCGGAGGAGTTTTGATTTTGACTATTCACTATCCACACCGCCTCGAGTGTCTTGTCTGGTATCTTCCTCAGCGTCCATGTTGCCGCTTGATTCCTGGCTCTGGTCTTGTTTTTCTCCCATATTCCTCACCTCCTCTCAGCTAGCGGTTAATCGGAAGCATAAAACATTTGCTTATTGATTGTCAGACTGGCCGCTTTGCTGACCTTGCTGCCCCTCTTGTCCTTGACCTTTTTTGTCCATAATAATTTCACCTCCCCTCGGTTATGAATTATTAACGCTCAAACATTATGCTTTGCGCGCTTGATCTAACCGATAGACTAATGAACAATTATTTACACAATAATTATCTTATTTTTGGAACAGCCCGGTTTTTGTTTCATGCCTCAGTTTCTATGCTTGTATAGTTGAAATTTTTCGTAAAAAATGGTAAAATCACAATAATTCGAATAAACGAGTCCCCGTAGTTCAACTTGCCCCGTTAGGCATTCTCCCCGTAGTTCAATGGATAGAACGGGAGCCTTCTAAGCTCTTGATGTAGGTTCGATTCCTACCGGGGGGATGTGCCTAACGGGGTGAAGATAGAACACTGGTCTTCTAAGCCGGATATGTAGGTTTGATTCCTACCGGGGATACCAACGAGGCAGTAATTTGTAATTAGTACTTAGCCTATCCAAAATACTATGGAAAAAAGCTTTCTACATTTTTTTCTCGGGTCTGATCCGGAACGGCACCGAAAAATCCTCAAAAGCCTGAAAGCGAAAGCTGACGCCAAACGGACCGTGACTGAGCGTATCGCTGACTGGATGACCAGTCATTTTGGCACTATGTTCTTTTTGACTCTGAACGTCATCATCTTTTTCCTCTGGCTTTTGATAAACACTGGGAAAATTTCAGGCATACCTATTTTTGATCCTTTCCCTTTTAATCTTTTGACCACAGTCGTTTCCCTAGAAGCAATCATGCTCGCCATATTTGTGCTTATTTCGCAGAACCGGGCAGCTAGGGTTGATGATGTTCGCGAAGAAACTCATTTGCAGATAGACCTGATCACTGAAAAAGAAGTAACTAAGGTTTTAAAACTCCTCACAACAATTGCCGAGAAAAACGGCATTGACCTTTCGCAGGATCCTGAGTTACAGAAAATGCTGAAACCCGTGAGCGCCGACGATCTCGAAAAAATGCTCGAAAAAGAGATCTCTTGATTTTTGCTCCGAAAAGGAGTATACTATCTGCAGTGTATGACATCCGCCTACGCTAAAAGCTTCGGCGGACATGCAGCAAATGTTTGACACAGCAAACATGGTCTGACTCTTCACAATCTGTGTAAGAGTTTTTTTGAACCCAATTTTGAGTTTTACGCTTTGAGTTTCAAGTTATCATGGTGCCCGTAGTTCAATGGTAGAACGCCGCTCTGTGGCAGCGGTCACGAGGGTCCGATTCCCTTCGGGCACCCCACAAAAAACCACCTGTTTGCGCAGGCGGTTTTTTGTTAGTGCCATGAGAGCAGTCACCAGTCAGAAACACCTCTTTAATTGGTTGATTTGGTAGAGAACGGGTTTTTTACGAGGGTATTCTTGTTCATTTCGGTGGTATTTAGCTATTGTATCTCTATTGAATCTCTGTCATGCTCCCTGCATATGGCTATAAATTGGAAAGAGATTCACAAAGACTATCGCGGTTTATGGGTGGCGTTGGAAACCACAGTAATTGCTAGTGGAAAAACAGCGGAAGAAGCTCTCGAAAGCGCGAAAAAACTTGGTTATCTAAAACCGATCATTGCGCTCATCCCTGACGAGCTTCCCACTTCTTTACTATAAAAATATTTGCTATATGGGGGGGGGTTAGCAATCTGATGGATTCGATATATTCTTTGAATTGCATGATCCTGTCGCCAAGCAGTTTTTCTTTTTGTTTATCCCAACCCAGATCCATGGGCGCGCGGCCCTCTAAACTCAGGCCAGCTTTCATGGCTACGAGTTTTTCCGGTTCCGGGAGAGTAAATTTCCGCAGGCCCAAAAGAGCTATCTCCATCTCCGCCCGCATGGTCATGAACTTTGAGAGAAAATCCAGGGGGACGGGCGTGTCGAATTCCAAATCATGCTCATAGTGCCGCGCCAGTTCGGGCATATCCGGAAACATGGAAAGCATCTCTATAATAAGATTTTCGGCTTTTGCAAACGCTGCCATAACTTCCTCTGATCGAGACGGCTGCGGTTTATGAGGATTGATTAGTTCGCGGAGGTATTGAATGAACATAACTAAATCGTTAGCTTTTTCTTTTGATCTATAGCAGATGATGCTAAAACTAACGTAAGCAAGCCGGCGATCGCAAGGTTTTTACCAAGAGCAGTTCCTGTAACCGGAAGTGGTGTAGCAGTTGGCGCCGGACTTGGCGCAGGAGCCAGGGCAGGGGTGACTGGGGTTGGAGTGGGCGTTGGCGCTGCAACTGGTGCGGGCGTTGGAGTGGTTGGGGTTGGGGTAGGTGATGGCGTCGGAGTTGGTGTTGGAGCGGGTGTAACAACAACAGCCGTACACACTGCTTTGGTAATGGTGTTTGAATCCAGCGTAACTGCGCCGTTCCTTGCCAAAACCCGGCCTTCCACGTTGGCCCCTGTGGTGAGTGTGGCAGATGTGAGAGCTAGAATGTTTCCTTTCAAAAAGGAATTTGTGCCGAGAGTTGCGCTGCTGCCGATTTGCCAAAAGACATTGCAGGCTTGGGCATTATTTGCCAGCACTATATTGCTAGATCCGGCTGTGATAAGCGTAGAAGCGGTTTTGAATACAAAGACTGCATTGGGATCGCCTTGGGCATCGAGGGTCAGGGTCCCTGTTATCCCAAATGTACCGGCTGCTGAATCGTAGATACCGGCAATTTTGGTTGTTCCACCGAGCTCCGTAGGGACTGTGGAAACTGGTGTTTGCCCTGCGGCGTTGTTGTAAGCGGTGACCAAATCATTTTTGGCCCCTTGAGTAACCGCATCACCTGCGTGATTTGTTCCGTTCAGCGTGACGGAGCCGAAACCTGTCTGGGTCGCAGTTGGAAACGTTCCGACATCACCGGTGATCGTTGTCGCGCCTGTATTGGTGATCCCGGAGCCGCCCAGAACCGCGAAATTATCCGCTGCGCCAAGGTTTACTGCTGTGGCGGCGCTGACAAGCCCGGGCGGAGCAAGCGTAAAGGCGGCTGCTAGTACGATAAACGAGATTATACTTAACTTTTTCATTTGTTTGAGACTTTCTTATTTATTGGGAAAACCTTGATTATGGACCTGACACTCCAATTGTCCAGGTTCAGGAAATAATAAACGCTGCGACCATGTTTTTTTTTATTCACGAGACCGCTTAGCGTGAGGATCTTCAAGTGTTGGGAAGAGAGCGGCATGGAGATGCTTAGGGTTTTCGCAATATTACTCACCACCATGTGCTTTTTCTCGATCAGGGACCGAAAAATCCGGTATCGGTTTATGTCGCCTAAGGTTTTAAACACCAGAACTAACTCCCTATTTTTTCTGGTCTTCATGAATACTGACCTTTCAATACTTAAGTAATTATCTAACTATTTAAGTATAGCTATGGTAATGGAGACTGTCAAATGGCAGCGGTCACGAGGGTCCGATTCCCCTTGACCCCCTGACTTTCAAACGTGCGCTATATGGCGCAGCATTAAATTGATAGGTTGTAAGCAGTATCTAGAACTTTTATAATTCCCTTATATGGTGCCGCCCGTCTCGCCGTCGGCATCGCCGAGGTTTGGACGAAAGCTAGTGTTTTTTGTTAAGATGAGGTTGTCATCCGAAATTTCTTGAAATGGAAAAACTAAAGAAAATTTATTTTATCGCTGGGGTAGGAATCATGGCTTTTGGCATTGCTGCCGGCGCCGTATGGACTTTCCATCGGCCGGAGGAGAAAGCTCCTGAGAGCGCAACCGAAAGCGGAGTTTTAGGAGAGTCAAAAGAAAAAACTGCCGGCGCTGATTCTGATTCTGCAGATAGCCCAGCACCTGATCTCCTTGAAAATCCTGCATCAGCGCAAGCAGGCAAGGAATCGATTAAGCCATCTGCACCAGTCTCGGCGCCGCCTCCCGCCCAAGCTCCTGCCCCTCCGCCAGCTGGCGGACCAAAGCCAAAACCAATAGTAAAAAAGATTGATCCGTGTATTCAGGCTGCGGGCGATTTGGAGGCAAAAAAATCAGCAGCGCAGAAACTACTGGAGAAAGAACAAGGGGAAATTGAAAAGGAGTTTCAAGACCTTGCCAGAAAACGCACCGACGCGATAAATAAATATCTTACCGCAATCGCCCTGGCTACCGCAAAATACAATTCCTCGACCAGCACAGAAGCTTATGTTATTTATAAAGACGAACAAACCGAAGCGCAAAGCGATTACGCTCAGGCAAATGCGGACATCAGCGTTCAGGAAACAGCAGTGACTGAGAGTAAGAAAATATCCCGGCAAAAATACGATGCTATTGCCGCGGAGCAGTTGTCTTGCTGAGCCGCAATTATTAATTTCTCACGGGTGAATAACGAAATCAAAATCGTCCAATCGCCAATTTCAATAGATGAGCTGCGGCAAATAGCTGCAAAGACTTTTGGCGATATGGTGAAAATCGTTGTCGATTTAGAAAAGGGAATTATGGCAGCAGGCGGGGAGCTTCATGCGGACGAGGAGGCGATACTGCTCGATCATGGTTCTAAACAAAATGATTTGTGGGGTGCAAACATTTATATCAATGAACCGCGCGATTCATGGCTTGTGTACGATTCGATGATCAACCTGAGACCGAGCCAGGGGAACCTTTTGCGTACCGTGCAGAGTTCCGAAATCCGCGATAAAATTACCCAAGTCGTAAACAAATTGATACAATGATTCACGAATCACTTGCTGCCGGCCGTTGGCAGAAAATGACTCTCGCAGAGCAGATGGGCAATGTCGGCAGTGAATTTGAGCGTGCTCGGGTTTGGAAGCAAAAGGCTCGCCCCGACAAATTTGAGCCGGCATTAGCAAGATTTGCAGAGCTTATGGATCTGACGGTTTCTGACCAGCGCTGGCAGGGGATGCGGCGCAGGGAGCTGGCCCGTGCAAAAGAAGAAAGCCTTGCTGCGCTCATCGGCGAAGATTTGCAACAGCAGAGCTTGCAGGATTATTTTTTGCAATTCGCTATCCTGGCTCGCGCCAAACACTGACCCAAAATTATTTTTTAATCCAATCAATCATGAAAAAATACATCGCAGAACTCATCGGTACATTTAGCCTAGCGCTAGCCGTGTCTGTAGCTTTAACTAATAATTTACTGCTGGCGCCGGTTGCGGCAGGTCTGACGCTCGCTTTGTTTGTTTATACGATCGGTCACGTTTCCGGATCACACATCAATCCCGCAGTGACGCTTGGTTTTTTGTTTATGAAAAAAATTGATATCAAAGACGCGCTCGGTTACATTGCCGCGCAATTTTTAGGAGCGTTTTTAGCTGTCATGATTTTTGGACAGTTCTCTTCTGAAGCAATAAATCTGGTAAGTCCTGATTCGCTAAAGGTTGGAATCGCTGAGATGATCGGATCATTTCTGTTTACTTTCGGTATTGCTGCCGCAGTCCACGAAAGAACCCCCTCAGCTGTCAAAGGCTTGGTGATCGGCGGCTCACTGCTTTTGGGGATTGTTATTGCGTCTATTGGCTCAAATGGAATTCTCAATCCTGCGGTAGCCTATGCTCTCGGTTCGTTTTCCTGGGCATATGCGCTAGGGCCGATCTTGGGCGCGGTTTTGGGCATGTGGTTTTTTTCTTTTACTGATCGCGCTAATCACTGATTGAGCGCTTCGATATCAGCTTGGTATTGATTGGCCATTTTGACGACATTGTCGCCGTAAAATCTATATTTGGTATTAGTGCCACCCGAGAAATAACGCATGGCCGCGGCCCATTCGCCTCCCACAGTGCCCGCGCCTCCCGCGTGCAGTTTGATCGCTGAAGCGATAAACGCGTCCCGGATATCCCAGGGGTTCGCGGTTTTGCCGGTGATGGCCGCAACTTTATCTTTATAGCCCATCCATGTTGAAGGAATAAATTGCGCCGGCCCCATAGCCCCGCCCCAGCCGATTTGCTTGCCGTTCCGACGCATGGGACAGGAAACAGGGGTAGTGTCCGGGTCCATTCCCAGATCTGCTGTGATTAGTTTAAATGGCTCCTGGTCGCGCTCGGGTTTCATGACCACTCGCCAGCTTTTTTCCGGCGGATCGCCTGGGCGGTTGCAGGTGCCCACGTTTTTTCCCAGGTTTGATTCCTGCGTTAGAATGGCGAGTAAAAAAGCTGCGCGCACGCCAGTCATGCCTGAGGCATATTTGGCGATTTCCACGGCTTCGCCAAAGGTGATTTGCGTGTTGACGCCGAGCAGCTGATAGAGGCGATTTCTAATTTCCCCGGCTTTCTTTTTACTGTCGCCCAGCACTGCCTGATATTCTGACTCGAGCCCGCGGGTTTGCTCGAGGATGGTTTTTTGTTCGGTTTCCGTGCCCACTAGCTGCTCTTTTTGCAGGCTTTGGATAGACAAAAGATTATTTGCCTCGTCATGCTGCTCGCCAAGCGCGGTTTTTGCAGCCGTCAATTTTTCGTTTGTCTGTTTGGCTGCGTCAAGCAACGTGCCCAAGCCTTCGGAAACCTGCGAATAATATTCCAGTTCGGAGAGCACGTCCGAAAGATTGTCGTGGGAGAGCACGATGTGCAGAAGGGGAGTGTTGTCCTGTTCGTACGCAAGCGCAATCAACTCTGCCAGTTGCTTTTTCAGTTCAGACATTTTTGCGGCGTTGCGCTCGATAGAATCTTCTGTGACAGCAATGCGGCTGCCAATCTCGCTGATGCGTACAGTAGTCGCGCGAATCTGTAGATTCAAAGCGGACTGCTGTTTTTTGAGGGCTTTGATTTTATTCTGCAGACTGTCTTTTTGTCCTTTGATTTCCGTGAGCTCGCGCTCGTACGCGCGGATCTGGTTTTCTATGTCCAGCAGCTGCCGCTCCAGATCCGTTTTTTCATCCTGGCCTGCTTGTCCGCCTTGGGTGGACTGTCCGCTCGCCGGGACAATACTGCTTCCTAGAATCACAGCAAGTAAAATCAGCCTGGCTATGTATTTTTTAGCTCGAGAATTCATCTATTTATGATTATATCATAGATGAAAAAATAAGCAGAAAAGACACGCTATAGCCTAAATGTATTAGCGTGTTAACATGCTAATACATCAGATAAAAAAGAAAACGGGGCACTATGGCAATGTCCCGTTGATTCATAAATTCAGTCCGGCTATTGGTTGATGTATCTTGCCGCATAGAAATTGTATACCTGATCATCGCGGCGGATTACACCTATAATTTTTTTGCGGCTCGTGGGAATTAAAGTGACCATTGCCCAGGTTGAGGAGATGGTTAGCGGAAAAAATAGAACGAATCGGCATGAGCAGCGTGACGACAAGGTATAGGAAAAAGTGAACATAGTTTATTCAAAATAACCCGCCAACCATACGGTTGGCGGGTTAGAAATGGCTGAATAGGTTACGGTTTTATCCGCAGACGGTTTCGATGAGGCGGGCGGTGACGCGGTAAGGGTCCATGTTCGCAGCTGGGCGGCGGTCCTCGAGATAGCCGCGGCCTAGCTGGGCGGTAAAGATCGGGATGCGGATCGAAGCACCGCGGTCTGATATGCCAAAGCGGAACTCGTCGATCTTTGCGGTTTCGTGCTTGCCGGTGAGGCGCAAATGATTGTCTGCGCCGTAGACCGCGATGTGCTCGTCACGCTTTAGGCCGAGTTTGTAGCAGGCTTCTTCCACAGCCCGCATACCGCCTTCGTCGCGCATGGCGCGCGTGGAGAAATTGGTGTGCGCTCCAGCGCCATTCCAATCCGCTGCGGGTTTGGGATGGAGCGACACAATGATGTCCATCTCCTCGCCGATGCGCTGTAAGAGCCAGCGGGCCAACCACAGTTCGTCCGAGGCTTCCAAGGGACCCACCGGCCCGATTTGGAACTCCCACTGGCCAGGCATGACCTCGGCATTGATGCCAGCAAGAGTGAGACCGGCTTGCAGACAAGCTTCCATGTGCGCTTCCACGAGCCTGCGCCCGAAGATTTTGTCAGCGCCCACGCCGCAGTAGTACGGCCCCTGCGGACCAGGATAACCGTTTTCCGGAAAGCCCAGCGGCCGGTTGCCTTTGTACATAGTGTATTCCTGCTCAATGCCAAACCACGGCTCTTGATCTTCGTACTGTTTGGCGACTGCTCGCAAGCGCGCTCGGGCATTGCTTTCATGAGCTGTGCCGTCAGGACTGAGCACCTCGCACATCACGAGAATATTGTCCTCGTTTCGGATCGGATCAGGGGTAAACCGCACTGGAACGAGGAGGCAATCGCTCTTGTGTCCTGTGGCCTGCTCTGTGCTCGAGCCGTCAAACCCCCAACCCGGAATTTCCGCGAGAGAATTAACTGGCCCAGGCAGGATTTTGGTTTTTGATCTCAAGGAAGCCGTGGGTTTGTAACCATCGAGCCATATATATTCGGCTTTGATTTTTGCCATATTTTATTGGTTATTAATAATTAAAAAAACTGTCAAGATTTGCGTCCGCCAGAGGCGGATGAGTACACAGTTTTTTTTAATCCTATTCTATTTTTTTTATTATATCATGGCCGGGGTGTGGAAAACTCGTCCCGTCCAGTGCGAGGAGGTACGGGCGACGGGACGAGCACTGGATCCCTCCCAATTTGCTCTCCAAACACATCAGGAGAGGTGCTTGTTGGGACGGTTTCTTCCGGTCTCTGAGACGGCGATGTCGCATTTTGACCAGGTTTGTCATCCTTTTTGGGCAGTTTTTTCCAGAGAAAAACGCCTCCGACAGCAAGGACGACCAGAAACACGACCCCCAAGATGATTTTCATGCGCGATTCCATAGGTTCCATAGGAATAGTTTAATTTGTTCAATTATACAACCATTTAGGCTCAGTGACCAAAAAAACCTAAAAATTTGTAACTACTTTTCAGGCTCAGAGTCAGAACTTATAGATGACACTCAAAAAAATATATCTTAACCTGTTAATTGTAACGTTGGTCCTGGCCAACTTTATTTTTGCCCTGCCTGCGACGGCCGATGAGAGTTCCCGCAAGATGGTGATTTATCGCGGGCAGGATGGAGCAAGCAGGATCGAGGTCATGGAGCTGACTGCGGAAGACGCTCGGGCGCTGGCACTCGACCCTCACGTGCTGCGCGTTGAAGATGACGCGACAGTATTTGCGACTGCACAAACTCTGCCTTGGGGCGTGGACCGCATTGATGCGGATAAAGCGCAAGATTTGAGTGTCGGCGCCGGAGTTCGAGTGGCGATACTTGATAGCGGCATAGACTTGGAGCACCCGGATCTTGCCGGCCGAATAAAAGGCGGTTACAATGCGCTCTCGCCAGGAGCTTCTTATGATGATGATTTCGGGCATGGCACACACGTTGCCGGCATTGTCGCTGGCCTGAGTAACAGCATCGGCATTGTGGGCGTGGCGCCTGCCGCGGATTTGTACGCCGTAAAAGTTTTGGATAGCACAGGCAGTGGATTTGTTTCAGATATTATTGCGGGCATTAACTGGGCCGCAGAAAACGGCGTGCAAATAATCAATCTGAGTTTGGCAACGTCTTCTGACGTGCAGTCCTTGCACGATGCGGTATCCGCGGCAGTAAGCCGCGGGGTTCTGGTAGTGGTCGCGGCAGGAAACGATGGCGGGACCGTGAAATATCCGGCCGCGTATCCGGAAGCAATCGCCGTGGCGGCTCTGGACCAAACAGATAATCTTGCCAGCTGGTCATCGCGCGGGCCGGAAATCGATTTACTTGCTCCTGGGGCGAGTATTTATTCAACGTACGCAGGAGGGATTTATAAATTAATGCGCGGTACGTCCATGGCGGCTCCTCATGTTTCCGGAGCAGCCGCTTTGATTATGAGCAAGGGAAGCCTAAGCCCGGATGAGGTCAAAACGAAATTGTTAAATTCAGCAGAAACGCTTGTCTCAGACTATAAATTGGTTGATGCGGAAAATGCTGTGGCGCAAACCGCAAATCCACCACCTGTTGTTCCCTCAAATTCCACACCAGTTAATCAGCCTGTACAGACGGTTCCCAATCCTATTTCAGCGGCCCCGCCGCAAAGTTCTCCGACCCCTGTTGGACATGCGCCCGGTACCCTCATAAACATGAACGGTACAATCTGGCGCATAACTGATGATGGCCAGGCAAGGCAAGGTTTTGACAGCTTGGAAAAATTTTTGTCGTATCGCTTCAAATTTACCATCGTCATGCGAGCCAACACGGCCGACATGGCCAAACCTGATGCAGGCCTCATGTCGTGGAGCGACGGCGTACTTTTTAATGACAATGGCACTGTGTACCAGATCTCGGGCGGGCAAAAGCACGGCTTCACGTCGGCAGGGATTTTTTTGGCTCTTGGTTTTCGATTTGAAAATGTGATTTCCGGCCGGCCAAACGCGCCTACCGGTGCGCCGATTGTGGATCTTGATAAACATCTGCCGGGAACATTTGTGGTTGGCGCAGGGACCGTATATTTAGTGACGAGTTCCGGGTTGCGGGGTGTTCCAACTCCAGAGGTACTTTTCTCTTGGGGCGGAAACTGGTCGGAAATCGTGCCAGTCAAAAGCGCGGACCGGCAAGTTTTGACTGAAAATCTCACGCTTCGCATGGCCTCTTGGTAGAAACTGATTTTTTGGCCTATAATTAAGCCAGAATGTCGGTATTGAAACAAAAAATAAAATCAGGGTTTACTTTGATAGAGTTATTGGTGGTTATCGCCGTGATCGGTCTGCTGGCGAGCGTGATTTTGATTAGCTTGAACACCGCCCGGATCAAAGCCAGAGATAACCAGCGCAAGGCTACACTGAGGCAGCTAAAGACGGCTTTGGAACTCTATTTTGATGCTAATGGCAGTTACCCTGTAACTGTAGCCGGACCCTGGCCTTGGTGGTATTCGTCAGAGCCTGGTGACGCGGCAGCTAACGGCCCCGGCAACAACGGCGTGTGGATTTCAGGGCTGGTTCCTACCTATCTAGGATCTCTGCCGCGTGACCCACTCGGAGGAATCTCGCCTTACCCGGGTTGCGGCGGGACCTGGAAAAGATCGTACATATACACGAGTGATGCTACGAGTTATAAACTCGTCTCGCAGTGCTCTCCAGAAGGGGGGACAGTACTGTCCTCTGACGCTTTTTACGATCCGGTTCGCCCAGGTTATGCTTGGATGGTGTGTGCCGGCGTATCGTGTTCTTATTGAAAGATATAGATTTGAGATCTAAAATCCAGTATTCTCGCTCATGGCAAGCAATGATGTAGCCTTACAAAGCAGGGGGAGGCTTTACCCTCTTAGAAATAGCCCGTCCCAAAGGCTCTTTGGGCGCACAAAAGCGCGGGCGCAATTTCAAATGGGCTTTACCCTCATCGAACTCCTCGTGGTCATCTCCGTCATCGGGCTTTTGGCCAGCGTGATTATGGTGGCTTTGAATTCAGCAAGAGTAAAAGCACGGGACATTAAAAGAATGTCCGATATAGGACAATTGCAGACGGCTTTGGAACTTTATTACGATAAATACAGTATTTATCCGAACATCTCTCAATCCGCTGATTCTACCAATTGCGAAGATCGCACGCCGGCCCTAGTTTTTTATTTGGGTGAATTCATGTCATCTATTCCCCACGACCCACAAGGTCCGCCCGCTGTTCCAAATGTTGATGCCGGTCCCGATCGCCATTGTTATTTTTATAATGTAAAAAAGAGCGGCCAGGGTTATGTAATTATGGCTTACCAGGTCGAGCAGGTAACGACGGCTGCAAAAGGTGAAGGAGCGGCGTGTTATCCGGATGTGGTAAACGTTTATTGTAAAGGAATCAATTACCAATAATATGGATAATAAAAAGAATTTACAGGCCAATTCAGGCTTTATCCCCACACCACAACGCCGTTTGGTGTGGGGCTTTACCCTTATCGAACTTCTTGTGGTCATATCCGTGATCGGGTTGTTGGCGAGCGTGGTTATAATTTCCCTGAATTCATCAAGGATCAAAACCAGAGACACGGTGAGAAAACAAACTTTAAAGCAGCTGCAAAAGGCTTTGGAACTGTATTTTGACGCCAACGGCAATTATCCAATAGTGTCGCCTTACTATTCTTCAGAACCAGGAGACGTATGGCCTAACGGATCCGGCGGCAATGGCGACTGGATTCCCGGACTATCGCCGAATTATGTTTCCAAGCTGCCTCGCGACCCTCTTGGCGGCGCTTCCACGAATCCGGTTTGCACCCCAGGAGGTTATAAACGAGCTTATTATTACCGAAGCCTGGATGGCAAAGAGTACAAGCTTTATTCTCACTGTGGTCCCGAAGGTTCAGTAAATTCCGATGATCCTTTTTATGATCCGTCCCGGCCAACCTGGGCCTGGATGGTCTGCTCCGGCGAACCGGCGTGTTCAACGTGGTAAAATAAAGTAAACATTTGACAATTAACATTTAACAATTGACAAAGAGCGCACAAATCAAAAGTCAAGGCTTTACCCTCATTGAGCTCCTCGTGGTCATTTCCCTCATCGGCTTGCTCGCGAGCGTGATTTTGGTCAGTTTAAATTCGTCGCGCGTTAAGGCCAGGGACACGGTGAGGAAGCAAACCCTTAGGCAGCTGCAAAAGGGTTTAGAATTTTACTACAATCAAATTGGAAGTTATCCGGTAACTCCAGTTAACTGCTGCTCTTCGGAACCTGGCGACCCTTGGCATCCCCAGGATGACTGGATTCCCGGTTTGGAGCCTAGCTATATTTCTAAATTGCCTAGGGATCCTTTGGGTGGAATTTCGCCAATTTGCGCAGGACCCAGATATAGAAGTTATTTGTACCAAAGCGACAGCGACGGTAAAAACTATAAACTTTATGCTTATTGCAGTCCGGAAGGCGCTATGACTGACGACCCGTCCGATCCCTTTTACAGCCCAGGGGCTTGGTGGTATACCTGGAGGGTCTGCGGCGGCACATCGGACTGCAATTCATGGTGATAAATAGACTTATGGAAAAAAACCAAAAAGCCTTTACCCTCATCGAACTCCTCGTCGTCATCGCCGTCATCGGTTTGCTGGCCAGCGTGGTTTTGGTGGCGATGAATAATTCACGGGCCAAGGCAAGGGATGCCAAACGGATCGCTGAAAAAAAACAGGCGGTTACGGCGTTTAATTTATATTACAATGATAACGGCAAGTGGCCGCTAACCGTTTCTTCCTTTACACCCTCATCGAATTGTTTGGCGTCAAGTTCGGAAACTTGCTGGCTTGGCTCCAGAACAGGATTAGATTCACTTGTTAGCGCCCTTTCGCCGTATTTATCTTCTCTTCCGACAAACAATGTGCCAAGCGGTGTCCGGGCGTATAATCGGTTATTATATACAGACAATGCAAATGCCGGCGATATTGTCGCAGGCAGTCCCGCCGGAGCGTGGCTCATTTGGGTTCAGGAAACCGGCATGACACCGGACAAGTGCGCAAGCAATATTATTTCAAACTATAGCGACGGCTATTTGTATTGCTATGAATTTTTGGGTCCGCCTTAGAAATATATTTTGTATATTATAAAATAATTTTATGAAGCGAAAAGGCTTTACCCTCATCAAGCTCCCCAGCTCTTCGTCCGCCTCTGGCGGACTACGGCGGGCCAATGCTTTCACATTGATAGAACTCCTCGTGGTCATTTCCGTCATCGGCCTGCTCGCCAGTATAGTTTTGGTGAGTTTGAACAGCGCGCGGGCCAAGGCAAGGGATGCCAAGCGCTTAACCGACTTAGCCCAAATTAAGAAAGCTCTGGAATTGTATTATGACGATAACGGCAGTTATCCTAACACTAATTACAATGTCGGACCCGGGCAGTGGCGCACCCAATGCGCTTCCTCGGATTCATGGGTTACGCCAAACCTGCCGGCTGACCAGGTGATTAAAGATATTTATAATGGCAAAGGACTGGCTCCAACTTATATTAGCCCCTTCCCTTCCGACCCCCTCTTGAACGCAGCTTCGAGTCAAAATTGTTATAATTATACTTCCAATGGGACTGACTACAAGTTAATAGATACAGCTTTAACAGATATGACCCTTGCCCAAATCAACCAGTATCCAAGCTATAAAGACCCTGCCAGAAACGACACAACCAATACAGCCCCGTGCACCTCATTTGCTGATTATTCACTGACTTTGGCCATTTGGTCTCCTGGGGCGCAGTGCTGGTAATTTTTTATTAAATTTTATGAAGCGAAAAGGCTTTACCCTAGTTGAACTCCTCGTGGTCATCGCCGTGATTGGGCTTTTGGCCAGCGTGATTTTGGTGAGTTTGAACAGCGCGCGTGTGAAAGCCAGAGATGCTAGACGAAAAGCGGACATGTATCAATTGGGACTGGCAATACAGCTTTACTATGACGCTAACGGCACATTCCCGCCCAGCGTTTTAGATACAATTGACAACACAACAACAAAAACCGGAGATTGGCCGCCTGCCTTTAAGACGGAGCTTGCCCCTTTTTTGTCCAAGCTTCCCCTGGACCCACTTTCAAATAGCGCTTTCCCTTTTTACGGAGCAGAGAGGATGAATCGGGCTCCGGATGCGAATTGTAATGGGCAATTTGTCATCTGGATGTATTTTGAAGGAACGACTGATCCTGATTATGGTAAATATATTTGCGGTTGGGCGCCGCTCCATTATATTAAGTTATTAGGCAAGTATTAACTGCCCGAATAAATGAAACAAAAAGGCTTAACCTTTACCCTTCGACTACGCTCAGGGTTCACCCTCATCGAACTCCTCGTGGTTATTTCCGTCATCGGCCTGCTGGCGAGCGTGATTCTTATTTCTTTGAACAGCGCGCGGGCCAAGGCAAGGGATGCCAAACGCATCGCTGATATTCGGCAAATTCAAAAAGCTTTGGAACTCTACTATGATCAAAATAATGAATATCCGCGTTATGACGGCGGGGGAATAGTGACTTGCGGTGGTGCTTGGGCAACTACGGATGACGCGCCCACATTTATGCCCTGCTGGAATGATTTGCAAACAAAATTATCCCCGTATATAAATAGATTGCCGGTTGAAATTCTTTGGACATCCAGCGGTTATCATTATAAAACTCAAAACAGCGGACAAGGTTATTATTTGTTAATGTATCCTGAAAATAACTCGATGTATCGGACTGATTCGCCTTGTTATGATAGTCAAGGTTCTCTTTGGTGGTGTACAGGGAATAATTGGGAATAAGGTAAGAAAAAATTAATAGAAATGAGACCTCCACAAATACAAATCAAATATTCTTCTAAAGGCTTTACCCTCATCGAACTCCTGGTCGTTATTTCCGTTATCGGTCTGCTTGCTAGTGTGGTTATGATTGCTCTGAATTCCGCCCGTTTAAAGGCCAGGAACACCAAACGGCTTGCTGACATCAGGCAGTTGACCACAGCATTCAATCTTGGCCTTGATAGCAGCAGTAGCGGTTCCCTGCCTGCAAGCGGAGGTAATAATTGGGTATGCGTCAGCGCCAGTTGCTATGGGTCATGGGCGACAAGCTACCCCGCTAACGCTGGTGTTGATGCTTTTTTGGCGCCATATATTGCCAGCAAACCAACAGCTCCGCTTGGCAGTTATGCGGGAGCGGGCGGATATTTGTATATTTTTGGCTACAACGGGGGGGCTGTGTCCCCGTATGACGGCAGTATTCTCGCAGGCACGTATTTGGACGCCCTCATGGAACCGCCTCTCACCCCAGGTATTTGCGGTTCAGGCAGAATATGGGACGCCACCTCAAACTACATTGAGTGCATGTTTAAGCTTGATTAAATGAAACAAAAAGGGTTTACCCTCATTGAACTCCTCGTGGTCATTGCCGTCATCGGCTTGCTCGCCAGCGTGGTTTTGATGGCTTTGAATGCGACTCGAGTCAAAGCGAGGAATAGCAGGAGAGCTGCGGATATTCAACAGCTGGTTAAGGCTTTTAACTTAGCTGCCGATGCCGACGGCGGCACATTTCCCACTACTGGAATTAATCAATATTTTTGTATAAGCAGTACTTGCAGCGGCATATGGCCTACCAACCCCAATGTTATAGTTGATAGCGCTTTGGCTCCCTATATAAAAAAGCCGACCGATCCCGTAGATTCTACCAGAGCCGGCGGGGGCTACATTTATAACAGCAACTGGCCTTCCGGCAATGTTAGCCCCTATGACGGCACTGCCTGGGTAGGGGGTGTTTATTTGGCTTACTTATTGGAACCCGTTTCCATTATCTCGGGCGTATGCGCACCGGGAAAAATTTGGATGGTTGACCAGACTTACATTGAGTGTTTGTTAAAGCTTGATTGAAAAAACCATGAAATCTAAATATAAATTATCAACCGGTTTTACTTTAATCGAACTCCTCGTGGTCATCGCTGTTATCGGGCTTTTGGCGAGCGTGATTATGGTGAGTTTAAATAGTGCCAAGGCCAAGGCGCGGGATACTAAACGTAAAGCGGATTTAAAACAGGTCGCAACTGCCTTAAATCTTTATTATGACGAAAATAACTTTTTACCGGGAAATGCGTCCGGTTGGTGCTCTCTTTTTATCCACGGGGCCACTGGCTTTACGGGCAACGCCATGCCAGCTCCGCTTCTGACTAAGTACATGTCAAGCATTCCTTACGACCCTATATGGGCTGGGGACGGGAACCCAAACAGCTACACGGCAGACTATCTGTATTATAATGTTGACAACACGAATGGTAAGTTTACTCTTTGCGCTAACTTTGAACAGGACCCGGGCAGTCTAACTGTCACGTGCGGCACTAATTATAAGTATTGCATAAGCCAATAATTTTAAAAGGGCAAAAAATTTTAAAGTATAATAAATTGATGAACAAAATCAGACTTCAAACTGGCTTTACCTCCATCCCTCGGCCTTGTTCGTTCTTCGACAGGCTCAGAACGGCCTTGGGCTTGCCGAAACGGTCGGGATTTACATTAATCGAACTCCTCGTGGTCATCGCTGTTATCGGGCTTTTGGCGAGCGTGATTATGGTGAGTTTAAATAGTGCCAGGGCCAAGGCGAGGGACGCGAGAAGAAAAGCGGATACAAAACAGTTGGGCACTGCTTTGGAACTATTTTACGATGCCAATAATTATTACCCTTACACGGGTTTGCCGGATGGAAACAGCGCCGCAATGAGCTATTTAACGACTTATCTAACTCCGGCTTACCTGGCAAAAATCCCTGATGATCCTACCTGCCCGACGGTTTGCTATTCTTACGTCCAGCTCGGAAGCGGCAAAGATTACGCGCTTTACGTGCCTCTGCAAGACAACCAAAATCCTTGCGTCATCAGGACTCCGGGCGCAACAGCTGTTTGGGCAGGTGTTCCTGGCTGTAACTAATCAAGTTTGCTCTTCTGCGCGGCAGAAAATAATGCTATAGTTCAGACATGATTATGGAAAGCGAAATTGGCAAGGTTCCCCAGGGGGAAACCGCAAGCCCGATAGAAAAGCTACAGCGCGAATACGCTATAAAATGGCTGGCGGCAATGATAGCCGCTTCAGAAGAACGAAGCTTATCGAAGAATGACGAAGGCAGACATGAGGCCAAACAACGCTGGTCCGGGCTGCAAACTCAAGTTAAGGACGCTACTGATAAAATCAGGTCGTTACACGGTGCGGAAGCGGAAAAAATTTTTACCGAGGCCATGACAAAATATAATCTGGAAGGCAATCCGGATCCGCAAATTGCTGCAGAGGCCGAGAAACTTTATAACGAATGGGGAAAAACTAATGGGTGAAAGAGGTGAAACTATTTTTCGTTTCAGCACGGAGAATCCCATGCTCCCGAAGGGGCATGGCGAGAAAAAAGCAGCGCGTAAAAAAAGGTCTGTACCATCCGCCGCGCTAAGAAATCTTGAGGTAGACCAGATTGATATTGACCGCCATGGCGGGAAACACGCCGTAGGGAGCGGTATTCCAGAAATCGACCAGATTGATATCGATCGAGAGAAAAAACGCCAGAAAAAGATTTAGCTTAGTTCCAGAGCTTTTAGAAATTTGTTCAATTCATCGCCTTTCAGTTCATGCGACTGGCCTTGTGACAGGCCAGTTAGTTTTATATTGATAATCCGCTCCCGTTTCAGGTCGCGGACTGTATAGCCAAAAGCATCGCACATACGCCGGATCTGGTGATGACGACCTTCGGTGAGAATGATTTTGAATTTGTTCTCGCCGAGCTTGGAGACTTTGGCGGGACGAGTGGTGTAGTCATCAATTGTTATTCCTTTTCGGCAGTGCTCCAAAAATCCCGGACGCAGTTTTTTATCTACAGTTACGGTATATTCTTTTTCGTGCTCGTATTTGGGGTTGAGCATGCGGTCAGTAACCCGACCGTCATTGGTGAGCAAGATGAGTCCGTGCGAATTTTTATCCAAACGGCCGATCGGAAACGTGTCCCGGATTTTAATGCTGTGAGTGTCAATTCCCGTTGGTTTATGATATGCTAAATATATTCGCTGATCAGCGATTTTTTTAACAGTCGGCGAATCAACCTCAACCTTGTCGCCTTCATTTATTTTCTGGCCAACGAGCGCGCGCTTGCCGTTGACTGTGACCAAGCCTTCGGCGATGAGTTTGTCAGCCATGCGACGGGAGCAATATTGTTTTTCTGATAGATATTTATTTATTCTAATTGGATGATCCATACTTAACATTGTAGCCCTTCGGCAAGCTCAGGGCAAAAATTCATTTCATGAATTTTTGGAAACAATTAAAAAAACCAATAATGGCTCTCGCGCCCATGGCCAATGTTACGGATGCTGCATTTCGGCAGATAATTGCCAAATACGGCAAGCCGGACGTCATGTTTACCGAGTTCACCTCATGCGATGGGCTTGTGTCTGCCGGTCGCGGCAAACTCCTTGTAGATTTGAAATTCACGCCCGCAGAGCACCCGATTGTTGCCCAGTTTTTTGGTTCAAAGCCGGAAAATTTTTTCAACTGCGCTCAGCTTGCCCAAGAATTAAAATTCGACGGGATTGATATTAACATGGGCTGTCCGGACCGAGCCGTGGAAAGGCAGGGCGCCGGAGCAGCGCTAATCAAGACACCCGAGCTTGCCCAAGAAATAATTGCCGAAACGAAACGCGGTGCTCCGGATTTGCCGGTATCAGTCAAAACCCGCCTTGGTTATAATAAAAATATTTTGGAAGAATGGCTGCCAAAGCTTCTCGAAACCGGGCTTGCGGCAATAACCATTCACGCCAGAACCAGAAAAGAAATGTCGGACGTGGACGCGCACTGGGATCAGGTTAAACGAGCGGTAGAAATAACCGATGATATGGGAAAAGAAACCTTGATTCTTGGTAACGGGGATATAGGGGATATCGGAGAAGCCAAAGTCAAAGTCCAGGAAACGGGCTGCGACGGGGTAATGATCGGCCGAGGCATTTTCGGCAATCCCTGGCTGTTTAGCAGCGAGCGCGATTATAAAACCATAACACTAGAAGAAAAACTCGCTGTGATGCTTGAGCACACTTTTCTTTTTGAGAAGATGTTCAAGGACATAAAAAGCTTTGATGTCATGAAGAAGCACTACAAAGCTTACGTGGCCGGTTTTGACGGCGCAAAAGAACTGAGGGTCAAGCTTATGGAAGCAAAAAGCGCAGAAGAGGTTTCCCAAGTGATCACGCCGTACTTGGGGTGACAGAATCCGGTAACTATGCTATAGTTTATCCGTAGAATTAAATTCTGCTCTAAGCAGATTTTTTATTAGACTTTTATGAATATCCGTAACGTTGCAATTATCGCCCACGTTGACCACGGCAAGACCACTCTTGTCGATTCTTTGCTGCGCCAATCAAGCACTAAACTGCATAAAGACATGGCCCAAAAAGAATTTATCATGGATTCCAATGATCTGGAGCGGGAGCGGGGGATTACGATTTTTTCCAAAAACGCGTCTGTGCGCTGGAATGATACTAAAATAAATATTATCGACACCCCTGGCCATGCGGATTTCGGCGGTGAAGTAGAACGGGTTCTTCGCATGGCAGACGGCGCCCTGCTTCTCGTTGATGCCAAAGAGGGACCAATGCCGCAAACCCGTTTCGTTTTGAAAAAAGCCCTGGCTTTGGGACTCCGCATCATTGTCGTAATCAATAAAATCGACAAATCAGATGCGCGCGTGCATTATGTGCACGACAAAACCCTGGATCTCTTTTTAGAGCTGGGGGCAAGCGATGAAATCGCGGATTTCCCTACGGTTTACGCGGCAGCCAAGCTTGGCAAGGCGGGTCTTGAGGCGGATCTCTCCAAAATGACAGATATCTCGCCCGTTTTTGAAGCAATCCTCAAACACATTCCTGCACCGCCTGTCGACGCAGAAAAGCCTTTGCAAATGCTCATCACGACAGTGAGCGCTGACACATTCAAAGGCCGCATTGCTACAGGGCGGGTCCATAACGGTGTGATCAAAGCAGGGCAGGACATCATGCACATTAACCGCGAAGGCCAAATGAAAAAATACCGAATAGTGTCACTGATGACTTTTGTGGGACTAGAGAGAGTGGATGCCGACGAGGTTTTAGCCGGTGACATCGCCTCCATTTCCGGGATTCCAGAAGTGGTCATAGGCGAGACGATTGCTGATGTTCTCAATCCAATCCCCTTGCCAGTGCTGGAAATCGAACAACCTACGGTCAAAATGACTTTTTCAGTCAATGATTCACCGTTTGCCGGCAAAGAGGGAGACTATTGCACCTCACGGCAGATCCAAGAAAGATTATACAAAGAGCTGGAAACAGATATGGCTCTTCGCGTGGATGATGGTTTGGCGCAAAACCAATGGACGGTTTCCGGTCGTGGCGAGCTGCATTTGTCGATATTGATTGAACGCATGCGCAGAGAAGGATTTGAATTTCAAGTGAGCCGGCCGCAGGTCATCAACAAGGGAACGCTCACACCTTTTGAACGGGTCTTTATCGAGGTGCCAGAGGTACATTCCGGAGTGATTATCCAAAAGCTTGGAGGCCGTCACGGTGAGATGCAGGATCTACGCACGGAAAATGGCATTGCTTTTTTGGAGTTCTTGATTCCTACGCGGGGCCTTCTCGGATACAGAAGCGAGTTTCTTACTGACACGCGCGGGCTGGGTATCATCAATGCGACGTTCGAGGATTACCGGGAAGATCCGGGAAATTGGCGGGAGCGCGAGCAGGGGTCGCTTGTTGTTCATGAAACCGGCACTACCAACATGTACGGCCTCCTTAATGTTCAAGGCAGGGGAGTGCTGTTTATCGGGCCCGCAGTTTCGGTTTACAAAGGTCAGGTGGTCGGCCAAAATGCCAGGTCTGAGGATATTTCCGTAAATGTCTGTAAAGCGAAACAACTTTCCAATATGAGATCAAAAGGCGAGGGCGGCGCTGAGCATTTCAATGCTCCAAAAATAATGGAGCTCGAGGACGCCCTGCAATATATCGGCGATGACGAGCTTGTCGAGGTTACCCCGAAAAATGTCCGAATCCGTAAAACAATCCTCGACGAAGCCGAAGCCAAGAGAAAAGAGAAGATGGGCTTGGTGCGGTAGCAACCATTCATTTCACAAAACCACGCAATTGCGTGAGAATGCGTAATGAAATTAGCCAATAAAAAAGATCCGAAAAACAGTCGTTCTGACTTCGGATCTTTTTTTAATTTCTGCCTGGCATCATGCCGGCAGTTCGTTTGTGCTATTAGCCGATTGCGCGCCGGGAACGTATGATTTTATAAATCACTACGAATCCGGCGCGTTTAAGTTCGGCTTTCATCTGCGCGATGAGTCCCTTTACGCTTGTGATGATTACTGTTGAGCTAAACAAAAAACTGCTCTTGCGAACGGTTTTTTGCATCCGAGATTTGGCTTATATTAGCGTTATATCGGATGCGGTTATTATCGTTTCGAGATAACTGCAGCGTGGCTTGTTTTAAAGGTCAGCTCCTCTTTCTTTGCATCAATCTCAATACTATCGCCGTTTTCGATTTCGCCTTTGATCATGGACAGAGCAAGTTTGTCGAGAATCTCTTTTTGCAGAGCTCGCTTCAGGGGGCGCGCGCCGTAGACCGGGTCATAGCCTTTTTCGGCCAAGACTTTCTTGGCGGCAGGTCGGACCTTGATCGTGATGTTGCGATCCATGAGGCGTTTCTGAATCTGAGCGATTTGCAAGTCCACAATAGTGTTGATTTGAGCTTGGGAGAGGGGATGGAAGATAATGATCTCATCAATGCGGTTTAGAAATTCCGGCCGGAAATGCTTGTTTAAGATATCGAGCACTTGCTCGCGCATTTCCTTTTCGGAAATCTCAGCCTGATCCTTATGTCCGTCCGCAAATCCTAGCCCTTGTTTGCGAATCATTTCCGAGCCGAGGTTGGAGGTCATGATGAGAATCGTATTTTTGAAATTGACTGCACGGCCCTTGGCGTCCGTGAGCTGGCCGTCGTCCAGGATCTGCAGCATGATGTTGAATATTTCCGGGTGAGCTTTTTCAATCTCATCGAACAATATTACGCTGTATGGGCGGCGCCGGATAATTTCCGTGAGCTGGCCGCCTTCCTCATAGCCGACATATCCCGGGGGTGAGCCAATAAATTTTGCTACAGAATGTTTTTCACTGTATTCAGACATGTCAATGCGCACGAGCGCTTTTTCATCGTTGAATAGAAATTCCGCAAGCGCTTTCGCAGTTTCAGTTTTTCCCACGCCGGTCGGCCCCATGAAAATAAATGAGCCGATAGGGCGGCGTTCTTCGGCAATGCCGGCGCGGCTTCTTCGGATCGCGTTGGAGATGGCGTCAATGGCTTCTGCCTGTCCGACGATTCTCTTTTTCATATCCGCTTCCATATGGGACAGCTTCTTTGTCTCTGATTCGAGCATTTTGAACACTGGCACTCCGGTCCAGCGCGCAACTACATGAGCGATGTCTTCTTCTGTGACTTTTTCCCGCAGGATCTTGTGCTTGCTTTGCAGTTTGATGAGATATTGCTCTTTTTCTTCAATTTCCTTTGCGAGTTTCGGCAAAGTGCCGTAGCGGATTTCTGCCACGCGATTGAGATCGCCGGCGCGCTCGGCTGCTTCAGCCTGCATTTTCAGTTCGTCTGTTTTGGATTTGTTCTCGCGAATCTTGGTGATAACCTCTTTTTCCGCTTCCCAGTGCAAGCGCAGAGTACGGGATTGTTCCCGCAGTTCCGCCAGCTCTTTTTCGATGCGCGGCAGCTCGAGCATGGACCGCTCCGACTCATCCTGTTTGAGAGCTTGCCGTTCTATCTCCAATTTTTGGATGCGCCTCGTCAAAAGATCAAGCTCTTCCGGCATACTGTCGATCTCCAACCTTAGATTAGAGCCGGCCTCATCAATAAGGTCAATGGCTTTGTCCGGCAGGAAGCGGTCTGAGATATAGCGGGATGAGAGGTGAGTGGCGGAGATTAATGCCTCATCAGTGATTTTTACCCCGTGGTGAACCTCGTATTTTTCCTTGATGCCGCGGAGTATCGCGATAGTGTCTTCAACAGTCGGCTCGCTGATTATAATCGGCTGGAAGCGGCGCTCTAGGGCCGCGTCTTTTTCAATATATTTTTGATATTCTTTGAGGGTCGTAGCGCCAATCGCATGGAGCTGTCCGCGCGCCAGCATGGGCTTTAACATATTGGAGGCATCGAGACCTCCTTCGGCCGCGCCAGCGCCGACCACTGTATGCAGTTCGTCAATAAACAGGATAATTTTTCCAGCAGATCGTTCGATCTCGCGCAGTACTGATTTCAGGCGTTGTTCAAATTCGCCGCGGAACTTGGCGCCAGCCAGAAGCGCGCCCAGGTCAAGGCCAAGTAAGATTTTATTTTTCAGACTCTCCGGCACGTCGCCAGAAATAATTCTTTGCGCCAACCCTTCCACCACAGCGGTTTTGCCCACGCCCGGCTCGCCGATGAGCACCGGGTTGTTTTTGGTACGCCGCGATAAAACCTGCATGACCCGGCGAATCTCTTGATCGCGCCCTATCACCGGGTCCAGTTTATTTTTATGCGCCAGTTCCGTGAGATTCAGGGTATATTTTTCAAGTGATTGATAAGTCTGCTCAGGCTCAGGATTGGTTACGCGCTCTGCGCCGCGGATGTCTTTGAGGCTTTCGAGGACCTCGTCTGTGCCCAGGCTGAACTGCTCGAGAATGCGCTTGGCCTGTCCTCCGCGCTCGAGAATTGCCAGAAACAAATGCTCTGTAGACACATAGTCATCCTTGAGTTTGATGGCTTCTTTCATGGACTGCGAAAGTACCTCGTTGAGGTTGCGAGTAACATAGATCTGCCCAAGCCCGGAAGGGAAGGCTGCAATCTGGGGGACGATCCGCAAATGCTTTTGGATCTGATTTTCCAGAAGCTTTGTATCTACCTTCAGTTTTTCCAACAGCGAGCCGACCACACCGCCTTCCTGCTGGATGAGCGAGAGGAGCAAATGCAAAGAGTCAACCTGCTGGTGCTCGTACTCGCTGGCGATTGTTTGAGAGGTTGCTATGGCCTCCTGGGCCTTTTGAGTAAATTTATCGAGTGGGATCATAGGAAATATAAAATTTAAAAATCAAAATGCAAAATTACTTATATTTTATAGTTAGCACTCTAAGATGTCAAGTGATAATCAGTAACACGGTTGATGCAGTAAATATGGCCGATAGGAAGAATGATAGTCATGTATAAATGTCCAATTATTTTCTAAAACGCCCGTGAAACTTGGCGTGGATTTCTTTTAATCTTTTATTGGTTAAATGCGTATAGATTTGCGTAGTCGTGATGGATGCGTGTCCCAGGATTTCCTGGACTGACCTGAGGTCTGCGCCGGCCTGCAGGAGATCCGTGGCCATTGTATGCCTGAGTGTATGCGGGGAAATTTTTATAGTAATCCCTGCCAGCAGAGCGTATTTTTTCATAAGGCGCTGGATCGTGCGAGCGGTGAGCGGTGAAACATCCGAGATGTCAATTTTATTATTTGAATGTCTTACGAAAAGGGCAGGGGAGTTATCCGATCTTTTGCTGAGATAATTTTTGAGCGCGCTGCGGGCAGCTGGCGACAAAAATACAACACGGATTTTATCGCCTTTCCCTTTGACTGAGAACTCGTCTTTTTTCAGGTTGACCTGTGCGCGTTTCAGGCCCGCGCATTCAGCAACGCGAAGGCCGGTGGAAAATAAAATCTCGAGAATCGCGCGGTCGCGCAAGCGCCGAAGTTCGTCTTTTTCCTGGTTGGTTGCGCGGAAGAGTTTTTCCAAATCCTCGGATTCAAGAAAGCTTACCTGCCTTGACGGCGTTTTTGGAAGTTCCAGTTTTTCGGCGGCAAGGCTTTTGACGTCGCGTCGGGCTAAATATTTGAGGAAAGAGCGAAGAGCAATAATGTGGTAGGTTTGCGTGGCGAGTTTCAGTTCTCCGCCTTCGTCCGCCTGAGGCGGACTTCGGCGGACTTGTCGGCGATTCAATGCGAGGCGAAAGCTTCTTACCAAATCCAAATCAACGCCAGCAGGGGATGATACTCTTCGAGATTCCGCAAATTCGCAAAATCGCCGTAAATATAAATCATAATTGCGGATGGTCAGGCGAGAGCGGTTTTTTTCCACCTCTAGGTGCTCTAGGAATTGCTGTTTGTATTTTTTTAGTTCCGTTTGTTTCATATTGTGCGACGTACACAACTAGTATAGTAAACATCTCTACCGAAGTTAAGCGCGCTACTGTTGATAATCGTTTGACATAATATTAGACAGCCTGCAAAATGCATTTAACAAATACGGCTGATCAGAGGAACAAAACCTAATCGGTGAATCCGATGCCCCTCGATGTAGATCAGAGCCCTAGAAGCCAAGGAGGACCTCATGTTTTTTGGTCACTTCTTTCCCCCGCCTCTTGGTGGCAACGTGTTTGTTCGTTGAATAGTTCACGAAACATTCGAAAACCACAACTACAAAGGAGAGTACTCTGATGAATGTTTCCGGTTCGAACAACTGGAACTTCGCACGGGTAGCCAATGGCGCAAGCAAAAATCACGAGCGCGCAGCCAACGGCAACGCGAAGACGAACAACAACAACAGCGCCATACACGGTTAGCGCTGAAAAACGTTAAGGAGAAGGCATGCAACGCTCCTACAGAAAGCCCCGTGATCGTCTCATGGTATCGTAGTCGCGTTTAAGCGGCGACCATCTAACCCGCTCATGTATTCACTCCCAATTTTTCCGGGACCACATGAGCGGGCCCCTTTTATATAAGGTTGCTTTTCCGGAAAATTTATGCTATAATTAGTTTAGAAAGTAAAATTAAATCATACAAATGCTGAACAATAAGCGTTTTGGTAGATTGTTAATCCTTGCCGGAGTTATTTTGACGACCGGTTTTTTTGTGTCCGGAGTTTCAGAGGCCGCAGTCTCGATGGAGGGTAGTTTGGTTGCTGACAATTCGGGCACGGTTTACCTAGTCACCGGAGGAGAGCGCCGTCCGTTCCGGTCTCCCGAGGTTTTCTATTCTCACGGCTATAGCTTTTCCATGGTTGGCCAGGCTACAGCGGATGATTTGAACCTGCCGATTGGCCCTGTTATGATTTTCCGCGATGGCACGCTTGTCAAAGGTCCGAACGATCCACTGGTTTATCTCATTACCACCGGTTATAAGCGGCCGTTCCAGACTGCCGAGGATTTTTTGGGTCTTGGCTATTCTTTCTTTAATGTTGTTACAGCCAATGCCGAAACCTTTGCCGACCTTCCGGTAGGCGGAATAATGAGCGAGGCTAAATATGGAGGCAATCACCCTCCGGGAACCTTAATCAATGACAACGGCACAATCTACCTGATAACACCCAACGGCCGGAGCGGATTTGCCAATGCGGATGATTTCCGGTCCCACGGCTATGGATTTAATCAAGTGGTTCTTGCGAATGAGACGGATCGGACATTGCCAAATACCGGCAATGTCCCATATCGGTTTATTCCCACTAGCTCTCTGCCTTTTTCTCCCAAGTCCCCGCCGCCGCTTCCCTCTGACCCGCGCGCGCCCACGAGACCGGCGGTGACAGGCCCAACCAGTGTCCTGGTCAAATCACTTAACACCTATAGCGCGGTTTCCACGGATCCTGATGGGGACTACATTATTTACACTTTTGACTGGGGCGATGGAAACAGTTCCGAAAGATCCGCTGTTTCAGGACAACAGGTCTTTGTGTCCGAGCAGGTTTGGGCGACGAGCGGAATTTATACCGTGAAAGTCCAGGCCAGAGATGATTTCGGTCATTATTCTGTGGTGAATACAATGACCGTTTCTGTCTTGCCGGATCTTCCGCCCGCGCCGACCGGCTCGGATTTGCCAGGTGATGCCAATCTTGACGACAAGGTGAATACTGGTGACTCCGTAGTAATCGACCTTCATGTTGACAATGTTTCAAAATTGACTGATCTTAACGCTTTAAACAATGCTGATGTCGACGGTAACGGTCTCATTACGAAAAATGATGCTAATCTGGTGGCCAATTTCTTTGGCCGCGTGATAAACAAATTTCCAACCTCCAGCACAACCGTAATCAGTTTTGCCAAAGCTTCTCCGTTGTCATCTACCACGGTCGCGGCGGGTGCGAACAATCAGCAGGTTGGAGCGTTTGCCGTTACAGTTATTGGCAACCCGGTACAGGTCAGCAAGCTGGTGTTCGCTGTAAATAAAGCGATCACGAATGTTGTGGTTAAAGATGGCGACAAGATCATCGCAGGTCCGTTTGATGCGATCGGCGGCAAAATTACCATGACTGATACGATCATCTTTCAGCCAGGTACGTCCGATTATAAAATTTATGCCAATTTGAATAATGCTTTCGCAACCGGCGATGTACTTACCCTGACTCTGGAAAATCCGGAGACCGCGGTGACCGCAAAAGATATTGTCAGTTTGTCAGGTATCACAGCCCAACCTAGGTACAACAAGGCACTTGAATCAGTGATTATTAGAAAAGGGGCGGTTGTCGTGAGCACTTCGTCCAGTCCTGCCAGCCAAAGCGTTCTGATTGGAACTCCAGGATTTACATTTGCGAATTTTGTGGTGGACGCCGCGGGTTCCTCGGAAGACATTCGTATTACTAGTTTCAAAGTCAGCCAAAAGACTTCCATGGTGGGGATTCAGAGTGATATTGCCAATTTAACCATGTATGACGGGACTACACGGATTTCACCTTTTGTGCAACAACCCGGGGGAAGCTTAATTGTTACTTTCAATTTCACGAGTCCGGTCATAGTGCCTCGCGGAACCGCGAAGACGTTAACTTTGAAAGGAGACGTCGTTGCCGGGAAAAACGGCCAGACTCACAGTTTTGGCTGTCGGGGCACTGGATGCATAACAGTTGTCGGATCTTCGACCGGAACAGCAATCACTCCAACAGTGGTGGACAGTGATGGTCCTATTATGACTCTAAGCGACGGCACTGGCGCTGGCGGCGGGACGCTTACCATTTCCGCTGATGCATCGAGCCCGCCGAGTGGTTTGCTGGTGGGGGGTGCAAGCAAGGTGACTGTTGCCGAGCTTCGCTTCTCAGCTGCAAATGACGATATGAATCTTGACAGTCTGCATTTTGATGTTACCGGGGTCAATGGGGGGATCCTGCGCAACCAAGTCAACCAGGTCTATCTTTTTGACGGGACATCGCTTCTAGCTTTCGGTGTGCCGACTACCACCTCGGCAATTACTTTTCAAAATCTGCGCGACAGATTGATTATCCCAAAGAACGGAAGCAAAAAACTCACAGTCAAGGTTGATACAGGTGTGGTGACGAATGGCCAAGGCGACGGTTATGTTGCCAGATCCGGCCAAGGCGTGGCCTTCAATGTTTATGAAGATTCGTATGGCGCCATTGGCCAGACTTCAGGGACGCGGGTTTTGAACAGCAGCAAATCCGGAAGCGTTACCGGCAGTGAATTTACGGTTTACAAATCCATTCCTAATGTTCAAAGAGTACCATTGAATACTGGGACATTAGTGAATGGTACCAATGTCCCAGTGTATAAGTTTAAAATCACTGCAGATTCAAAAGGTGATATTGCTTTTCATAAGGCAGTATTTGAAATTAGTGCCAGCAATGTTAGTACCGGGCCTTCGTATGGATTGTTTGAGGAGCCGGGTACCATTAATGAGGTAGATTTGAACTATTATCCGGAACTTCCGGGTGCATCCACTGATCCTATTTCCAGTAAAATAAATCTGATAAAGCGAGTCGGTACACCTGGTAATTTCAGATTAATTGCCGCAGGACTATCGAAAATTTACGAGGTTCGGACAACAATTTCCAATCGTTCCGGAAACGCTACAGTGAGTACTGTTATGCTGGGGGATTCCAGTTCGATATTCGTGCCAGGACAGCCGCCAGTCCTCAACACAATGACAGGCGTAGATAGTTTTTCCGCGAGCAATTTTATCTGGTCTGATTTACACAGGTCAAATAATCCGTCAGCCGTTCCGCTTTTGACACAGTGGTACAATGGTTTCAGAGTTCCCGGACTCCCGTCCCGCTCTGATGCGCAAGTCTTGACAAGCCCAAATGTTGCCCCGCCGCCAGTTCCAACCCCCACTCCCGGTCCGACCCCTGTTCCTGTTCCCTCCTACCGCTACATCAAGGTCCAATCCTCAAGCAATTCCTGGATCGCTTGGCATGAGATTCAAGCCATTGACACCTCGGGAAATATTCTCACCCCAGTAAGTTGCAGCGCCAGCGGCAACTACCTCTCTTCCTGTCAGGATGTGTACCCTGGCAGGGGATCATATTGGAATGCAGGTGACTGGAGCGGCTGGATTACGCTGGATTATGGCGCTAACAAATTCATCTCACAGATAAAGCTCTTGCCGAGCAATTCTCCCAACCCTGCTTCTGGCACCCACGAGATTTTCGCCATGGCAGACGGCGGATCAGGCTATGGATCCCCAATAAAAACTTTCAGCGGGGCTTACTATGACCAGCAGTGGCTCACGCACCAGGTTTCCTCTTCATCTGGCATTGGTCTTGAAAATCCCGGGGCAGTAACAGTCACGGCTCCGGCCGGGCAGTATACAAATGCTTTCAGCATCCGTTCCACAACTGCCAAATCTTTCTATTTCTACGGCTACCCAACCAGCTATGGAGCAGGGATAAATATCGCCGAGTCGAGCGGAGGCATCTCCCCGGGAACACAGATGGATATCCGGATCCAGGTCAACAGTAATGTGCCTGCCGGAACCTACAAAGGCACAGTCAGTCTGCGTACCTCAGATTCTGGCATAACCGGTGAGGTCACATTCCCGATCACAGTCATTGTGCCGTCTGCAGGATTACCAGATTTCAGCGTTGAACTGCCGATGGATATCAATCCCAAGATCGTTGACGCCTCAAATGCCATTGAGGTAAACAAGGACGCAGTACTGAGCTTTACCATAAAAAATAATGGGAGTACCTGGCCTACCAAGCCATCATTTAGCCTCAGCTACAAAACAGGGATAAATCCAGTAAATGCTGATGCAGCTATTCCTGAAAATACCTGCAGTACTCTCACTCAGATGGCTTCAAATCAGTCTTGTGTATATGCGGTCAAGCTGAAATACAGCCAGACCACGTCTCTGACCAACAACGAAGTAAGGCTGGATATCGATTATTATAATTTGATCACAGAGACAGATGAAAGTAATAATTGGGGCATCACTAGTTTTGGCGTCCGGTCAGTGCCCGTTGTCCCCAAACTAATTTCCTTATCTCAAAATTCCGGACCCACAGGAACGAAAATCAATATTGAGGGAACAGACATAATGCTTTTGGGACGACCCACTACCGTATGGTTTGGCGCTGTCAGCGCATCCTTTCCTTTCGGCAGCGGATTTATCCTCACCAACGTAGAGGTTCCAACTAGCTTAACCCAGGGTATTTACCCGGTGACAGTGAGTAATGGCGTAATGACGAGTAATGCCTTAAACTTTACCGTTACAACAGGTGTGCCTAACACACCTTCCAATCTCGTGGCCGACAACTCGGTTTGCGGACAGGTCACCTTGAGCTGGACTGACAATGCCGCGAATGAAGATGGCTTTAAGATTTACCGCAATACAGCAGCGCCGAGCAGTGATTATTTTGAAACCGGAACTGGCTTTTCCAGGAAACGTTATGATCTAGTCTGGACAGTTGGCAATAACCTAAACACTCACACCTCAGGACCGCTGACTGACAATCCATCACCGGGAGGAGGTTATGGGTATGCAGTGCGCGCGTATAATAATACGATGGGGGACTCAGCATGGGTGACCACTTCAAATTCAGTTTTGGTCAATCAATGCACCCAGTCGCCGCCACCGACCCCTACTCCTGTTCCAGCACCAGCACCTACCCCGACGCCAGTTCCAACCCCCACTCCCGGTCCGACCCCTGTTCCTGTTCCCTCCTACCGTTACCTCAAGGTCCAATCCACGAGCAATTCCTGGGTGGCTTGGCATAAAATCGAAGCATATGACAGCGGTGGCAATCTTTTGACTCCTGTGAGCTGCAGCGCCAGCGATACTTATTCAACCTATGTCTGCCAAAATACTTACCCGGGCGCGAGTTCGTATTTCATTTCCCCCGGTTACAGCGCCTCCATAACCCTGGACTATGGCAGCAACAAAAGTATTTCCCAGGTCAAGCTAAAGCCCAGCAATGACCCCAATCCTGCCAATGCCACGCACCAGCTGTTTGGGATGGCAGATGTGGACACTGGCTCCGGCTACGTGAGCCTCAAGACATTCAGCGGTCCAATCTACGACCAGCAGTGGCTCACATACGACACATCTGCTGTGCAGGGCGCGAGCATTGGCAATCGTGCGCCTTCCGCGCCCACTATCACCAAAACCGGCCAGGTAATTTATGGCTATTCAGTTGATCTGGATGGTGACGCGATTACTTACCGCGTGAACTGGGGAGATGGAAGCGCGGAAGAAACCCAAAGACTCGGTTCGGGATACGCTTATGTTTTATCGCATGGCTGGAGAACGGGGACTTATCTTGTGACAGTCGCGGCAGATGATGGCCGGGGCAGCAGTGCGTCCGTTTCTTTCATGCTCGTTTCCGTGCCGTAAAATTTGCGGCTTCCTCTTGCATAACCCGAAAATTTGTGCTATAATAATAGGTATGAATCCTGTTAGATATTACGTTTGCACAAGCAGTGTTACGGATTTTAATGTATCTTCATTATTATGCTAATTTCTAACAGCGTGACCAAAAAAAGTCGATATTCATTTCTCGAAAAGCTTCTCGTATTGCTGGTTTTGATGACCGGTTTTTTTATTGCCCAAAACGCCATGGCCGCGGCATCTTTGGTGCTGGCAGGCGACGGCACTGTCTATTTGGTTGAGGATGCCGTTCGTCGCGGTTTCCCTACCCTCTCAGTATTTTATTCGCATGGTTACAAGCTTTCCAATATTCAGCCGGCTTCGCTTGGTGATTTGTCACTGCCTGCCGGAAGCGCTCTGGGTTACGCGGAGGGTAGTTTGATCCTCTCCGCCGACGGGACAGTCTACCAGGTAAGCGGCGGACAAAAACACGGTTTTACTTCTGCTCAGGCTTTTCTTGGTCGGGGACATAGTTTTTCCGAGGTTCTGCCGGACCAGGCAGGAATATTAAATTCAATCACCGCCGGAACAGTCATAGATTCGGCTGCGCAAATTTTTCCCGCCCCTCAAACGCCTGCCCCGGCAGGCACGCCTGATGTGAGAGTCATCTATCCGAATGGAGGAGAGAAGATTTCATTAGGCATGAGGATTCAAATCAAATGGGCGCAAGCGGGAGTGAGTTCTGTCACAATCGGTTACAAGACATGCGACGCCTGTTTTAATGCTATTGTGAACGGCCTCATCACAGATGCCGCGGCCGAGGGCAGTTATATGTGGACGGTTCCTGACAACATCTCCTTGTCCGGTAATTATCAAATAGAGGTTCGGGGCCATAATCTTGGAAAAGCAGATGTCGCGGATGCGAGCGACAGCGGCTTCAGCGTGATCGCGGCAGGTGAGGCAAAGCTTAGTGCGAGCCTTGATGTTTCAACCACTCCCGACCAATCCTATATCAGCGGCGCCAGGAACGCGCATTTTGCACGCGTACGGATAAGCGCCCAGGGCGGCGATGTGACCATTGATAAGCTTCATGCAATTTCGGATTCGCAAAACGCTGCAAGCATGTTTGCAAAAATTCATTTCTATAACGGCGATACTCTGCTCGGCACTGGATTCGGTCTTGAACCGGCGCCAATAGCTCCGTTTGTGGTCCGCAATGGCTCCTCCCAGGTTATCACGGTTGCAGCGGATCTTATGCCGGGATTGAGCGGTAATTTGCGTTTGGGCCTCGATGTAGGCGGAACTCCGGTTTATGGCGAAGCGATGCGTATCTTTGTTGCAGGAACCATGTCAGTGGAGCTGGATGGCACGAGTCCGGTTTCGCGCAGCGTTACCGGAGGAAATAAAGAAATCGTTGCCACGGTATTTAAAATAATTGCGCGGGAAGAGAGCATCAATCTCGAAAGTCTTGGCTTGAAGGTCGAGGTTGGAAGCCCAAATGTAGTCAGTAAGGTTTCTGTGTGGGAAGGCGCAAAAAAACTCGGCGAGCTGCCTGGGCTGCGCGGAAAAGTTACTCTAAACCCGCCGATTTCTGTGCCCAGGGGCGAGAAAAGCATTTTGACTGTCAGGGTTGATATTCCGGTGATTGATCTGACAAACGTGCAAATTGGGGAGACGATTAGAGTGAGCTACGATGTGGAAAATTCCAAAAATACCAAGGGCGCAGGCCAGGTATCAGGGCAAGAGATTTATCCGAGCAATAGCTATGCTGCGGTGGGGCATCTCATCAGCTTGCGTAACGCGGCAAGCGAGCTTTACGGCGACATTAACCATGACAGTTTGGTTACAACCGACGACGCGGCTCTCATTGACAAACATACCGCAGGAACCGCTACTGTGAGCGGTCAAACCGCCACTAACGCTGACGTTACCGGGGATGGCAAAATCAACAAGATGGACTCGCTGATCGTTAAGCAGTATGCAGACCTTCTCATCAGCAGTTTTCCAGTCAGCAACGGACAGCCTCTTCTGCTTGGTGATGCAAACCGCGACGGCCGCGTAACTGCCGAGGACTCGCTGGTCATCAGTAATTATCTTGGCGGTAAAGGCTCTTTGCTGGGACGCGCGCTCGACAATGCGGACGTTACAGGGGACGGCGATGTGGCCAATGATGATGTCCAGGCCCTGGCGGATTATGTTTCCGGAAAAATTTCTTCCTTTCTCCGGCAAGGTAAAGTAGCCGGAGAAACGATTATCAGTAAAAATCGTCCGCCGGGAGTCCCCATTGTTCGAGGTTTTCAGGACATTATTTATACAGATTTCCTCCAAAAGATTTATGGTTTTTCACTGGATCCCGATGACGACAGAGTCAGTTATGAAATCTGGTGGGGTGACGGGACAAAGTTTTTTACGCCGGTTATGCCACACCAGCACGCATTTTTTGCACAGCACGCCTGGAACAAGACGGGTCGTTATCAGATAGTGGTCAAGGGAGGGGACGGTAAAGGCGGGTTCGGGGTTACCAGTTTTTATATTTGGGTTAGGTGAAGAATTCCCCCTTTGTGCGACACTTGCATAGTTAACTTTTATGTGTTAATATTTCTCCATGCTTTCTCCTAAGGAAAAAGAAAATTTAATCAAGAAATATCAGACTCACAAGGGCGATACCGGCAGTCCTGAGGTGCAGATCGCGATTTTGTCCATGGAAATCGATCAGGTTTCCGAGCATTTGGGCAAACACAAGAAAGACAACCATTCCCGCCGCGGGCTCTTGAAAATGGTGGGAAACCGCCGCCGCTTGCTTCGTTATCTGAAAGGAGAGGACGAGAAGCGGCATGAGAAAATTTTGGAGAAATTGAAACTGAAGAAATAGAATTAAGAAGTAAGAATTAGGAATTAAGAATAGAACTTAATTCTTGACTCTTAATTCATAATTCAGTTCCGCCTGGAAGAACAGTTTGTGGAACTTTACGAGACACTTGTGCAATGATTGGTGTTTGGTAAAGCTACATAAGCGTTGTTCCGGAGCGGAACAAAAATGTAATGAGTACAAAAGAATATTCGACAGAAGGCCAAATCGGCTCCACGCTATGGAATCTTTCCACGGGTAAATTTGCCATGCAGGCAAACGGCAGCGTGGTGGTCAGAGCCGGTGATACCATGGTTATGGGCACAGTGGTGCTGGGCCGGCAGCGCGAGGGGATTGATTACCTGCCGCTCATGGTGGATTACGAAGAAAAACTTTATGCAGCCGGAAAAATCAAAGGCTCGCGCTGGGTAAAACGCGAAGGGCGTCCTTCTGATGACGCGATTCTGCGCGGCCGAGTCATTGACCGCAGCATCCGTCCTATGTTCAGTGACAACATTAGAAACGATATACAGGTTGTGGTAACCGTGCTTTCTGTGGACGGCGCCAATGACCCTGATATTTTGGGACTGAATGCCGCATCCGCTGCGATTGAAGTTTCCAACATCCCCTGGGACGGACCCATCGCTGGCGTGCGTGTGGGCAAGATTGACGGGAAATTGGTTTTGAACCCTTCTTACGCAGAAGCGGAAGCAGGCAGTAGTTTGGATCTGATAGTCTCCGGCACGGAAAACCACATTATCATGGTTGAATCCGGCGCTTTCGAGCTTCCGGAAGCGGAGATGATCGAGGCGATTGCTTTCGCGCAGAAGGAGATTAAAAATATTGTGGGGCTCATTAAAAAATTAGCCAAAGATGCAGGCACGCCTAAGGTTGAGATTGCCACGTTTGCGCCGAACCCGGAATTGATAGAAAAATTCAGCGCTTTCAAAGGCGAGCTTGAGGACGCTATCTACAAACAAGATAAAGCCGAACGCGATCAGGCAATGAATGCAGTGCGTGAAAAAGCCCAAATAACATTGGCCGGGGATGATTCAGCACTAAAGAAAGAAATCGGTTATATCTTTGATAAAAAAACCAAGGAGATTATTCAGGGCGGGATACTTGAAAGCGGCAAACGAGTCGATGGCCGCGCTCTGGACGAAATAAGGACGATCACTTGCGAGGTGGGTATCTTGCCGCGCGTACACGGCACCGGCCTTTTCAAGCGCGGCGAAACCCAGGTACTGACGACCGCGACTCTCGGCGGGCCGGATGATGTTCAGCTTCTCGAAGATCTTGATACTGAGGAAGAGCGGCATAAGCGCTACATGCACCATTACAATTTTCCCGGCTATTCCGTGGGCGAGGTCCAACCCCTGCGTTCTCCGGGCCGCCGGGAAATCGGCCATGGGGCTTTGGCAGAGCGCGCGCTCGAGCCAATGCTCCCCAAAAAAGAAGATTTTCCGTACACTATTCGCCTTGTGTCCGAGGTTTTGTCGAGCAATGGCTCAACGTCTATGGGTTCCACCTGCGGCTCGACATTGGCGCTCATGGATGCCGGCGTGCCGATCAAGGCACCGGTCTCTGGCATTGCCATGGGTTTGGTACTAGATATCGCGTCCGGGAATTTTAAAATCCTGAGCGACATTCAGGGTATTGAGGATGGCAATGGACACATGGATTTCAAAGTTGCCGGCACCAAAGACGGCATTACCGCGCTCCAGCTCGATATCAAGGTCAAAGGATTGACAGTTGAGATTTTGAAGAGTGCTTTGGAACAAGCCAAAGCTGGTCGGATGTTTATTCTTGAGAAAATGTTGGCCGCGATTCCAGAGGTTCGGCCTGAGATGTCTATCTATGCTCCGCGCATCACCTCTTTTCATATCAATCCGGAAAAGATCAGAGAAGTCATCGGTCCAGGCGGCAAGATCATCAACAACATCATTGCCGAGACTGGCGTAAAGATTGATATTGAGGATGACGGGCTCGTCATGGTGACCTCCAACAATGCCGAGGGTTCTGCCAAAGCTGTTGATTGGATAAAAAATCTCGTGCGCGAGGTTATGCCCGGTGAAATATTTGAGGGAAAGGTGGTAAAGATTTTGGATTTCGGCGCGTTTGTGGAGATCCTTCCCGGACAGGACGGAATGATTCATATTTCCGAGCTAGAGAACCACCGTGTGGATAAGGTAACCGATGTTGTGAATATTGGCGACACTGTTAAGGTCAAAGTCATTGCTGTTGATGACATGGGGAGAATCAATTTGTCACGCAAAGCACTGCTCCCTGGAGCAAGTGACAACGCGCAAAACTACGACCGCCCGCGTCCGCCTCGCCGCGACGACCGCGGCCCGCGAGGTTCTCGTCCTCCCCATGGCGGCAAGCCCAACCTCGATCACTTCATCGCCAAACCGTAGTTTTACAAAAACGTCTCGCCAGAGCGTTTTGCCTTACACAGAATTTTTATAACAGCACTGCACAGTCAGAAGCGGACGTTTATGGAAGCTACAATATCAGGAACAAGTATTCTGACAGTACACCTCGTTTGATAACAATTTTCCAGAATATATAATAGGACTTGGAATTAAAAGAACCCCACTGCTACTCACCGAAGCGGTGAGTCGTAACGGGGTTCTACCCTGAGCACCGAAGACGCCTAACCTCGTCTTGATGCTTTTATTTTCCACCCGAGTTATCCAGGCAATTTGGGGAGGGACCAGGGGTAAAAAATGCAATTTGAGTGGCATTTACCCGCAATGTGGTCCAAATCATTTAAATTTGCGCGTTTGGCCTGGAATAATTCAGATGGGAAACATGCAATGCTTTTTTGCCTTGCTTAATTATATTGCCCCGATCTAGAGTCGGAGTCATTGTGCGGTTTATCCAAACAAAGGGGTTTGACTGACCTGGGAATTTGGATTTTTGGTCTCAGTTTCTTCATTTATCTGGTACATGAGCAGCGCTAGCACGATTTTGATTGCATTATGAAAAGATCGAGGATCAAGGCCGATGAGCTTTTCGATATTATCAAAGCGGTAATAAAGAGTGTTTTTGTGGATATTTAATTTTTGAGCCGTAGCCTTCAGATCAAGGTCGGTTGCAAAATAGGCGGCCAGAGTTTTGAGAAGCTGAGGTTTTTTTAAGAGGCCTTTGAGATAGTGGTTGGTAAAATACTGCTGCTCCGAGCGGGGAATCTGATTGATGAGCTTGGCCACAACAATTTCGCTGTACAAAAACACTTCGTTTTCCGGGTAAAGTTTTTGGCCAAGGGCAAGAGTTATTTTGGCTTGTCCATAAGCTTTCATCAGCCCGTCTAGTCCAGGCAGGAAATTGGGCACGGCAATATGGGATTGTTCGTTAAGTGAATTTTTTATGAGCCCGGGAATAGTTTCCGCATTTTGCAGAATTTTTTCGTAACTTTTCTGTCCTTCTTTGTCTGCCGCAATCAGTATCAAGAAATTATCCCCGCTGAAATATGTCACCAAAATATCATCAAGCGATTGGGCATAAGGCTTGAATACCTGCTGGATTATTTGTTTGTAGTGTTCTACTTTGGCTTGTTCCGCTTCCTGCGGCACAATGTTTGCTCCCAGGAGTTTTTGCCAGAATCCGGGAAAATTGAGCATTATCACCACTCGATCGCGATCCAGGCCGACCCGGTAATAGTGAATGTCGAGAAAACGGCTTTGCTCCAGCAGTTTTTGCTTATCCTTTTCCTGTCCTTCAAAAAGATCAAAGAAAAATTTGTCCAAAACCTGAGAGGTTGTGGGTAGCATGCGCAGAACCATGACCTGGTGGATCAAAAGCTCAGCAAGCGAACGCGCCAGGTTGATTTGTTCCTCAGTCATGCGGCCATTGTCTTTGAGGATGATGCAGCCGACGACCTGGTTGTCATAAACAAGAGGAGCAGCCCAGGCGGTACTTTCTGCCTCCAGCTCGCCCTTGGGCAAGGAGGTGGTTTTATTTTCTTTCAGCGCGATGGCCGTGGTTGGCAGGTGTTTGCCGAAATTTTTTATTTCGCTGTCGGCCACGACATTGCCTCCAAGGTCGGTAACCGCTACATCCTGGTCAAGGACTGTTTTAAGCTTATCAATGATAGCGCCCGAGGCTAGTTCTATAAAATTCACTCTATTGGAAATCCCATATTATAAATTAGATTAGGCTGTGATGTTACCCCTGTTATTTTATAGATTTTTACGGGGTTCACTAGAGTATTGTACTAAATTACCAAATTTTCAAAAATCCCTAATTTTACACAAAAAACACCCTCGTATTCTAACATTTTTTGTACAAATGTACAATTTTGATCAAATTTAAGGTTTTGTTCTTTTTCGGCCTTGTGAGATAATGGTTAAGAACTATGGATAAAATAGCTATTAAAAATGATCAGGATTACGAAATTTCTATTCTTCGGGAGCGGATTTCCGAGTTGGAGGGACTGACTGAGCGTTTACGCCAAAGCGAGGAGCGTTACCGCTATTTTTTCGAGACTAGCCCAGTGGGGATTTATCGCACCACCCCTGAGGGAAGGATTTTGCTTTGTAACCAAAGACTTTTGGACATGCTTGGTTATGATTCTTTTGAGGGTATAAAGGATAGGGATCTGGAAGGGGATGGCTCAGAGCCTTACTATCCGCGCGCCCGGTTCAAGCAGCTTCTGAAAATAAAAGGCGAGGCTGAGATTTTGGAGGCGGCCTGGATAAAAAAAGATGGCAGTATAATTTATGTACGGGAGAATGCACGGGCAGTGAAGGATAAAAACGGGGAAATAATTTATTATGAAGGCCGAGTTGAGGATATTACGGAGCGCAAAAATCTAGAACAGGCCAAAGAAGATTTTATTTCCACTGCTGCCCACGAACTGCGCACACCATTGACCTCGCTGCAAGGATATCTCGCGCTTCTCGATAAGGAGCATCATGGATTGGCGGATAAGGAGCAGGCTTATATTAATAAATTGGTAAAAGCCGCGCACCGTCTCCATGAGATAGTTGAAGACCTTTTGAGCGTGATCAGGCTCGATCATCGCCCAAATGTTGATCTTGTGGCATTCCAGCTCGAGCCGGTTATGGAAGAGGCGGCGAATGAATGGCGTTTGAAAGCTAAAGAGGAAAGGAAATCTATAATTTTGGAAACGCAGGGGGATTATGTCATACAAGGCGAACCGGAATACACAAAAAAGATTATTTCCAATTTGATAGGCAATGCAGTAAAATACACAGAGAATGGTGGAACGATTCGCATCACAAACTCTCGGAGTGCAGATGATAACCAGCCAATGGTTCTCGTCACCGTTGAGGACAACGGCGTCGGAATAGCAAAAGAGCACCATCAGGACATTTTTACAAAATTTTTTCGCGCGCCGAATCCACTCTCCGTGAAAGCCGGCGGTACGGGGCTTGGCCTATATATCGTCCGCCAGCTGGTGGAAATACAGCACGGGCGAATTTGGATGGAATCAGAGCGAGGAGTGGGCAGTAAATTTTCTTTCACTTTGCCGCTTCTGGACAAATCCAGGCAGTTACCGTTGATACAATAAATATAGCAATAAGTAACAAATAACCAGTAACAAGCAATTATGCCTAAAAGCAAAAAAATACTTTTGATAGAAGACGACCAGGATTTGGCCGAGCTTTACGACGAGGTTTTGTCAGCCAAATATGAGGTGGAGATCGCTCATAACGGAAAAGAAGGACTAGAATTGGCTACAAAGAAGCCAGATCTGATCCTGCTTGATATATTGCTCCCAAGCATGAATGGGTTTGAGCTTTTAAAAGCGTTTAAAAAAGATCCGCAAATTAAAAATATCCCAGTGATTGTTCTGACAAACCTCGGTTCCAAACATGTAGATGACGATAAAAAATTAGCCCTGCTTCTCGGCGCTGAGGATTATCTCGTTAAAACCTACCATCAGCCACAGGAGATTCTGGAGAAAATCTCGGTGTATCTGCCGACATAGATACTACGAATTACAATTCCCTGCGAACCTGCGTATCCGGATTCGTAAATTGATAACTATTAGTAATTCGTAGGGAATAACAGTTTATCAAAGCTATCAAATTCAATAGCACGTCTGATGCGCTCCATCAGGTCGAGATAGAACCTGAGATTATGCATTGTGGCGAGGCGAATTGCCAGAGGCTCGCCGGACATGAACAGATGACGCAGATACGCGCGGTTATGGTGCGTACAGAGATAACATGCACATGTGCTATCAACCGGCGTAAAATCTTCTTTGAATCCGGCATTGAGAATATTGAAAACTTCGTAAAATCCACCCCCGCCTTTATCTTCCCTCCTCAAGATGGAGGAATCCGTATTTATTCCCCTCCCTTGAGGGGAGGGGTTAGGGAAGGGTGACTTCCTATTCACAAAAAGCTGTCCATGCCGCGCATTTCTCGTGGGGATTACGCAGTCAAAAGTATCCATGCCAAGGCTGACCGCTTTAATGATTTGTTCGGGGTAACCTACCCCTAACAGATGCCGGGGTTTGTTTTCCTCTAAATGCGGCACTGTAAATTCTATTACGCGATACATGATGTCTGGGTCATCCGCGACCGCGCCTATTGCCAGGCCGCCGATCCCATAGCCATCAAAGCCGATCTTTTGCAGGGCCATCGCGGATTTTTTTCGCATATCTTCACTGTCCCCGCCTTGGACTACTCCAAAAAGTTTTTGACCAGGATTAATACTTGCTTCGGTTATTTTCTCGTGATGTCTCTTTGCTCTCTCCGCCCATTTGAGGGTCATATCAAGAGAGGTTTTTAGTCTTTCTTCAGAAGCGGGCAGCCCTGGCACATCATCTAGTACTACCGCAATGTCAGAGCCGAGGTTTGATTGGATTTGGATTGATTCTTCTGGATTGAGTATGCGAAGCGTGCCGTCCAATTCATCACGGAATTCGATTCCTGCCTCGCTTATGTTTTTTAAAATTGGACAGGAATCGCCCTGTCGCTTGACGGGGCCGTTGGTTATTTTTTCTCCTAAGCTGTAAACTTGGTACCCTCCGGAATCCGTAAATATCGGGCCATCCCAGCCCATAAATTTATGCAGGCCGCCGGCCCTTTTGATGAGCGCGTCGCCTGGCCTCAGCCACAGATGATAAGTATTGGCCAGGATTATTTCCGCGCCCCAGAATTTCAATTCTTCGCTTGTAACAGCCTTTACCGACCCTCTGGTACCTATAGGCAAAAACGCCGGGGTTTTCACCTGCCCATGAGGGGTATTGATAATCCCAAGCCTGGCTTGCGAATTGGGGTCTATTTTAGTTATCTTGAAAAATTCCATCTATGTTATAATATACGGCATGAACACAACTTTGGAAAAGGTTGTAAATTTGTGCAAACGCCGCGGGATCATTTTCCCTGGGTCTGAGATTTATGGCGGGTTGGCTAATAGTTATGATTTCGGACCGTTGGGAACAGAGCTGAAGAATAATATCAAAAAGCTGTGGTGGAAAATGTTTGTTCAGGAGCGGAATGACGTCGTTGGTTTAGATGCGGCTATAATTATGAATTCAAAAGTTTGGGACGCAAGCGGGCATGTTTCGGGTTTTAATGATTTATTAGTTGAATGTAAATTTTGTCACAGCCGTTTTCGACCGGACGTTTTGGATAAAAGCGGTGCCGTAAGTCCGCACTCTAAGTTAAAAAATGGTTTGATCTGTCCGAATTGCAATACAGTTCGGGAGTTCAGTCAACCCATCAAATTCAACACTATGTTTCGTACGAACCTCGGGCCGGTCGAGTCCTCAGAAAACGCGGTTTATCTGCGTCCGGAAACCGCGCAGGCCATGTTTGTAGATTTTAATACCATCGCTGAAACGTCCCGTAAAAAAATCCCGTTTGGCATCGCACAAATTGGCAAAGCATTCAGAAACGAAATCACGCCCGGCAATTTCATTTTCCGCACGCGCGAGTTTGAGCTGATGGAGATCGAATACTTTGTGCAGGAGAAAGATTGGAAAAAGTATTTTGAGCATTGGCTTGCTGAAATGAAAAAATGGATTACGGCCGTCGGCATTAACTCAAAGTTAGTCGAATACGTTGAAGTACCAGATAGTGAGCGTGCGCACTACAGTAAACGGACGATTGACGTTGAGTTTAAATATCCGTTTGGTCAAAAAGAACTCTACGGCCTTGCCTACCGCACGGATTTTGATTTGAAAGCCCACGGCATTGAGTACCGCGATCCGGTGAGCGGAGAAAAATTTGTCCCGCATGTCATCGAGCCGGCGCTTGGCGTGGAACGAACAGTGCTGGCGGTACTGCTGTCATGCTTTGAAGAGGTGAGAGGCGGCCGCACCAAAACCACGGAAAGCGTTAAAGAACACGAAATCGTCCTGCGCTTGCCCAAAGAAATCGCGCCGATCAAAGTGGCTATCCTGCCGCTGTCCAAGAAAGAAAATCTGACCGGCATGGCAGAAGACATCCGCAAAACACTTTCCAAACGCTGGGTGGTAGATTATGACGAAACCGGTTCGATCGGCAAACGTTATCGGCGCCAAGACGAAATAGGCACGCCGTATTGTTTGACAGTGGATTTTGATTCACTCGAGGACAAGAAAGTCACGGTGCGTGATCGCGATACCATGGAACAGGAGCGGGTCGCGGTTAACGAATTAACATTTTATTTTGCCAGCAAGCTCAATTAAAACAATTCAAGCTTATCTCAAAGAGCATGGCCAAGATGCTTTTTTAGTGCTGACAAAAATAAACCGTCAGTATATTTCCGGGTTCACCGGATCCATGGGCGCGGTTTTGATAACAAAAAAATCTGCAGAATTGTATGTGGACGACCGGTACACGATCCGGGCCAAGTGTGAGTCGAATTTGAAAGTTTACTCCCTTTCCTCCCTTTCGTTGAAAGGAAAAGTAGCGGTTGAAGATCATATCTCGGTTCGCGAATTCGCCAGTCTGAAGAAGAATCATAAACGCGCTAAATGGAAGATAACTTCCAATGTGGTGGAGAATCTACGGGCGGTGAAAAGCGCGGGAGAGATCAGGGAAATAAGGAAAGCAAGTAGAATCGTTGATCTCTGTTTTTCGCGGATTCATAAATTTGTGAAGGTTGGCATCACTGAGATGCAGATTGCCCAGGAATTGGAAAGAACCGCAATCAAAAACGGCGCGGATGGCATGGCATTTGAATCCATTGTGGCGTGGGGGGCCAATGCGGCTGCGCCGCACCACCTTTCAGGAAAGCAAAAAATCGGCCGGGACAATTTTTTGCTTTTGGATTTCGGCGTGCTGGTAAATGGCTATCATTCTGATTTCACACGCACGTTTTTCATTGGGAGGCCAAATAAAAAACAGGAGAAAATTTATAATACGGTTTTGGAGGCTCAGGTCAGGGGCATTGAAAAAGTACAGCCAGAAAATCCGGCCGCATTAGTTGATACGGCTGCTCGCCGCCATATCGAGCGGGCAGGATTTGGGAAATACTTTACCCACAACACGGGGCATGGCGTGGGTCTGGAAATACACGAATTACCAAACTTTTCAGCTAAATCCGGCGATGTTTTGCGCGCAGGCATGGTTGTCACAGTCGAGCCGGGTATATATATTGAGGGCTGGGGCGGGGTCAGGATAGAGGATATGGTGCTCGTCAGCGATGGCGGACCTATTATCCTGTCAAAAAGCCCCAAGGACTTAGAATCAATGATTGTTAGAGTTTAATGCAAAATGTAAATATCAAAATCAAAATGAAAATTAAAAATTTTAAAATTTTACATTGTCATTTTACATTTTGATTTTTTAATTTTGAATTATGTATAAGAAGCAAGTATTGAAGAATGGTCTTACGGTTTTAAAAGTTCCAGTGCGAGGCGCTAGGTCTGTTCTGGTTGATGTTTTCATCAAGGTTGGCTCGCGCCAGGAGAGCCCGCGTATTAACGGCATTTCGCATTTCTTGGAACATCTGTTTTTTAAAGGTTCAGCAAAATATCCTACTGCTCAAGATTTATCGCATGCTCTTGATGAAATCGGCGCGGAGTACAATGCCAACACCGGTAAAGAGCACACGCAGTACTACATCAAGGCCGCGAAAAAACATTTGCCGTTTGTTTTTAATGTTCTCACCGACATGCTATTACATCCGGTTTTTGACAAGGCCGAGATTGAGCGGGAAAAAGGCGTGATCATCGAAGAGATAAATATGTACCAGGACACTCCCATGCGCCATGTCGAAGATGTGTTAGAAGAGGTTATGTGGCCAGACCAGTCGTTGGGGAGAAACATAGCGGGCACCAAAGAAGTAATAAAAAAAATCAGCCGCCAGGATATTTTGGATTATGTTGAGACTTTTTACCAGCCGGAGAACATGGTTTTTTCGGTGGCTGGGGCGTATGACGAAGAAGTGCTTGATACCCTGATCAAAGAGTTTTGGAGTAAGCTTCAAAACAAGCAGTTTCCTAAATGGAAAAAAGCTTTAGAGAAACAAGTTGCGCCGGCCATGAGAATAGAAGCAAAGAAAACTGAACAAATGCATTTGGCTTTGGGATTTCGATCCTATGACTACAATCATCCGGATTACATTCCCCAACTCATTCTTGCGACCATTCTCGGCGGCGGGATGAGTTCGAGGTTGTTTTCCGAAATCCGCGAGCGTCGCGGTCTTGCTTATTATATCAAAGCCTCAAGTTCCAATTATCAAGACACTGGGCTGTTTGTCATCCAAGCCGGGGTTCGACAAGGCTCCTTGAACGATTCAGTCAAAGTCATTGCTCAGGAACTAAAAAAGATAAAAACAGAGGCAGTGCCGGGACGCGAACTCAAAAAAGCCAAAGAGTACATCAAAGGAACTCTGACCTTGTCTCTGGAAGACAGCGAGAGCCTGCTGGGATGGTATCTCGAGCAGATTGCATTCCGCAAGAGGGTTTTAGAGCCGGAACAGGCGTTTGAGGAAATCGACGAGGTGACTGCCGAGGATGTAGCCAGGGTTGCTCAGGATATATTTCAAAACAAAAAACTCAATTTAGCGATAGTGGGGGCAGGCAAGGTCGTGGAGATCCGAAAACTCCTAGCACTTTAGTTTTTCGTGGATTTTCGGTAAAATAAGAGTATGGCTGAACCGCAGAACATTAATGTGCATATTTCCACAATGGCCTTGGTCAAAATCGTGGTCGCGGGTTTGTTGTTGCTGCTTTTGTATGTTATTCGCGATATTATCCTCATGCTTGTGGTGGCAATGATTCTTGCCTCTGCCATGGATCCTCTTGTGGACTGGCTGTATCGTAAAGCTAAATTTCCGCGTGGCCTTTCTGTGCTCATGGTCTATTTGTTTTTTCTTAGCCTCCTCGGGCTTGTCGTTTATTTCTTGATTCCGCCGATCACTCAGGAGTTCAATTTGCTCGGTGCGCGCATAGAGGATTTCCGGCACGACCTGTCGACTCGCGCCGGTTCCCTTTCTAACGCGCTCAATCAGCTTGGTCTGGCCCGCGGTCTTTCCGCTTTGGGGCAAGGTTTTGCCGAGCTGACAAATGATGTATTTCAAAAAACTCTTGGTGTGGTTTCAAGCATTGTCCAGCTCGTGGGTACCCTGGTTTTTACTTTCTATTTGATTTCTTCCGAACATGGCATGAAAAATTTTGTCCGTTCCTTGGTACCGTACAAACACCAAGCATATGTCGTAGGCCTCACGGAAAAAATTCAGACAAAAATCGGTTATTGGTTGCTTGGACAGCTGGTGCTTTCTGCATTCATTTTTTCGTTTACATTTTTGGGTCTTTTGGCGCTGGGCGTTAAATATGCTCTTGCCCTAGCTTTGCTAGCTGGTCTCTTGGAGATTGTGCCTTATCTGGGACCCATCCTTTCTGCTATCCCGGCGGTATTTGTGGCTTTTGCAGAATCCCCAACATTGGCGATGTTTGTCATTGTTCTCTACATTCTTATTCAGCAGACCGAAAATTATATATTGGTGCCGAAGGTTATGGGTAGGACCATTGGTACAAATCCCCTGCTGATTTTACTGGCGGTTCTCATCGGGTTTAAAATAGCTGGAATTATCGGTTTGCTTATGGCCGTACCGGTTGTCGGTGCAATTACGGTTTTTGTCAACGATTTTAGAGAACAGAGGGCTTGACGTGGACAAATTTTACATTACGACCCCAATCTACTACGTAAACGCGGAGCCTCATATCGGCACTGCTTATACCACTATCGCCGCAGATGTGCTTGCACGGTTTTACCGCTTTGGTGGCGTACAGACATTTTTTTTGACTGGCACTGACGAGCACGGCTCGAAGATTGAGCGGGCAGCTATGGCAGCGGGCAAAGAGCCTGAGGAATTTACCCGTGAGATGGCGGCAAAATTTTCTTTCACTTGGGATACGCTAGCGATTGCGCCCGATGATTTTATCCGAACAACAGAGGAGCGCCATAAAACAGCAGTTGCTAAATTTTTGAAAGCATTGAAAGCTTCAGGCAAAGTTTACGAGGGCGAGTACGAAGGTTTGTACTGTGTGGGGCACGAAGCGTTTTTGACTGAGAAAGATCTTGATGAACAGGGCAACTGTCCGGATCACAAGACAGCACCGGAAAAGCTCAAGGAAAAAAATTGGTTCTTCAAACTTTCCGACTACGAGGCTCTTCTTAAAGAGAAAATAGAGACAGGCGAGTTGTTGATTGCTCCAGCGTCGCGTCGAAATGAGATTTTATCTTTTATTAATCAAGGACTAGATGATGTGGCCATTTCCCGGCCGAATGTAAAATGGGGTATCAAGCTTCCTTGGGACGAATCCCAGACTGCTTATGTATGGATCGAGGCGCTTTTTAACTACGCTTCCGTATTAGACTATCCGGATGGGGAGAAATTTAAGCAGTTCTGGCCGCCGGATCTGCATGTGATGGGCAAAGATATCCTGCGTTTTCACGCGGTGATCTGGCCGGCTCTTCTGGAAGCTGTAAAGATGCCGTGGCCGAAAAAGATTTTTGGGCATGGGTTTTTCACGATTGACGGACAAAAGATCAGCAAATCACTCGGAAATGTCATTGATCCGTTTGCATTGGCGCAAAAATACGGTACTGATACAGTGCGCTATTTTTTGTTGCGCGAAATCCCGTTTGGCCAGGATGGTGATTTTTCAATAAAAAAGCTGGAGGCAAGATACGACGGTGATTTGGCTAACGGTCTTGGTAATTTATTTTCCAGGCTGACAACGCTCGTGGCGCAAAACCTGAATGGAGAAATCGGGGAGATCAAACCTTCTCCGCGAAGCCTGGAAGATATTGATAAGCTGGTGCAGGATTTACGTTTTCACGAAGCGCTCACGCGCATTTGGGAAGAGATTGCCTGGGCTAACAAATACATTGATGAAACAAAGCCCTGGGAAAAGGCGAAAACCGAGATGAAACTTTTTAGGGAAGTAATTGATAACCTCGTGGGATTGCTTTACGAGATCGCGCAAAAACTCGCACCATTCATGCCGGATACTGCGGAAAAAATCAGAAGCGGGCTGAGCACAGAAAAAATTGTTAAAGCTGAGCCACTGTTTCCAAGACTGGAAAAAATAACTTAACCAACTAACAATTTAAGATTATCAGGTTGTTTAATTGCTAAATTGATGGATCCGAAACTCATCGACACTCATACTCATGTCAATTTCCAAGCTTTTAAAAGCGATTCCGATGAGGTAATCCAAAGGTCCTTAGATTCCGGCGTATGGATGATAAATGCTGGGACTAAATTTGAAACTTCACGCGCGGCCGTGGAGCTTGCGGAAAATTATTCAGACGGGGTGTACGCTGCAGTAAGCCTGCACCCGATTCATCTGTTTGAGCATCATGTGGATATTAGCGAAGAAGGGCGGTCTTTTAACGGTGCCGGAGAAGAGTTTGATATGGATGCGTACAGAGACTTGATTTCTCGTTCGATAAAAGTTGTCGCGATAGGCGAATTTGGTCTTGATTATTACAGACTCCCAAAGAATGTAGATCCCGAAGAAATAAAGCAGAAACAAAAAGAAGTAATGATTGAGCATATCAAATTAGCAAGAGAGGTCAACAAACCGCTTATGATCCACTGTCGCCCCAGCGAAGGAACAATGGACGCGTACGAAGACGTTTTGAAAATCCTAGACCAGTATTGCGTACTTTTTTCCCCTCCACGCGAAGGAGCGATGTCAGGGGAGGTCAGAGGTTTTGAAATCCACTGCTTTACCGGTTCTTCCGATATCGCTCAGGAATTTGTAAAGCGCGGCGGCTATATTGCCCTCAACGGCATAATAACTTTTGATAAATCCGGGCGGAGTGATGAAGTTGTCAAAAATTTACCCCTCGAATGGGCCATTCTCGAAACCGACGCGCCTTATCTCACGCCAATGCCACATCGCGGCAAACGCAATGAGCCTTCTTATGTCAGATACGTCGCCGAAAAATTTGCAGAAATGAAGGGGATCGAGCCTGCCGAGGTCGAACGGGTCACCACTGCCAATGCTAGAAAATTATTTCGAATATAATTTCACACCACAGTATAAAACTAAAACAAAAGAGGCGAATAAAATTCATTTCCAAAATCAATACATTTGTATGTATTTTGGAAATGAAGATAGTTTGATGAATTTTGACGATTCTATGACATATTACAAAAATCAGTTAAGCTCTATCGTACGAGCATCGCTGCGGAAACAAAAACAGCCCATGCTGACTGAAGAACAGAAGGAAAGACTTAAATCGGCAGCCCAAACAGCATTGACATTGATAGCCTTGCCAGGTGCAATTTTTCTTGGCGAGCTCGGTCGAGAACTTTTGCAAGGCATCGAAAGCATGTTTTATCGCAAAAACCCTTTGCTGAAGTTGTCGCAAAAGGACAAGGAAAGAAAAGTTGTGAGAACTGTTTATTATCTGAAAGAACACGGTTTTATCAGAATGAAGCGCACTGGTAATGATATTAGGATAACCCTAAGCAAGTTAGGTAAGCAAAAGCTCTCCAAAATTGATTTTGATTACCTTTCCATACCAAATCCAGGTTCATGGAATGGCAAATGGTGGCAGGTGGCAGCCGATATTCCTACAAAAAAATATAGAAGAGGAGCGGACATGTTGCGGCAGAAAGTCAAAGATATGCGATTTTTCCCTCTCCAGAGGACTCTGTGGTTTTATCCCCATGATCCAAGATCAGAAATAGAATTTATCTCCAAGCATTATGGAATTAGCCGGTTTGTCACAGTTATGGAAGTTAATCGTCTAGATAAAGACGACGAACGTAAAATGAAGAAATATTTCAAGTTAGAAAAAATAATTTAAGCACGCATTGTCATTCCCAAATTTACTACATTTGTATGTATTTGGGAATTGGAAAACGGTGCCGTATAAATTTTTGTCACCTTTTGAGATTGGCTGCACTGTGGTAGAATAAATATATGGAGCAATTTATTAAAAACTTGGCCAGAGGCGCGGGAGCAATCCTCAAAGAGGGATTTCACAAAGAACTGCAAATCAACCACAAGAAAGGCTACTGGGATGTCGTGACTCAGTACGATTTGGCAGCCGATAAATATATTCAGGATCGCATAAAGAAAAAATTTCCCAAACACTCGATACTTTCCGAAGAAACTGGCGGCAGCCGCAAAGGCCAGAACATTTGGGTGATCGATCCGCTCGACGGCACTAGAAATTTTTCCCGCGGCACGCCGCTTTTTTGCACTATTATCGCTTTCATAAAAAACGGAAAAACAGAATTGGGAGCGATTTATGATCCAATTAAAGACGAGCTTTTCTATGCTCAGCGTGGCAAGGGCGCTGCTTTAAACGGTAAAGCAATAGATATTTTAAAACCGGATACATTGGCGCATTCAATGGCTGGGTTTGATTGGCATGTAAAAGATACCACGGCTAGAATCAGGCATAAAATCAATAATTTGATTTATAACGAACGTTTATGGTACATGGCTTTGGGGAGCGCTGGATTGGATTTAGGGTATCTGGCAGCCGGGCGTTTTGATTTTGGTTTGTTGAACGGCGCCCACCCGTGGGATTATGCAGCCGGTATTCTGATAGCTCGAGAAGCCGGAGCGAAAGTCACGGATTTTAGAGGACATTTCGCGGTTTGGGATTCAAAGCAAGTAGTTGCCGCTTCCCCAAAATTACATAAGCAGATTATGCAATATTTGAAATGATGCAGTCGTTTATAAAAAATTTAGCCAAGGGCGCGGGGGATATTCTGCGGGACGGGTTTAGAAAAGAGATTGAGATAAATCACAAAACCGGCCATTGGGATGTGGTAACGCAGTATGACCTGGCCTCCGACAAATACATTCAGGACCGGATAAAAAGAAAATTTCCAAAGCACTCAATTTTATCAGAAGAAACCGGGCGCGAAGGAAAGAGCGACAATTTATGGATAATTGATCCCCTGGACGGCACTCGAAATTTTTCCCGCGGCGTTCCGTTTTTTTGCGTTTCCATATCGTTTGTGAAAAAAAATCAGCTTCTTTATGGTGCAATTTACGATCCAATTCATGATGAATTATTTTTGGCCGAGCGTGGTAGAGGCGCGACGTTGAATGGCAAATCAATCAGGGTCTCCCCTACAATTTTTTTAGATTCAGCCATGGCCGCAGTTTTATGGCACTCTAATGTTGTATCTGAAAAATTGATTAAAGATTTGCAATCGCTCGCGAGGAGGCACAAATTTTGGAACACTACCGTTTGCTCTGCAGCTTTGTCGATGGTGTATGTTGCTTGCGGCAAATTAGATCTCTTTGTAAGCAAGGGCGCGTACCCATGGGACTATTCCGCTGCCGCGCTTATCGTCCAAGAGGCAGGAGGCAAGATCTCAAATTTTCAAAGCAGTCCTTATAAATGGAATTTTGATGAAGTCGTCGCTGCAAATTCCACACTTCACAAATTGATAATAGAAGAATTGAAATAGGATATGAGAATCTACGATCAGAAAATTGAAAAAAAATGGCCCGCCCAAATTTGCGGTGCAAATTTCAGTCGGGCAAGCAGAATCTCATGAAACAATATAATCCAAAATTGATTGAGGGTAAGTGGCAAAAGCTGTGGGCGAAGCAGGGGATTTACGCAGCCCGCGATAAAGGCAAGAAGAAATTTGTCTTGATCGAATTTCCGTATCCTTCCGGTGAGGGTCTGCATATGGGGCATTTGCGGCCGTATGTGGCAGGGGATGTGTATTCGCGTTTTCAGCGGATGAAGGGTTTTGAAACTATGTACCCGATGGGTTGGGATGCGTTTGGTTTGCCGGCAGAGAATTATGCCCTCAAAAAGGGCGTACACCCGAGTGTTTCGACCAAGCTCAACATAAAAAACGCCAAACGGCAGGTGCAAAGTTGGGGCGTAGGTTTTGATTGGTCGCGCGAGATAAATACCACTGATCCGGAATATTACAAATGGACACAGTGGATTTTCCTGCAGTTCTACAAAGCGGGACTCGCGTACGAAGCCGCGGGGCTTATCAACTGGTGTCCGCAGGACAAAACAGGACTCGCGAACGAAGAGGTGATAGACGGCAAATGCGAACGTTGCGGAACAGTGGTTGAGAAAAAAGAACTGCGCCAATGGTATCTGAAAATCACAGCGTACGCCGAAAAGCTTCTTGAGGGATTGAAAAATCTTCCCGAATGGCCGGATCAGGTCAAGCTCCAGCAGGAAAACTGGATCGGGAAAAGCGAGGGCGCGGAAATTGATTTTCCATTATTTGTTATTCCGGCCGCCGAGCCGGAATCCAGTCCGCCTCAGGCGGATGGATCCCGAAGACCCAAGTCCGGGATGACAAACTTTTTAATTCTCCATGGGTACACGGGCTCGGCAGGCAGGAATTTTATACCCTGGCTGAAAACAGAGCTTGAAAAACAGGGTTATAAAGTGCAAACACCTGAGCTGCCGAATTCTGATGACCCAAAAGAATCTGAGCAGGTTGATTATATTTTAAAAAAATGCAGCATTGATGAGAATACGATTATAGTTGGTCATAGCCTTGGCTGTATAGTCGCCATGAAAGCCCTGCAAAAATACGGAAAATCCGTTAAGGGGTTAATATTGCTGGATGCGGCCGTAGATCCTGCGTTTTCTGGCGCTACGCCTCGACCGTTCCACAAGAATTTTTCCTGGAATTTCGACTACGAAAGGTTAAAAAAATACGCACCTGCGCGGACCATACTTTCAGATTTAAAAGAGGGCGAGCCGCGGGTGGGATATCTGAAAACTTTATCAAAGAAACTGGATGCGCAATTGATAACTGGGCGATCAACGGAGAATCACTTCACAGCTGAGCGAGAACCATTGGTGTTAGAAATTCTCACCCCTCCCTCAATCCCTCCCCATCAAGGGGAGGGAAGAGGGGAAGGGATAAAAATTTTTACCACCAGGGTTGATACTTTACCAGGTGCGACCTTTATTGTAATTGCCCCGGAGCACCCTCTTATACAGAATTTTGCCTCAAGGATTTCGAATTTCAGCGAGGTGAGTAAATATATCGAGGAGGCAAAAAAGAAAACTGATATTGTCCGCTCCGCCAGGGACAAAGAAAAAACCGGGGTGGAATTGAAAGGTGTTAAAGTGGTTAATCCGGTTAATGGTGAAAAATTGCCGATTTGGGTTGCGGACTATGCTTTGATGGATTTTGGCACAGGCGCGTTATTTGGCGATGCGCACGACGAACGCGATCAAGCATTCGCCAAGAAATATAAAATTCCTTTAAAAGTAACTCTGAAGCCTGCAAACGGACGCGATGATTCAAAAATTCGGAATTTAGAAGAAGTCTTTATCGATGATGGTGTTTTGTATAATTCCGGAGAGTTCGATGGTCTATCTTCTGAAGAGGCTCGAAAAGTAATAACTAAATGGTTGGTAGATAAAAAATCAGGACGAGCGACTGTTTCTTACAAACTCCGCGATTGGGTGTTTTCCAGGCAGAGATATTGGGGCGAGCCGATTCCTATCATTCACTGCCCTGCGTGCGGAATAGTACCAGTACCGGAAAAAGATTTGCCGGTTCGGCTTCCGAACGTGAAAAAATATGAACCAACCGGAACAGGGGAATCGCCGCTCGCCGCGATAGACAAATGGGTGAAAGTGAAATGTCCAAACTGCAAAGGCCCAGCCAAACGCGAAACCAATACCATGCCGCAGTGGGCCGGCAGCTCTTGGTATTATTTGCGATACACTGACCCGAAAAACAAGAACGAATTGGCAGATGATGAATTGATGAAACATTGGCTGCCGGTTGATGTGTATTTTGGCGGCACGGAACATACGACGCTTCACCTTTTGTATTCGCGTTTTTGGAATTTGTTTTTGCATGATCAGGGAATCGTGCCGGTAAGCGAGCCGTATACAAAGCGCGTGCCGCACGGGATTATTCTCGCCGAAGACGGGGAGAAGATGAGCAAAAGCCGGGGCAATGTAGTGAACCCTGATGAAATTGTGAACATATACGGCGCAGACACTTTGCGGATGTATGAGCTATTTTTGGGACCGCATGGGCAGACTGTTAGTTGGCATAGTCGCGGGATAATCGGTGTAAGGAGATTTTTGGAGAAAGTTTGGCGTCTCGCAAGCATAAAAGAATCATCAACATCGCGGATTCAGAGTGATAAATTAGAGAGCATTATTCACAAGACTATTAAAAAAGTTACCGACGATATCGAAAATTTTCGTTTTAACACTGCGGTATCCGCACTGATGATTTTGGCGAATGAAATGGAAGGAAAACAAGTAAGCAAAAATGACATAACAAGACTGTTGAAATTATTAGCTCCATTTGCCCCCCATATGGCCGAAGATCTGTGGCGCGAATTGGGAAACAAAGTTTCAATTCATCTCGCACAGTGGCCGGAACATGATCCTGCTTTAGCTAAAGATGAATTTGTAAATGTTGCAGTGCAGATCAATGGCCGGGTTCGGGATACAGTGCGGATTGCAGTCGCGGCCAGCGAAGCCGAAGCAAGAAATTTTGCAGAAGCAAGCTCCCAAGTTCAAAAGCATCTGGTCGGTAAGCAAGTTGGGAAATTTATTTATATTCCCGGAAAAATTATTAATTTCGTCGTGAAATAATGCAGGCTGTAATATTGGCTGCAGGATTCGGCACGCGAATGGGCGAGTTGACCAAAACCACGCCGAAGCCTCTTCTAAAAATCGGGAATAAAACCATTCTCGAACATAATCTTGAACAGCTTCCGGAAGAAATCGAAGAGGTGATTTTGGTTACTGGTTATTTGGGTGGACAAATTAAAAAAGCGATCGGGAATAATTTTGCGGGTAAAAAAATCACCTATGTAGATCAAAAAGAACTAAAGGGAACTGCTCACGCGCTTTATCAGAGCAAAGATTTGATTCGCGGGCGGTTTTTGGTGCTCATGGGCGATGATCTATATCACAAACGCGATCTGGAAAAGCTTATTAAATATCCCCTGGCGATTCTTGTATGGCAGCTGCAAAATGGTGAAAGCGGGGAGGACCGGCACGCAATCGTGAAGGTCGATGAGGCTGGGGAACTTAGTGATATTGTCGAGCGACAACCTGCAAGAGAAGGGTCCCTAGTTAACACAGCGGCCTATATTTTAAATCAGAATTATTTCAACTACCCACTCGTTGGCGCTGGCATACCCGCGAAAGAATTTGGATTGCCTCAGACATTTTTGCAGATGGTTCGCGATGGCGCAAAATTTGCCGTAGTTCCTGCGGAAAAATGGCACAAGGTTGCTTCTCCTGAAGATTTAAAATTGTAATTCCCATTTTTGACGCAATTGCGTATATTTTGGGAATGATTTTATATTTATGAATAAAGAACAAATAAGAATTGCTATTAATTACGTTAAAAATGGAAAGGCGGTGGTGTTTCCCACGGATACCGCCTATGGTCTTGGCGTGGATGCGACGAACTCGAAAGCAGTAATGAGATTATTTAAGATTAAGAAGCGACGACCGACAAAACCGGTGCATATTGTAGTTTCAGGATTCGCAATGGCGAAGCGTTATGCCAAGTTTTCGCCGCAGGCAGAGAAATTATTTAGAAAGTTTTTACCGGGAAAATTGACTTTGATTTTACCGTTCAAACCCCCTCCCTCCAGCCTTCGCGCGAGGCTACGGCGGACGCGGTCAGTCCCTCCCCAGATGGGGGAGGGAAGTTCATATCGAACTCTTTCCGCTGGCACCGGCACAATTGGTATCCGCATGCCGAAAGACAAGATTGCTCTGGGATTGGTGAAAAAATTGGGCAGGCCGATTACGGCAACCAGCGCCAATATATCCAGCGCGCCGACAGCTTATTCTGTTTCGCAAATAAAATGGCAGTATCGCAATAAAAAATTGAAACCGGATTTTTACCTGGATGGTGGAAAACTAAATAAGGTCAGGCCATCCACTATGGTAAGATTAACTGGTAGCCGAATTGAAATTCTCAGACGCGGGCCGATAACCAAGAAGCAAATACTAAAATGTATCATTTCCGTTTCCCCCAATATTTCTCAATCTCGCCGAACCGCGAAGTAACTGAGGTCTACTGGTTCACGATCATTTCCAACCTGGCTTTGTCCATGGTTTTTATTTTCGAGCCGATCTATCTCTATACCCTCGGCTACAGCCTCATAAAAATCATGGTGTTTTATCTCATGCTTTATGCCTGGTACCTGGTGCTGATCGGCTTTGGTGCGAAATTTGCCAGCCGTTTCGGATACAAACACTCGATTTTTTTGTCTACCATTTTTTTTGTCCTGTTTTGGTTCGCGCTTTATTTTACAAAAATCCATCCTTTTCTTTTTTATGTCGCGCCTTTTTTATTCGCGATGCAAAAATCCTGGTTTTGGCCGGCGTATGATACTGACATGTCGCTTTTTTCCGCTAAGACTCAGCGCGGGCGCGAGGTGGGTGTGCTTTTCTCTTTGGTGCAAATTGCGTTTATCGCCGGCCCGTTTCTAGGTGGCATGATTTCGGAAAATTTCGGTTTTATGACCCTCTTTGTTTGCTCCTCGATATTAATGATTCTCTCCGCGTACCCGCTCTTTTCCAGTCCGGAAATCTATTCGCCTCATCAATTCCGATTCACCAATCTCTGGAAAATGTTTCGGCTTTATCCTTCCAATTTTTTCGGCTATTGGGGTTATGCCGAGGATTTGATGCTTATGAGTTTGTGGCCGATCTTTATGTATACGGTTGTCGGTGATTTTCAGAGTATGGGCTTTATTACGACCATTGCGACCATAATCGGAACTGTTATAATGCTCTATGTGGGCAAGCTTATTGACCGCCGCGGCCACAGGCACCGACTCATCGAAAAATCCGCCATAGTGTACGGGGTGACCTGGGTTTTGCGGTTTACCGCAAAAGTTCTCCCAATCGTTTTGTTGTTTGATATTTTGACCAAGACTGCCAAGAATATCGTGGACGTGCCTATGTATTCTGTTACTTTTGAGAGAGCCTCCGAGCGCGACCCGGATCATGCCATCGCTTATAGCGTATTTTACGAATTCAGCTCGTCAGTTGGTAAGGTTATCACAGCTCTCGGGGCGATCGGTATTCTTGCCTGGACTGGAAACATTTTTTACGTTTTTGCTTTTGCTGGAGTCTTAACAATGTTTTACGGGTTTCTCAAGTAGCGACCCTAATTTACGAATCACATCCGAATGTCACGAATAAAGATCAAAAAACTGAATTTGAAAATACTGCCCTTTGTGTGAAACAATCTCGCAACCCTCGCCCGTAATCGGGAGAGGGGGGAACTCCGATCCAGATCGGGGGTGGGTGAGGGTTTGGGGGGTAATATTATTAAATTTGAATCAACATGAAATATGAAGCACTAAAAAAAGAGGATCCGGAGATTTATGGTCTGATCCAAAAAGAAGCGAGGCGACAAAAAGAGGGTTTGGAAATGATTCCCTCGGAAAATTATGCTTCGTCCGCGGTTCTTGAAGCAATGGGTAGCATCCTCAACGTTAAATATGCTGAAGGCTATCCGGGAAAAAGATATTATGGAGGCAACATTTACATTGACGAGATTGAGAGGCTTTGCCAGAAGCGGGCACTCAAGGCGTTTGGGGCCGAAGGTTATCACGTCAATGTTCAGCCGCTTTCGGGAAGCCCGGCAAACCTGGCCGTGTATTTTGCGCTGCTCACACCCGGGGACACGATAATGTCACTCAAGCTCGATCACGGTGGACATCTCACGCATGGTTCCCCGACGAATTTTTCCGGAAAAAATTATAACTTCGTCTTTTATCCTGTCGATCCGAAATTGGAAACACTTGATTATGACGTGATTGAAAAACTCGCGGCCGAACACAAGCCGAAAATTATCCTTTCCGGTTATACGGCTTATCCGCGGAGCATCGATTTCGAGCGTATCGCAAAAATCGCCAAGCAAGTCGGAGCGATTTCTATGGCTGATATCTCACATATTTCGGGCCTGATCGTCGGCGGGGTTCATTCGTCACCGTTTCCATACACCGACGTGGTCATGACCACCACTCATAAAACTCTCCGTGGTCCGCGGGCGGCCATGCTTTTTTGCCGCGAGGAGTTCAAAGATCAGATCGATAAAGCCGTATTTCCCGGTATGCAGGGCGGTCCCCACGAGCATACGATCGCCGGTATCGCTGTTGCTCTGCGCGAGGCGATGACAGATGGATTCAAAGAGTATGTGGCACAGATCTTGAAAAACGCTACAACCTTGGCCAAAAGTCTGCAGGGCCAGGGTTTGAAGCTTGTCACTGACGGGACTGATAATCATTTGATGTTGATCGACCTGCGGCCGTTTGCCGCAGGGAGTGGAATTTTCGTGGAAAAAGCTCTCGAAGAAGCGGAAATCAGCGTAAATAAAACCACAGTACCGAATGACCCGATGCCGCCGTACTATCCTTCCGGCATCAGATTAGGGCCGCCGGCTTTGACCAGCCGGGGTATGAAAGAGCAAGAAATGGAGCAAGCTGGTAAATTGATCGCGCGAATTGTCAAAGAGTTCGCAAAAATCAAATTGCCGGAAGAGAAAGAAAAACGCGCAGCATCCGTCAAAGAATTCTCAGCCAAGCTCGCGGATAACTCCTTGATTAAAGAGGTTAAATCACAAGTCATTGAACTTGCTAGTAAATTTCCCGTTCCGGGAATAGATTTACCCCATTAGATAAGTTTGGAAAATGACCGATGATTCTACAAAATTAAAATATCTAACGGGGTAAATGCGCAATTTCGATCTTCAAGTTTTCGAGTATATTAATGGCCTTGCCCTGAAATATCCGCTCTGGGACAAGGTCGTCATTTACGCCAACGAGTATGGCCTTTATGTTTTCGCTGGGATTGTCGCGATACTGTTTTTCGTCAATCGCCGAGCTTTCTGGGGTGCTGCGATTTCCTCAATTCTTGCCCGCGGAATCATTACAGAGATCATTCGCTATGCGTATAAACGGCCGAGGCCATTTGTCAACGATCAGTTGGAAAACGTCCGACAGCTTGTTGTAAAAAGTGTGATCAACGATTCATTTCCTTCGGGGCACGCCGCGTTCTATTTCGCAATTGCTTTCGCCGTGTATTTCCAGAACCGCAAGGCCGGTGCTGTTTTGATTATTCTGGCGGTGATTCTGGGAACGACCCGAATCTACACGGGAATTCATTATCCATCAGATATTCTGGGGGGCGCTCTGATTGGTTTTGCTTCAGCGTGGGTTGCGGGTAAGCTGCTTTTTCGCCGGTAAAAACTGTGCTAGTCTAAGAATAGACACGAGTAAAGAATCGCCAGAAATGAAACAAAATCAACAATCCCTGCCAATTCTGTTTTTTGCTTGGTTTTTTGTTGCCCAGCCCGGTAAAATAATCGCCAGCGGTAAGAACACCATGCATTGGGTCTGGCAGTATTTTTCTATCGGCTTTTTACTGCCGCGGCTGTTTGCGTCCTGGCATCGGGATATTACCTCATACGGCCGCGGTTTTGATTTGAAGCGTTCCTTGCACGCGCTTGGCTGGAACATGATTTCCCGCGTAATCGGCGCGTTTCTGCGGGTGGTGTTTATCATTCTGGGATTGGCTTTTGAGCTTTGTGTTCTGATAGGAACAATTTTCGCGCTGGTCTTATGGTACTCTTTTCCTATTATTGTCCTGTTTTTAGCCATTGGTAAAATCTCGCTCGAGATTCTTCAAACATGACCACGTAATACATTTTGAGTTTACCAAGTAAGTATTAAAATATGTATTTAAGTATAACTAATTCAGGATCAGCTTTTGTTCTCCGGCAGCAGTCGAAGATCTCCCAAGGCTGATGTACGAGATGAATGATTATCTAAAACAATCCGGATATCTTGGCGCGGCTCATTTGGAAAAAATATTTCCACGGCAGATCACTGCTGTCATGACAACCGTGTGCTTGGTAGCGGTTCTGGCTTGCGCTGTCATTGCGGTTATTTTGGGCAGCAAGTCTTTGTTCACAGTTGCGCTACTGCTGCTAGTTTTATTTTATTTTCTGGCAGCTTATTTCTTGTTTACAAATTTTTTGCAGGAAGATCGCAGTCTTAGCGCGAATGAAATCGCAGAGGCGCGTGCGGCAAAAAAGCTTGGCATGATTTTAAATTTCTCAGCTGTTCAGGTTTTGGAGACAAGCGTGCAAGGGAATACTCTAAAGCTCTATGATTTTTTTAATCATACATTCAAGCTTCCGGAATTTGTCTGGATTTTACGCCGGCTGAACATTCTGCCTCAGGATTTTCAAAAAAGAGTTTTGATGAGCTGTGATACAAACTCAACCATGCTGATGACAGACGTGCTCGAAACTGCCTGGCAAATAGCCTTGTCGGCAAACCATCTGAATATCAGCGAGTACGAGATTCTGGCCGCAGTTTACGAGCTTGATAAGAATTTTCAAAAAGTTCTTTTTAGTTTTGAGGCAGAACAGAAAGATTTTTTCGAAGTGATATATTGGAGGCGCAGAAAAGACTTAGAGACGAAAATCAGGCGTCTCGATATCAAAGGCATTGGCAAAGATTGGTCAGGCGGATATACGGTTCAGCTCGACGAAACTGCGACAGATATAACAGCGGCTCTGGAAACCAGGCGCGTACCTTCGCATTTATACGGACAAAGCGCCAATCTTGAGCTTTTACAGCGAATGCTGGTGCGCGGAGCGGGATCCAGCAATGTCGTGCTGGTGGGACCGCCCGGCGTGGGTAAACATCATTTGATCGACGCTCTAGCGGAGCTCATCAATTCCGGGCAGACGTTCCCGTCCCTTCGTTATATGAGGCTGCTGCAAATCGATTCTTCCTCTCTTATTGCCGGCACGCTTTCGCCAAACCAGATTCTCTCTAAAATTGGAGCATTATTTATGGAAGCGTACGCCGCCGGAAACGTGATATTGGTGGTCAATGATATTGACGCGCTTCTTGATTCGGGACGGGACGCCGTGGGGCGCGTTAACGCCACGGAAGCGTTGCTGCGCTTTTTCCAGTCCAGCTTGCATATAATTGGTCTTACGACGCCTAGCGGATACCAAAATACAATTGGTCGTAATCCCATGTTGCAAAAACTTATTGCCAAGCTGGAGCTTGATGAGCCGACGAACGCTGAGACCCTGATGATTTTGCAGGACCACGCGGTCCAATTGGAAAGGGATTCAGGCTTATTTTTCACGCACCAGGCTTTGCAACAAATCGTGTTGCTTGCAGGCAAGCTGATCCAAAACCTGCCCAATCCGGAAAAGTCTCTTGAAGTGCTTTCCGAAACTGCGGTTTACGTTGCGGTTGATATTTCGTCACGGATCGTTTTGCCGGAGCATGTGCAGCATGTGGTTGCTGAGAAAACCAAGGTTCCCGTGGAAAAAATTTCCATGGGAGAAAAAGATAAACTTCTAAACCTTGAGGAGATTTTGCATCGCAGGATAATTGGCCAGGATGAGGCTGTTAGGGAGCTCGCCGATTCTCTGCGGCGTGCACGGTCAGGCATTCGTTCCGAGAAAAAACCAATCGGTAGTTTTCTTTTCTTGGGGCCGACCGGCGTTGGCAAAACCGAAACTACTAAGGCGCTCGCGGAAACATATTTTGGCGACTATTCAAAGATCCTACGCTTTGATATGTCAGAATTTCAGGAAATTCATGCACTGAACCGGCTCATTGGCGATGCTGATACCGGAACAGGCGGTCTGCTCACCGAGCAGGTCGTCGCAAATCCGTTTTCGTTGGTACTTCTTGATGAGCTGGAAAAAGCTCATCCCAAGATTCTCGATTTATTTTTGCAGGTTCTCGATGACGGCATCCTTACGGATTTTTTGGGCAGGAAAATCAGTTTTATTAACACCATGATAATTGCGACCTCGAACGCCGGCTCGGAGATGATCCGCAATATAGTGAAAGAAGGGAACGACCCTCAGGCTTTCCGTGAACAGATTTTAGGCTCCTTGCAGAGCCAAAATATTTTCCGTCCGGAATTTCTAAATCGTTTTGACGGAGTGGTAATTTTCAAACCGCTCTCCCCGGAAGATCTCCTTCGTGTGGCTGGATTGCTTCTTGCCGAACTAAACAGCAGGCTGGCGGAAAAAGAGATTCAGGTCGAGATAACAGACGAGCTTTGTCAGACTGTAGTTTCCGGCGGTTATCAGCCCGAATTTGGCGCGCGGCCCCTGCGGCGCTACATTCAGGAGCATTTGGAAAATTTTGTCGCCCGCGGCCTCATTGACGGCTCAATCAAAAAAGGCGATACGATAAGAATTGATCCGGGTCAATTGTCTTGATCTAAGAGCGGAATTTTGATAAAGTATTTAAACGATTATCATCCAGACCGAGGCTGGTAAAGTGGCGCTGGTAGATTTACCCCGTACAGCTGGTGCCCGGGTGGCGGAACTGGCAGACGCAATGGACTCAAAATCCATCGGTCGCAAGATCATGAGGGTTCGACTCCCTCCTCGGGCACCATTTGTACAGGACTCTTTACCCGCCTCTGGCGAGCCTCCTCGGGCACCGAAGTGCTATACTATATGCATGGTATTTAATCCGCAAAATTTTAATTTTTCCAATATGCAAAACCGTTCCAAAAACCCAATAGGGTCGCTAGTTAGCACACTCATTTTTTTCTTTATTATTGCCACAGTGATTTCAGAAACTGGATTCGTCAGCGGCACGTCCGTGTTTGTACTGGTGATCGTTTTGCTGGTTTTAGTCTTCTTGCTTGGGGGACTGCGCATTGTTGACCAGTACGAGAGGGGAGTAGTACTAACCTTGGGAAAATATACAGGCACCAGGTCGCCGGGACTGACCTGGATTTTCATGGGTATTCAGCAGATGCAAAAGGTTGACCTGCGTATCACTACAGTGGATATTCCCCAGCAGGAGGTTATCACTAAAGACAATGTGCCGGTCGGCATTAACGCAGTGGTTTATTTCCAGGTTGAATCTGCCGAACATGCCATTCTCAATATCAAAGATTACACGCTGGCTGTTTCACAGTACGCGCAGGCTGCGCTTCGCGACGTTATCGGCGGCATCGAGCTTGATCCGCTTCTCTCTGAGCGCGAGCATATTTCTGAGGCCATCAAAAAAATCGTGGACGAAGCCACCAAGGTTTGGGGCATTAATATCACTGACATAAAGATCCAGGATATAGAGCTTCCGGCAGACATGAAACGCATCATGGCCAAACAGGCCGAGTCCGAGCGGGAACGCCGGGCTACGATAATCCGCGCGGAAGGCGAATTTGCCGCTGCTGAAAGGCTCGCCCAGGCGGCCGAGCGGCTAAGCCAGGTTCCAGGCGGTCTGTCCATGCGAACCTTGCAGACCATAGAGCGAATCAATCCTGATCCGTCCAAGACCGTGATCTTTGCCCTGCCCATAGAGTTTATGGAAGGCGTAAAATCGCTTACCGAGTACATGAGAAACAAGGTAAAGTAGATGGATGGAATTTATTTAGCTGTTATCGTTATTCTTATGTTGTCCTTAGTTTTTTATCGCAGTCGAAAAAAACCTCTTTAGTAAATGAGAAGAAAGCCCAGCTGAAAAGCCTTCATAGGCAGGAGGTATTTTTTTTATGCGATGCTGCAGAAGAGCTTGGTGAAAATCTTATACAATTATATGGCGAACCTTTTGGGACGGCTGTTCGCCCTGGTATGAAAATTGTCGGCCCGAACGGCGTTCAGTACACAATCAAAGAAGTTTATTCAGATGATGATACTCCAAATGAGCCCGATGTGGAAATCCCGAATGGAACCGTAAATTCAGCGATTGTTATTCAAACAGACCATTGGGACTGGACAAGTTTTCGGGAAAATAAAAAAAGGGAGGGTGTAATTGCGCTTAAATTAGGCTAGGAGTTTCATTTGATTTCTTTGAGAAAATCCTCAATCAGACTAACGGTTTCTGAAGTGCTCTGAAAAACGGTTTTCCAGATGACGACTATGTCAGCGTCATTAAAGATCGACCGCTGGACCTCGCGGATCGTGTCTCCGCCCGCGATAGAAATCATAATGTCATAAGCCCCCTTGATCCGCCGGATCTCATGAAGGGGAATTTGTTTTTCTCGGTTAAACTGCTCTTCGTCCACGCCGCGGTGGAGGATGACCACGGGCGGGAGTTTTTTGAGCTTGGAGAGAGTGTTTACCGGGTATTCAACATTCATCATGTCAATCATGGCATCAATCCCAGCGCGTTCGCAGTTTTCCACAAATGAATTCAGAGTTTCAACCGGTGCGCTTCCGAGGGCAATGGCGGCCGTCGCTCCGGCATTGGCCGCAATATCCACCTCAGTGCTACCGCGGTCCATGGTTTTGAGGTCTGCGACCACATAAGGGGGAATCGGAACCTCGGCGTTTGCCAAGTGGCTCTGGTACCAATGAGTAATTTGTTCAATGCCGCGCGCGCCATAGCGCTTGATGAGCGGCGTTCCAGCCTCAACAATGATCCGATCGCTAAGCGGCAGATGTGAGATAATATTTTGCGCATCATCCAGCGTGCCGTTGAGCGCGATCTGCAAATACCGCTTTCGCTTGTCGAGTTTTGATTGTGGTGCAAAACGCATGAAATAATTATATATAAAAAATCAGAGTCCTGCGAGCGTGAAGCAAGCAGGACTCTTGAGATCCAATTTGGCGAACATTACTCATTGCGGCGGCCGCCTCTGCTGGCGGCGGTTCATTTCCCGCATGGCATGAAGTCCATCGTGAACTTCGGGGTTATGGCGGTGGCATACCGATATACCCGAAATAAAGGCAATAGCGAACGCTGTGTCAGCTAAACTGGTAATTACCGCTGGGACCTTGATCCCCATCTTGATTATTACCGAGAACAGCAATGCCCCTGTTGCGCTAATGCTGAGAGCGAGCATGGTGCCACCGATCGGACCGTGGCTCAAAGAATACGGTCCGACGAGCAAGGCGCTCGCCATGATCCAGGGGATAAGACCGCCGATTGCTTTTGCCTTTTCGAATAGACAGATGACAACCATTAACCCCAAAAGCGCCATTGTGCTGACTATCATGAGGATCTGCAATGGCAAGACGAGGCTGTGAAAATCAGTGGTTAGCTTCTGTAAAAGCCATAAGATCACCAAGGCTAACATGAAAACCAAATGCTTCTTTTTCATTGTTCATCTCCTCCTTTAGGATTTGCTTACTTTGGTTTATCAGAATTCCCACCTTAGGTCAAATTTGCTATATTATTACATCAATGTGCTAAGGAGGATATATGGACGAGAATATTCCCTATAGAGCAAGGCATCTGTATGAAAGAGCCGCGCTTTTTATTAAGCAAGATATGGAATTGTGCGCTGAATCATACCTTGTTGAGGCAATCGAAATCGAGCCTAATTACAATGAGGCTCTTTTGACACTGGCCATCATATATTGCCGTTTCCAATCATGGACTAAAACCAAAAACCTTTTGGAAAAGGCAGTGAAGCGCGGAGCAGAAGAGACCATGATATTAACGCTTTACGCTCTAGCTTGTTGGCAGACAGGATTACTCTCGGAAGCTGAAAGCGTATGCAGGCGGGCATTGCAAATCCACGAAGCTGATTATCATGCCAATTACATTCTGGGCATGATCATGATCGAGGCTGGAGCTTACCATACCGGCATAGTTTATCTACTGCGAGCTGTTCGTGTATTTTCCCGATTTGGTTACACGTGGTATGGCTTGGCTGTGGGATACTCAAAAGTCGGGCAAAACTCTACAGCTTGCCGTTGTTTGGCAAAAGCGCGGGCTTTATTGCCGGGATATTATCCGATCGCCATGTTCGCCACTGAGCTGGGCATGGACAAGAATTAGGAGTGCGACATGCAAAGACAAAAGCTCCCGCTGGAACTGTTCATTCTGCTCGCCCTTGATAAGGAGGATTGGGATCAGTTTAGCGTTCTTTTAACCTGCGAGTTTCGTTCGCGGCCGCCGGGGTACTTTCCCAGGCGGTCTTTTTTTGCCCACCCGAGACGGACAAGCTATAATAATTAACCAAATCCGGTATGGATTTGATGTTGTTTTACGCAGTTTTACATGCCAAAGGAGAGAACATATGGAGATGCATGAAGTCAGAACAGCGCTCAACACCACTCTGCCTGGAAACCCTCGTTATCAACCCAAGCAGTTGGTTCCTTACTTCGGGTACGATTACACTTATAGAGGTGTTGGAGAGGTGGAGATTGCCACGATTCAGGTACTCGGTGATATTGAGGTGATTCCCAAGGGAGAAATCGAATTGCTGACGGCTGACTTGATCGAGGCCGTCCTTCGGATTACCGCGACGGAAGTTGATCACATCGAGAGAACTATCACAAAGCATGATATGCGAGCTTGGGTTAGAGCGGCTCAAGCCGTTGTGCAGAATCGTCTGGGACAGTGGTTTCATATCCCATTGACCAGTTACGATCCTTTGACGACTGGCCGCGCTCTGCAGTTCCTGAGAGCGTATCGCGAAGTGATTCGGAAATCGCTCAAGGAAGTGATCACCCTGTTCGCCAAAATGACTCATGATTTCGCCGGTGACATTCAGATTGGCAGGACTCACGGCCGCCATGCTTTACCGATCACTGTTGGTTTCTGGCTGGCTACTATTCTCGATCGGATTATTTTCAATTACGAAAAAATCGAACAGCATTCTCGCGAGCTCGTCGGCAAGATTTCTGGTGCTGTTGGGGCTAACAATGCTGTATTCGGTCTGAAGATCGCCGAGAAATGCGGCACGAAGAGCTTTGAGAATCGGGTGCTGGAAAAACTCGGCCTCCCGGCGCCGCGTATCAGTACTCAGATTGCCCCGCCCGAATCGCTTGCCTATTTCTTGTTTTCACATTGCATGCTCTCGGCCTCATTCGCGCAGTTCGGCGATGATGCCCGCAATCTCATGCGCAGTGAAATAGACGAGCTTGCCGAGGGGTTTGACGCCACCCAAGTTGCCTCCTCGACCATGGCCCACAAACGCAATCCCTGGAATCTTGAGGAACTCGTGGGGCAGTGGATCAGGACAAAAAATGAGTTCGGCAAGGTTATGGATACGCTTAACTCTGGGCATCAACGCGATCTGATCGCTAGCTGTGTTTATCGGGATTTTCCGATCATTATGGTCAACGTTCAGGTGCAGATGAATAAAATGCTCGAGCGCGGCGATAAGGATGTGCCTTTTTTGTCCAGGCTGACCATTGATCGGCAAATCTGCCGAAGGAATTTCGATCACAGCGCCCACCTCATCTTGGCGGAGCCAATTTATATCGCTCTGCAAATGGCAGGCTACCCTAAAGATGCTCATTTGTTGGTGGCGAAGAAACTCATGCCAGTCGCGGAAAAAAGACATATCTTGCTGGTGGAAGCTCTAGAGGAATTTGCAGCGCAGGATCCGGAAGTTGCAACCGCGCTGAGTGATATTCCGCCAGCTATAATAGAGCTTTTCCGTCATCCTGAGCAATACATAGGAAACGCGGAACAAAAGGCTATTGAAATAGCGGAGTTGGCAGAATCGGTTGCGAATGAAATGTAAACCCGAGCGCTCCGGCGCTCAAACTAACTGAAAGGAGAAGAATGTGGACAAGCCAGAGTTCAGAGTTTTTATTGTTTTGGGAAGTGAGACGGATGATAAAATTTTAATTGAGTCCAAAATGACCGATATGCTGGATGCGGTCGGTTTGTATTGGGAAGTATGGATAGCTTCATCTCATCGGCACCTTCGAGAGCTCACAGAAGCGATTAACCTTAACAAGAGAACCTCGCAAGCCGCTAAATCAATCTTCGTTTCTGCAGCCAGCATGTCTGCTGCGTTACCAGGCGTGATGGAAGCAATCCTTGAAGGCGGTTGGCCGGTTATTGGCATAGCTTTGCCTTCGCCAGAGTTTCCCAATGCCATGGATGCACTGCTTTCCATGGTGAGAATGCCGGGACGAATGCCAGTGATGTGCGCTGGCATTGGAAAATCCGGGTTCGTAAACGCCGCTACGATCGCGTGTCAGCTTGTCGCATTTGCCGACTCGGATTTCGTAGGAGTTTTGGAAAGGAATCAACGGGATGCAAGCGAGGAAAAGCCGGCGAAAATCCCACTGCGTATTTCAACAAGAGTAATCCCAGGAGGAGGCGAGTGATGGCGTGAATACTGCCGCAAGCGGTTTAGAGCGGGAAAACGGAGGAAAGAGCTTATTTATCTGGAGGAAAAGGGGACGGATTTTTGCAAAGCGCAATTCGCGCCGTGCAATCGTCTGCCCCTTTTTTCGTTAATTAAATTATTTGAAACTCCAAGCAATTGCCGGGTTTTTAAATATGTTTATGTTTGTGTAAAATTCGCGCGGCCACGCGAATTTTACACTTGGGGTTCAAAATTTCTATTGTACAATTCTAGCGAATTGTACAATGTCCGCAGTCAACGGCTCAAATCTGTTTGAGCCGTTGAATTGCTCTTTGCCAGTATTTTTGATAAGTTTAATTCACTATGCCAGACGATGTTTTTAAATTGGGCAATTTCGAGGATTTAACCGGTTCGGACATGAAGGACGAGTTTGATAAATTCGACAAGCTCGACCAGGACATGTCGCAGGAGGTGGCCGCGGATATGCAGAGGATTGAGGATAGGCTGGAGGAGGCAGATTCTACACCTCCCGGCCATACGGTCATTCTCCCCTCTGACAAGGAGAGGGAAACAAGGAATGTAACTTTGCATTCAAAGATCAAAGCTGATCCGCAGGCCAAGTTTCGCTCGCCCTGGGACGGCCAGGCTCTTTTGGAAATAGATGTCAATAATATCGTGCCCAATGAATTTCAGCCGCGACGGATATTCAATCCCGAAAAACTTCAGGAGCTGGCGGAATCCATAAAAGAACACGGCATCATCCAGCCGATGGTTGTGACAGAGCGTGATGACGGCAAATACGAAATCCTTGTGGGGGAACGGCGGTTTCGCGCCTCCAAGCTGGCAGGACTCACGAAAGTCCCCGCTTTGGTCTCGCCAAAGATTAACGCAGAGCAGAAATTAGAAATCGCGCTTATTGAAAACGTCCAGCGCGCAGAGCTCAATCCCATTGAAGAAGCAAAGGCTTATGAGAGGCTGATTAACGAATTTGGCTTGAAGGTTATTGATATTGCCAAACGCGTAGGTAAAAATCAATCGACTGTGTCGAATTTACTCCGCTTGCTTAACCTCCCTGTTGAGGTTCAGCGTGCGCTTATTGAGGAGAAAATCGCTGAGGGTCAAGCCCGGCCGCTCTTAACGCTGCGCGATAAAGAAGAGATGCTGGAAATGTTCAAGGTCGTTATGCGAGAGGGGATGAAGGTTCGGGACATCGAGGCCAAGGTTCGCGAGATTTCCCGGCGTAAAATCAAAGTGCGGGAAATGTTCACAGCAGACCCTTTCCTGACCTCGCTTGAGAACATGCTCCGAGGCAAGCTCGGTACTCGCGTTGAGGTCAGCAAAGGCGCAAAAGGCGCGGGTAGAATTACTATTGAGTTTTTCTCAGATGAAGAATTGAATAATATTGTGGGAAAAATTTCTTGATTTAATTTCCCCTCCTCATGAGGAGGGGCAGGGGAGGTCTGTGATTGCTCTGCGACCCCCTCTTAATCTCCCCCTCATGAGGGGGAGAAAACGGATTGAGATTGTGTTTATACCCTGTTTATATCTTGTGGAAAAGCTGTGAATTTGTGCTTGACGCCTCTCCTTGCTGCTGTTAATATTGCCATCAGAGATTAACTAATAGCGCAGAATGAAAGAGTTTCGCCACATTGTAGTCGCTACCCGCAAGCCGAGCATTCTCGGTCTTGTTGAGTTTCGGCTGCATTATCGCGGAACCTAAAATCTTAGCTAAAAGCTAATCCCGCAGCAAAAACCAAGGTTCCGCCAAAAGCGGAATTTTGGTTAATATGACGAGATAGTTCAATTGGTAGAACGGCGGCTTCCAAGCCGTAGGTTGTAGGTTCGATGCCTGCTCTCGTCGTTCAAGCAGTACATCTCACCCCTAAAGGAGGACAAATTTAGTTTCGAGAAAGAAGTATTCGCACTGCCCAGCAACATCGGGTTCACGTTAACATTCGAAAGTAGGATTAGCAGGGCTTATGGCGTCACAAGGAATACAACAGGTAGGAAAAGCTGAACCGTTGGAAATTAACGGACACAAAGTCAAATGGTGTCGAGGTGAAACCAGCGGCACCGTTCGCACTCCAGGCGTTTTTCAGTGCCAGAAATGCGGCGAGTAACACAAGGATACGAAGCATTTTGAAAGCGAGCGCTGCCCAAAAATTCAGCCAAATCATTCGGTCGGTAAAATGTACATCGCGGAATAGAATACGGAGGAAAAGAAGCAGAAATGGATCAAAGAATCACAATCCCTACTGAGTTGTTAAGGCAAATCGAGACCAGAGAATCTCCCGATCTCGAGGCCTGGCTGAACAAAAGTGAGAAGATATTGCAGAATGTTCAGGATTACATTGTCCGTTTGGAATCGAAAGGTGATCCACGTCATAAAGGCTCAATAGCGTACTTACAACCACGCTGTGATCGTCGGAAGCTGATGAATGAGCACATGCGTCGGGTCCTCAAGGAGCGGAATGATTCAGAAACCACCACACAACCGGCGCTAACTCTGAATTTTCGCGCCGCTGAAACTTAGAAAGGAGAATCATGCGAACGACAGTGCAGAAAAGTCCGGAAGAAGAGCTGCGCGAAATTGACAGCAAGCTCGCAAGAATCTGTTTGCAGCTCCAGAGCCCCAGGACAAAAGTATGTCGACTTACACTTTTGAACGATCGCCAACATCGTCTGAACCTTGAAGCCGCAAAGTTAGCGAAGCAATTGCGATTTGTTAACTAACAGACTTCGCCTGGTCTCGAAACAATACATAGCGTTTAGGCGCTGGCGGCCGCATGATTTTGGATGATTCCAAAATTGAGCGGCCGTTTCTCTTTTTTTATTGGTATAAAAATGATAAAATGACGAAGTCATTCTCGCGAAAGTGGGAATCCATCTCCTGATCGCAGTCGAGGACAAGTCTGGATTCCGGATCAAGTCCGGAATGACAATACATGACGGGCTGTCGTATAGTGGTAGTACGCATGCATGGGGTGCATGTAGTCCGAGTTCGATTCTCGGCAGCCCGACCAAAGGTGAATTAAGTTATTTAGCATGAGCAAATACTTAGCAGATTATGGAGATAACACAAATTTCGTGGACGGCGAAGGTTGTTTTTTGATTGATAAGAATGGTAAAAAATATATTGATTTTCTCGGCGGGTGGTGCGTTTCCACGGTAGGCTGGAAGCATCCGAAAATGATGGAGGTCTTGCAAAGCACGGGGAATCGCGGGTTCTATATCCCTCCTTCTTACAGTTGGCCGGAATGGGAGAGTTTTGCAAAACTTTTGGCAGATATCACACCTGGTAAATTGCAAAAAGTATTTCGCACAACGTCTGGATCAGAAGCAGTGGAGATGGCCATAAAAATTGCGAGAGCCGCAACTGGCAGAAAAAAAATCGTCTCTATTGATGAGGAGTACCATGGTCATACATACGGCGCGTTATCAGTCGGCTCGGCTTTGACCTCTGCTATTGCTCCAGGCGTGCCGGAGATGCTCAAGCTTCCGCTGCCGAACGTGGGCAACGCCGAGGACGTAATCGCGCAGTTTGAAAAAATAGCCAGTGCCGGAGATCTGGCCGCCTTTCTGGGCGAGCCGGTTTTTACGAACAGTGGTACATTTGTTCCCCCGGCAGATTTTTACCCGCGCATTGCTGAGATTTGTAAACAAAACGGCACCCTGTTCGTCATGGATGAGGTGGCAACCGGCTTTGGCAGAACAGGAAAATTGTTTGCCTCCGAGCATTGGAATCTCGAGCCAGACATTATGTGTCTGGCAAAAGGTTTTTCCGGCGGGTATGCAACCATTGGCGCTACCATTGTTACCGAGGAGGTGGCAAATAGAGTTTTTGAAAAAGGCGGATATTTTCCGTATTACTCGACCTTTGGGTGGATGCCTGATGATATGATTATAACCCGCAAGAATGTTGAGCTGGTTTGCGAGCTGAAACTTTGGGAAAACGCGGAATCGGTCGGAAAATATTTACTGACACTGCTCAAGCCACTCGAGGATCTCGCGAAAGTCAAAGAGGTCAGAGGTATCGGCATGTTGTTTGCTATTGAGCTAAAAGATAAAAGTTTAACAGGGAAGATTTCTTCTGAAGTTTTAAAAAATGGTCTGGTGGTAGATACTGCTTCACCGGAAATTTTATTTTTCAGCCCGCCGCTGATCATGGATAAGGAAACTGCGACAAAAGGCGCGAGGATTTTATCGGAAGTAATTAAAAAACACTGCTCATGAGAAATAAGATTATAATTGCAATATTAGGATTAGTAGTCGCAGGAATGGTTGCATACAAGATAACCTCCCTCAGCCATGTTCCTTCCCGAGGAGGGGAGAAGGAGGGAGCCGCGGAGTCTGTTCAGGATTTTGTAAATCAAACTTTCGTGGATAACAGGGGGGCGGATGTTGCGACTTCGACAACCCCCTCCCAACCCTCACACCGGCCGAATACAGCCGATCCCTCTCCCGAACCGGGAGAGGGTAATAATGTTGCCGGTGCTGTGTGCACCGGCGCTGAACAGTCGGACTTTGATTGCTACCAGCTCTATTATCAGGGCATTGTCAAAGATCAGGGCTTGGCCATAGCTTTCGCAGATTTGCGTAAACGCTATGGCGAGAACAGTTATGTGCAGTCCCAATGCCACCCCTTAACGCACGTCATCGGCAATGAGGCTGCCAAAAAATTCGCAGATGTGGCCGATGCATACGCGCAAGGCGATGCGTTTTGCTGGTCAGGTTATTATCACGGCGTACTCGAAGGAATCATCGGCCGAATTGGCCTCGGGAAACTCAATTCGCAAATGGATGATATCTGTAAATCGCTAGCGCAAAAAAGCCGTTATTCTTTTGACCATTACAACTGCGTGCACGGTTTAGGTCATGGGGTTATGGCAATTTATGATAATGAGCTATTTGAATCACTCGAGGTTTGCGATAAAGTCTCGGACAGCTGGGAGCGTTCTTCCTGCTGGAGCGGGGCGTTTATGGAAAACGTAATCGTGGATAATAAATACCATTTTTCAAAATATTTGAAACCTGAGGATCCGCTTTATCCGTGCAATGCCGTGGGCGAGAATTACCGCGGAATCTGCTACCTCATGCAGACCTCATACATGCTCAAGGTCACCAACGGCGATTTTGCGCGGGTTTTTGAGCTGTGTTCCACAGTGGAAGAAATTCACCGCAATACCTGTTACCAGAGCCTTGGTCGTGATGTGTCAGGTCGCAGTCTTTCCAATGTCGCGCAGACCAAACTCAACTGCGGTCTCGGCAAAACCATAGATCAGCGGGAGCACTGCATCATTGGCGCGGTGAAAGATTTCATTTCATATCTGCATGATGATGTGCGCGCCAAAGAGCTTTGCGAGGTCATGGACGAGCAAAAATTAAAAGACACCTGCTACAGTACCGCAGACTCGTACTACAAACTTTTTTGAAGGCGGCGGCGAAACCGCCATTCGTTGAGAAAATCCGCGAACAGAACAGTGAGGCCGGCGACTATTGACTCGGTAGAGCCGATACCTGCCAAAACCCAGCCGTTATGCATGAGTCCTGAGAGCGCGCCTGCGATGCCCATGAAAGGAGCAAGGCCAGCTCCCAACAACAGCCCCAGCCGGGCAGGGTTGGTAAAGTCTTGGCGGAGGGCGAGCCGGGCCAAGGAAGTGTTTCTGTTGGTTACAACCTTTCCTTCAATGGAGAGTTTTTTTAGGTTGGATAAATACATGAAATAGGACTGGATTGCCGTGGTTAGAGACAAAGCCACAGCAGACAGACCAAAGACAACACCTGCGAGGATTAGCCTATCATGCTCAATAAAGCCTTCCACGGAAAAAGCGCCCCATGTAGCCAGTGCAAATACCGGAATAAGTATGCGCGATCTTTTAGCGAGTTGTTTCCAGGTAAATCCGCTTCCGCGCAGGGCGGAAAGTTCTGCGGTTTCGCCTAAAAGGTCGTCAGCGCTAGCCGCAAAGATTTTGCCGATCCCAGCCGCGAATTTTTCCAGGATATGGGCAACAGGACCGATGATCAAAAGCGCTTTGATGATGCCCTGGGCAATGCGGGTGCGCTCGCGCGCGTTGTCCGCAACTACGCGGAACACCGAATAATCGATCGCGAGCGGGTAAATTATCTCGGAAAGCTCGGTCATGAATTGCTGTTCGTTTGGGGTGATGCCGATGTTTTCTTCGTCAATGAGCACGAGTCTTTTAAATCGCAGACGGTCGCGCAATATCGTTTCGACTGCTTTTTCCAGATTTTCGCCGCGCTCATTGGCTGCTTCCAAATCCTGGCGTATAAAAACCGGGCGGTGCTTGCTGCGCAGAAGCTCCGGAAGCCAGGTGATGATGTAATTGCCCTGGCTATGGACGCTGATGGTATGCACGGCCTGTAGAATATTTTCCGGCGTCCGGAGCACTGTACGAACGCCTATCGCTTTGCCCTCAGAGAGGATTTTTTTAATCCGGGGCTGGTACTGCGGATATTTTCTGAGAATGTATTGAATCTCGATAGGCAGATCGATTTCAAAATCGAGTTCTTCCGGCAGAGAAACCACGTCCACGCGGTATGTTCCGGCAGGCGATATTTTTTTTGGTCTAGTGAAGCGTTCGAGCATTTACCCGCCTAAATTTCCTGAATAAGTTGATGGAAAATTTTGATCATTGTATCTTTGTAAATTGCCCCGCCCCTCAAATTAAATCGCAAGGAAATTTTGGAGGGTAAATCAAATACCCCGTTAAACGGGGTATTTATGCTGGCTGCAGGGTTTTAATTTTGCCAGCGGTAAAAGATTTGATACATTTGGTGCAGGCCTTGATTCTCTTGCCTGGGGCGATGGTCAGCCACTGAAGATTGACCTGCTGGCGTCTGATCGTTGCCTGCATTGAATGTGAGCGGTCAAAAATTTTTTTGTATCCTTTGCCGCAGAGTCTGCAAGCTTTATTAGGTGTAATCATAATTGTTCGTATATAATAACTAATGTTGGGGTTTTTGTAAAGTGCGAGCATTAACTTAGAACTCATAAGCTCAGATGTCAAAACATAATTCAAAGTTCTGAGTTCTGACATATAAGATTTAACATAAGCCAATGGAAATCATAATCACGTTAGTCATTCTCTTATTTTCTGCAGTCATCCACGAGGTCTGCCACGGCGTTATGGCTTACCGGCTTGGAGATGACACTGCAAAGATGTCCGGACGGCTGACCCTAAACCCTATTCCCCATCTCGACCCATTCGCCTCGATCTTACTCCCTCTTTTTCTCGTCTGGGCTGGTTCCCCGATCATTTTCGGTTCGGCCAAACCCGTGCCAGTAAATTTTTTCAACCTCAGAAATCCCAAGCGCGACATGGCGCTTGTGTCGCTTGCGGGTCCTGCGTCCAATTTTCTCCTAGCCCTGGCATTCGCAATTCCCATTCGTTTGGGATTTATTGATAGTTCCACTCTCGGTTACGCAATCCTCATTCAGGCCGTGATTTTGAATCTTTCTTTGGGGATTTTCAATCTCCTACCCATCCCGCCTCTCGACGGCTCGAAAATTTTTGCCAGTTTTCTGCCAGGGAATATGATGTACCAGATTCTAAGCCTGGAGCGGTTCGGATTTATTTTGATAATTTTATTTCTCTACACCGGAATCATCCACAGTGTTCTCATCCCGATTTTGAATTTTTTTCTTCAGCTTTTCGCGGGGATTTCGATTTTTTAAACCTAAAATGACATAGTACAATTCCCTCCAAAGGCGGGCAAGCGCGCGAGTTGTACTATGCACAAAAAAATAAAAAACGGCCTTCAAGCATACTGTTTTAGCGAAGGCCGTTTTGTAGTTGATACTAGAGAGCGCTTTTTACGCGGCGGTTGAGTTCCGCGTCCGTTGCGGAAAGCGCGAGGCTTTTCGGCAGGGGAACCAGGTCATAACCGAAATGCTTCCGGCGCAGAGCGCGGTAGTCAGCGGCTGAATCCAGGCGGATGCGCCACACGCCGCCGGACATGGGATGAATGTGTTTGTGTCCCATGAACCGATTGAAAATCTGGAAAGCCCCCCCTTGCAGGCAAATGGAATCGAATTTGTTGCGCCCGAATCTCCGTAGCATAGTCGCGCCCAGATGTGGCAGGGAATAAAACCTGCGGTAGCTTTCAAACAGCAGATCGTCGAGCTCGGTGCTGGAGAGATCGTGTTTCCAGGTGAGAGTCGTGGCATCGAAGCGGTCCAGGTTTGGCTCGGTGATCCGGCCTTCTGCCAGGAACTCGTCGTACTGCGCTGTGCCCGGGATCGGACAGAGGATGTAAAACGAGACGATGTCAGGATCGATTTCACGCAGAATACGATTGTGATCGAGGATATCTTGGCGGCTCTGCCCGGGAAACCCGATGATGTTGGAAAAGTGGGTGGTAATGCCGTTTTCGCGGCATAGACGGACGATGTTTTTGTATTGACTGGGATGATTTTGGGTTTTGTGCGCGGCCAGCAAAACATCCCGCCGGAACGATTCCACCCCGACAAACATCTGGAAACAGCCGGCCCGTCCCAGCAGCCGCACCAGATTTTCATCCTTTGATATCTGAGTATCGCATTGCACGAAAAACGGAATGTTGATCTGTTCGGCAATCATCTGTTCGAGGAGTTCTTCTATTTCCGCGTATTTGTTGGCATTGTCCGAAACGAACGCGACCATTCGAATTTTAGCCGTTTTTGCCGCGCGGAGACTTGCCATGGTTGTTTCCACGCTTTGACTACGGATCTGCCGCCCCGCGATTTTGATCACGGAACAGAAATTGCATGTGAATGGGCAGCCGCGTGCCGGGTAAATCCCAAGCATCGGTACCACGTAGCGCCGCAGGGCCTCCCGGGAAGGCGGGATGAGCACTGGCGCATCAAGTTCTTTGGCCCATCTCTGCGCGGCGCCGTAAACTGGCTGGAGCTGGCCGCGGATTGCATCTCTCAAAATCGTTGGCCAGATTGTTTCCGCTTCAGCGAGGGCAAAACTCACGCCACGGTTTTGGAGCATGCTGGTATCGCAAGTCATCGCATGCGGCCCGCCGATCACACAGTTTTGCACCCCGCTCTCGCGAGCCAAGGCCGCCAGGTCAAGCGATCGCTGGAATTGGTGGGACTGAGCCCCGACCACAGCCAGCAGAGTGGGGGTCGCTGGGTTTTTTAGCAGATCCAGGTAAGCGAGATCTGTCTGGACGTATTCATCGATAGAGTGCGTGTTTATCAGCACGCTATCCACCACGTCCGGAGTCATGCTCCGAATATACGGGACCGTGCTGTTCGGCATGAAACCTTTGAGGAATCTTTCAACATAGCCATCCGGTCCGTACTTGCTGGGTTTCAGGATCACTACATCTAGTGTCTGTTTCATTATTGCCTCCTTGGGCAAAGGTTGTACTGGCACAATCGTCCCATAAAATCGCCATATATACAAGATTTTTAACACCTCAACCGCTGGATGAGGCGTTGCTTCTACTGCTGGTATTTGCTAGTATTGTTTCTTGTTGACAAAAAAAGGGGGATTTGTGATGGACGCAAAAATGAGCAGTTTGGAAAAAAAGGTGACCGTGGGCTTTGTATTCATGGGTTTCGGTTTGGGAGGGCTGGTAGGCATCGCAACCGTCGTCCTCTTCACCAATATAAAAGATCTATTGTCTGCGATTCTGGCCTCGCTGGCATCAGCCATCGTTGTGTCCTGGGTATTTACCGCAATGATGGTGCCAAGGCTGAAACGATTGAATCTGAAATGAGAAAAAGGAGGTAAACGCGAATCGAACCAGACTTTGTTTTCCGAATGTGCCGCATGAGCGTACGCTAATGCGGCACTAATTTTATTATTGACAGCGTGGTATGTTATTTGTATAATATCTCTAATTGAATAAGAAACCCCTTAATTTATTAAGGAAATCACTTTTTCAGTCGATTTTTCTGGGAATACATTATCCCGCGGTTTCGGGAGAGTACCAGCAAAACGAAATAGGCGAGAGCTGACTCGAGTCAGTTTTTATTACGCCCAACATCTAATCAATAAAGAACAGAATGCCTACAATAAACCAGTTAATTCGAAAAAAGCGCCGGCCGCTGATTGCCAAATCAAAATCTCCGGCTATGATGCGCGCCCTGAACCTGATCCACAACCGACCAGTGCTGTTGAAATTTGGCAGTCCGTTCAAACGCGGCGTCTGTCTCAAGGTCACTACCACTACCCCGAAAAAGCCAAACTCTGCTCTCCGGAAGATTGCTCGTGTCCGATTGACCAATGGCATGGAGGTTACAGCTTACATTCCCGGAGTCGGACATAATCTCCAGGAACACTCAGTAGTAATGATCCGCGGCGGCCGCGTGAAAGATTTGCCGGGCGTTCGTTATCACATTGTCAGAGGAAAACTTGATGCCGCCGGAGTCGACGGGCGCAGACGCGGACGAAGCAAATACGGAACCAAGAGACCCAAACAATAAGGCAGTAGGTGGTAGCTGGTAGTCAGTAGGAAATTCCTACAAGCTACAAGCTAATCCCTACAAGCTAAACATATGCCACGCAAAGCACGATCATATAAAAAACATAAGATAGACCCAGATCCGAAATACAATAATGTTAAGGTTGCCAAATTCATCAACAACATTATGGAACGCGGCAAAAAATCTGTCGCGCAAAAAATCGTTTATGAGTCTTTCAATTACATTAAGGAAAAAATGAGCACAGAGCCGCGCCAGGTTTTTGACACAGCCCTCAAAAACGTCAGTCCGATTTTAGAAGTAAAAAGCAGGCGCATCGGCGGCGCCAATTACCAGGTGCCGCTTGAGGTTACAGAGCCGAGAAAAACCACTCTCGGCATGCGTTGGTTGATAAAAGCTGCGCGTTCCCAAAAAGGCAAGCCAATGCATATCAAGCTTGGCGAAGAAATAATGTCTGCTTACAAGAACGAAGGTGCAGCTATCAAAAAGAAAGAAGATACTCACAAAATGGCAGAAGCGAATAGAGCGTTCGCGCATTTCGCAAGATTTCAAAGAAAATAATTAAACCTCTCTCCCGTCCCTCGGTAAGCTCGGGACGGCACTCTCTCCTCGTCAGGAGAGAGTAATAATGAATAATACTAATGCCTCGCGAAATACCAATAGAACAAACACGTAATATAGGAATCATTGCTCATATTGATGCCGGAAAAACTACTGTAACTGAGGGCATTTTGTATAACACGGGTCTTATACACACAATTGGTTCAGTGCACGAGGGCGAAACCACCACAGACTGGATGGAACAGGAGCGCGAGCGCGGCATCACTATAACCGCCGCGGCGGTGACCTGTTTTTGGACGCCGAAATGGAGCTCTTCGACGGGCTCAGAGCAGGCAAAGAAGCACAAGATCAACATCATTGATACCCCAGGCCACGTCGATTTTACGGTAGAGGTTGAACGTAGCCTTCGCGTGCTCGACGGCGCGGTCGTGGTTTTTGACGGCAAAATGGGCGTAGAGCCCCAGTCCGAGACTGTCTGGCGCCAGGCAGATAAATATCATGTGCCGCGCATGTGTTTCATCAACAAGATCAACCAGACCGGCGGCGATTTTTATAAATCACTCGATTCCATACACAAACGCTTGTCTGAGGACGCACACCCGATCCAGATCCCCATTGGTTTTGAAAAAGAAATAGTCGGCTTCGTGGACCTCGTGCAGATGAAAGGCTATACGTACAAAGACTACACTGACAAAGAGTTCACCATTGTTGATATTCCCGCTGACATGAAAGAGAAAGCCGAAAAGTACCGCCACAACCTTTTGGAAAAAGTTTTGGAGAGCGATGACGTGCTCATGGAAAAATATTTGGCCGGCGGCGAGATCACAGAAAAAGAATTTCTCGGCGCGATCCGCAAAGCTACGCAGTCCGGTAAATTTTTTCCAGTACTCGGCGGAGACGGTCGCGGCATTATCGTTCAGACCATTCTCGATGGCGTAACCAATTTTTTACCAAACCCCATTGATAAGGGAGCGGTGAAGGGAATCGATCTGAACACTCAGGTCGAAATTGAACGCCAGCCGAACGACAGCGAGCCTTTCGCCGCGTTGGCTTTTAAAATCGCGACTGATCCGTTCGTGGGCAAGCTGGCGTTTTTCCGAGTTTATTCTGGCACGCTCGCCGCAGGAAGCTACGTGCTCAATGGTCGCTCGCAAAATAAAGAACGTGTGGGCCGCATCGTGCGTATGCACGCGGACAGCCGCGAGGAGATTAAAGAAGTTTTTGCCGGAGATATTGCCGCGCTTGTCGGTCCGAAAGATACTTTCACGGGCGACACGCTTTGTGACATTGATAAACCAGTAGCGCTGGAAAATATTACTTTCCCTGAGCCGGTCATTTCCCAAGCCATTGAACCAAAAACTAAAGCTGACCAGGAGAAAATGGGTATTGCCCTGCAAAAACTCGGCGAAGAAGACCCGACTTTTCATATCAAATCTGACGAGGAAACCGGGCAGACGATTATTTCCGGAATGGGCGAGCTGCATCTCGAAATCATTGTGGACCGGATGAAGCGCGAGTTCAAGGTGGAGGCTAATGTGGGCGCTCCCCAAGTGGCTTACAAGGAAACCTTCCGCAAAACTGTGGAGGTCGAAGGCAAATACATTCGCCAAACCGGCGGGCGCGGACAATACGGACATGTTTGGTTGCGCCTTGAGCCGCAAGAGCCAGGTCTTGGCCGCGAGTTTGTGGACGAGATTGTTGGAGGCACTATTCCCAAAGAATATATTCCCGCGGTCGGCAAAGGCATTATGGAAGCCGCGGACAACGGCGTAATCGCCGGGTTTCCGGTGGTAGATTTCAAGGTCGCGTTATATGACGGCTCTTTCCATGAGGTTGATTCTTCAGAAATCGCTTTCAAAATCGCAGGCAGCAAAGCTTTCCAGGAAGGCATGAAGCGCGCGGGTCCTGTGATCCTGGAGCCGGTTATGAAGGTAGAGGTTATCACGCCCGAAGAATATATGGGCGACGTGATGGGAGACATCTCTGCCAAGCGCGGTGAAATAAAAGAAATGGCAGATCGTGGCAAAAACAAAATCATCACCGCCACAGTGCCTCTGGGCAGTATGTTTGGCTATGCTACCACGATAAGAAGCATGTCCCAGGGACAGGCTTCTTATGTCATGGAATTTTCTCATTACGCCGAAGTGCCAAAGAATGTGGCCGAGAAGATCATAGGCGAAGGTGCAAAGATCCGCGTCGGCCAGGTTGGAAATTAAAATCCAGAGTTATGGAACTGAAAAATCTCGTAAATATTTTACGATTCGGCGGACGGTTTATCATCATTGATACTGATGGTAATCCCAAGGCAGTACTCATGAGTTATCAAGAGTTTGAAGAGCTTATGGTTGATAAGGTCGCCGGAAAACTGATTGACGAACTCAAAGAGGTAGAGCGAGTCAACGAAGAGATAACCCGCGCCCAGCTCACTGATCTGCGCGAAGAGGTACTCAAAGAAGATTTCGTGATCACCACCCAGCAAACCATGGCCTTTTCTCAATATCCTGAAATCCGCGTTGAACCCCTGCCTGACAACATCGAAGAAGAATTTGATTAAAGCAAAACCCGCCGATGAGGCGGGTTTTATCATGCCCTATTTGGTGTTATACTCTGATTTATGTTTCAGACCAAAGGAGGTCAAATGCTCGAAGACATGCTTGCTAATATGGACGACGGATTTTTGATCCGGCAAAGCACTGCCATCGGTTCGGATAGTATCGGATACATTGATGAAGCTCGCAGCTTTCTCACTGTGCGCGCGAGGCCTGTATTTATTTTCCTCACATTCATCAATTCTGTCCTTAACGAGGCTGGAGTTATGGGTTGTTTGGTGATGGTGACAATGCTGAGGCGACAGCAACAATCTACCACGGACAGCAATTGGCTTGAGGATATACTTCCGCGATTGGATCACGATACCTGCATTCGCTATGCTGGGGAAATCGGTCAAGATCTGAAGATGTTTTCCGAATCTGTAAGACAATTGATAGACAACAGGGCGGGTGCATTCAAAGCAGTGCTATCATGCATGACTCAGGTTTTTGGCGATGAATTCCTTGTCGGTGCTTTGGTCATGCTCGAAATGATCCGCCGTGCCGAAGCAATGAAGGTGAATACTTGAAAACAATGGATTCATTGAACGCGGTGCCACAATGCCCGCGTTTTTTTCACCCTTGTACCGCACTTTAACCGATCGCGTAAACTGCAGTATATCCTAGCTACCCTGCCAGTAATCCTCGGCCGAGGATTACTGGCAGGGTGTTCCTGCAAAATCTTGGGCAAAATAAAAAAAGCTGTCTCGCGTCGTGCGAAACAGCTTTTTAAAAACGAATCAAACTCCTCCGTAAAAACGTCAACGCACAATACTTAAATCGTGCAGATACTGCTTGCGGAACTCGAATATTTCGCTTAGCCGCCTTCCATCAAACTCGCGGCCGAATCGGAACACTATGGTATCGTCGGGAATTTCGTAGGAATAGACTCCGTTGACACCTCCGCCCACTACTTTCCAGCCCTCCATCCGAGATTCATCTATCTGGTTTGAGTATACGAGGACTGAAAATTCGGTTCCTTTGAAGAAGCGGGTTCGCCCAAGTTCAGCTTCATCAGCTTTTTCTTCGCTCCAGAGCATAATGGAATTGGGGACCTGCGGGTCCTGACTTTTTTTAGGGTAGAACACGAGAGTTCCGTCCCTCCTCCATAGCAAAGGTTGATTTCGGTTAAGGCCAACGTTCAGAAGATTTGGCCATAGCGCGTGCAGTGTTACCACGATCTTGTCGTGATGTTCGGCGAACCATCCCGAGAGAATCATAGGAAACGAGAACATCATGTTTTCATTCTTTCCGACAGACTCGCGGAGCCTCTTGCTCGTCAAGGCGGCCATGACTCCATTGTTTTCTTCTTCTGTTTTGCGCTGGCAGACGCACAAACAGCATATGATCATAGACGCAAGTGTGTCATGACCGTACGTTACCAATAGACTCAACGCCCACGCCAGAGTTGTGAATCCTTGCGTTTGAACCGTTTCTCGTATTTTCCTGCTATATAGCATGGCTTCTCTCCTCCTTCGGAGATTCTTTATGTAATTCTGTTCTGTAATCCGTCCAATGGACATTGGATCGGTGTCCTCACTATCTTCAGAATTAACAAAATATAATACATCGTTTTTCCCAAAAAAGCAAGGGCACAGTTTTCTCGACTTTGGCAAAATAAAAAAGCTGTCTCGCGTCGTGCGAAACAGCTTTTTAAAACGATCAAACTCCTCCATAGAGTTTTGTTAGTAAGCTCCGACCGGGTTTCGAAGCCAATCAGCGCACTCCTTTCGATCGCGGCCGATATAGATCTCAGCACCGTTGAGAGAATGATCAACGATCACGAACGTTCCGTCGGTCGCGTTTTCAATCGTGCATTCGAGTGCGTTCCAGTGAGCCTGAAACTCAGGTGGGTACACAAATCCGAATTGTTTGTTTTCCATTTCTGGACCTCGTTTTTTGGGATTACCAAGGTTTGATTTTCCAGTCGTCGGCTTGACCGGCTGTGGTGGCGAGAAAAGCAGATTTGAAGCTTTCGTAGTCAGCCCGCGTTAGTTCATCGTGTTGCCCGTACCCATCGATCGTCAGCCTTTCCGGCACGGTCTCACCTTCTCTCACGAGAAAATGATGTTTGCTGTACAGGTAGTCCCGAAGAGCCGGAAACTCGCCGATAGCGCCATTCCTTAGACTACTGAGCGCAAATAAGGCATCGTTGAATTGCTTGCGGTCTCGGGCCTTTGCGTCCTGGTTATTCCAAAATCTTCTGGCGTTCATGTGTCCTCCTCTAGAAAATTAGGGATCGTCTTTCTCCCTTCAAAATCCACTTTAGAAAAATGAACTTGGAAGGTCATAGAGCGAACCGCACGAATTGCGCGATTCGCTCTGTTGGGTATCACTGCGTTGGCTGGCTCGAGAGAATTCTGATGCTCAAAAACAAGAACACGACCCAGACTCCGTAAAACTTTATCCGGAACCAGAAGGCGGCGTTTCGCAGATTCTGGATTTCCATCCAAGCGCGGCCTGGGTTGGCGACTATCCAAGCCTGGGCTGGATCAGCGGCTGGATGGCAAAGTGCCGTGAGCGACCGGCGAAGTCGCCGCTGGAAATGCATTTCAAAGACGATCGTGGCTGTCATGGTCGTGACTGCGAGAGCCATGACGTACCACAAGATTCCCGAAAGCCGGATTACATCTTCCATTTTCTCCTCCAAACAATTGAATTTAGGTTTGCTGTCCCTTCCAAACCCACCTTACTTAAATTTAAAAGTTGAACTTGGAAGGGTCACAGAGCGAATCGCAAATTGCGCGATTCGCTCTGTTGTGTTACTTGGTCGTTCGAGACATGAGCGCGAAAATTTTTCCTGAACCGTCGCTGTAAAGGCCGCTTTTCTTGTTGCTATAGTGCGCGGTCAGAATAACTTTTCGTTTTGCCGGGATCAGGGTTGGGATGCCGCTCGCGTATACCCAGCCGGTATTAGCTCCCAAAGGGTAATTTGTCCCATTAGCCATGATTTCGAAATTGAGCGTACGCTCATGGGCGCAGACCTGCAGCAAGACTGCAGCGTCAGCGTATTGAAAACCCACAGGGCGCATCCAATCTCTCTCCACCTCCCACATGGGCCGATGGAAACGGCAGATCAAAACTTCCCGATTCACGACTCCATGTCCCCAGTTGCGGAAATGTCCGAAGTGCTGGTCATCGAAATAATCAAAGGTGTCGACGATCTCAGCTTTTAAGAGCATTTCAGGAATTGTAAGGTCATAGTCAACGTGGCCAAAAAGTCTTGCCAATTTTTCAATCATTTGGAATCTCCTTTCAAATTCAGACTTCACAGGTGCACTATGCACCTCCGTCCAAACCCTATTCAGAAACTCCGCAAAAAAAGTTTCGAAGGTGCTGTTTTAGAATATCCTCATTTTCATCTATACTAGGTCATGATTTCCTCCTTTAGAAAATCTCGGGTTTTGCATTCTCCTTTCCAAATTCACTAAACTCTTGTAGCAAACTTGGAAGGAAAAACGACTTCCAATCCTAGCATATTTTTGCGGTTTTGTCGAGCGGGGCTCCATCCTTCATAATCTCCCCCTTATCATGGGGGAGAGAACAGCGGAACATCAAAAAACCCGCCTAATTGGCGGATTGGGATTTTTGGGCACAGAGTATTATTTTACTCCTTTTTGGCGGTATTGTCAATACTCGAGTTGCTGCTTTTGGCTTAGATAAGCGAAAAGGGAACTTTATTTTGGCTAGGGTTAGCCAAAAGATGCCTGGATTCCGGATCAAGTCCGGAATGACAGGAATTAGGGGGAGAAAATAGCGGAAATCCTTGACTCTGCTGTTCGGAACTGCTATATTTTGACAGTTAGCCTGAATTTAATTATAATCTTTAAACAATATTAATCTTTTAGGAGTTACATAAACGCATGGCTGAAGGGAAATTTTCACGAAATAAGCCCCACATCAACGTTGGAACCATTGGACACGTTGACCACGGCAAGACCACGCTGACCGCAGCGATTACGCATTATTTGGTGTCCAAGGGCATTGCCGGAAACAAAGAGCGCTCTTATGACTCCATTGATAACGCGCCGGAAGAAAAGGCTCGCGGCATCACTATCAACACCTCGCACGTCGAATACGAGAGCGAAAAGCGCCACTACGCGCACGTTGACGCTCCGGGACATGCTGATTACATCAAAAACATGATCACTGGCGCGGCCCAAATGGACGGCGCGGTTTTGGTCGTGTCTGCCGCTGACGGCCCAATGCCGCAGACTCGCGAACACATTCTGCTTGCGAGACAGGTAGGCGTGCCGCACATCATTGTGTTCCTCAACAAAGTAGACATGGTTGATGATAAAGAACTTATTGACCTCGTAGAAGAAGAGGTCCGCGATTTGCTTAACAAATATCAGTACCCGGGTAAAGACACTCCGATCATCCGCGGCTCTGCTCTCAAAGCTGTTGAAAACGATGCTGCCGGCCTCGAATCTATCGGCAAGCTTGTCGAAACCATGGACACTTATTTCCCAGAGCCGACACGTGACACTGACAAGCCGTTCCTCATGCCGATCGAAGACATTTTTTCCATTGAAGGACGCGGCACTGTGGTTACCGGAAGAATCGAGCGTGGCATGATCAAGCTTAACGATGAGGTGGAAATCATCGGTCTCAAAGACACACAGAAGACTGTGGTGACCGGCATTGAAATGTTCAACAAATCCCTGGACGAAGGCAGAGCTGGCGACAACGCCGGCATCCTTATCCGCGGCACCAAAAAAGAAGACGTGGAACGAGGCCAGGTTTTGGCCAAGCCCGGTTCAATCACTCCGCATACCGAGTTCGAAGCTGAGGTATACATTCTGACCAAAGAAGAAGGCGGCAGACATACAGCATTCTTTTCCGGTTACAAACCGCAGTTTTATATCCGCACCACTGATGTTACCGGTGATGTTACCTTGGCTGCCGGCAAAGAAATGGTTATGCCTGGCGATACAGTTAACCTTACAATCAAGCTCATCAGCCCGGTTGCTTTGGAAGAGAAATCCAAATTCGCCATCCGCGAAGGCGGGCACACTGTCGGCGCGGGCGTTGTAACCAAGATTCTGAAATAACACAGTGAGCGCCAAGGCAAAAATAGCAACAGAAGAGGCAGTTCAGCGGATTCGGATTAAGATCCGGGCATATGACCACAAACTCATAGATCAAAGCGCAAAGCAGATTGTGGATACCGCGCGCAAAAGCGGTGCCTCGATCGCAGGACCAGTGCCGTTGCCGACCGAAAAAACCAAATACACGGTTCTGAAATCCACGTTTGTGCACAAAGATTCCCGAGATCAGTATGAGATGCGCATTCATAAACGTCTTATAGATATTCTTTCTCCAACGCAAAAAACTATTGATTCGCTAACAAACCTGAATCTCCCGGCGGGCGTGGATGTAGAGATAAAAATGTAGTAAGCTTGACGAATTACGAATAGGTGCGAATATATAATCCGTACCAAAGTAAGTAGGTTCTAAGAAGATTTAGTTTAGAAAACTCTTCTTCTCAGATAACGATTTACTGGTGATAAAATCTGACATTCAAGATTTATTGCTGGTCGATCATGACCAGCTTTTTCGTAAATTCATAAACATTCGTTATTCCTAAAACTATGGATAAATATATCCAAGCAAAAAAAGTAAATATGACCCAGGTGTGGACAGCAGAAGGCAAGGTTGTGCCAGTGACGGTGTTGCACGTTGACGCAGGCTCTGAAATTTCTGATCTGCAACCAGGAACAGTCATTCACATCAGCGGGCGTAGCCGCGGCCGCGGTTTTGCCGGGCCGGTAAAGCGGCATGGGTTTCATGGTGCTCCGGCATCCCACGGACATGACCATCCTCGAGCTGTCGGGTCTATTGGTAACCGCTTTCCCCAGCACACTAGGCCTGGGATGCGCATGGCCGGCCGCATGGGCGGGAAGAACGCGACTGTAAAAAATTCGATTGTCATTACCGTGGATGTGGAAAACAAGCTCATTGTTGTTAAAGGCGGAGTGCCGGGGCACCCGGAGAGTAAGGTTAAAATCGGCGTAACTGCAGAAAAAAAGACTGCTCCGGAGATAGTGAAATACGTGACAGCACCGACCAGCCAAACCTTTCTCACTGAAACCAAAGCTCAGACTGAGGTTCCAGAGAGTCCGAAAGCTCAAGAAGGAGAAGCAAATGCAAGCTAAGGTTTATAGTCAATCAGGTGAAGATAAAGGCACGGTCGAGCTGAACTCGAAGATCTTTGGCTTGGAAAAAATTAAACCAGAGGTCGTGCATCAGACAGTAACGAGCTTACTGTCTTCGAGGCGTAATGTAGTAGCCAGCACTAAAACCAAAGGCGAGGTCAGAGGCGGCGGCAAAAAACCGCACCAGCAAAAAGGCACGGGACGGGCGCGCGCCGGTTCGATTCGTTCTCCATTGTGGCGCGGCGGCGGTATCACTTTCGGACCGCGGGCCAATCGTAATTTTGAGCGCAAGATTAATAAAAAAGAGAAGATTCTCACATTGTTTTCTGTTTTGAGCGATAAAGCCAAAAGCGGACAGCTCGTGGTTCTTGATGACCTCGCACTTTCAGCCCCGAAAACCAAGGAGCTGGCAGGTAAGCTCAAAGACTTGCAGGCCAAAATTCCGGCTCTCGGCCGTTCACTTACTATTGTTATTTCCGAGAAGCAAAAGGATTTGGTCAGAGCAGGAAAAAATCTGCCGAACATTAATATATTATCGGCTTCGAGCCTGAATATTTTACAGCTTTTGTCAGCGCAGGGAGTTGTGGTCATGCAGGACGCGCTCGCTGGCATTGAAAAAACTTATTTAAGGAATAAGGCAGCTAAGGGTAATTAGGGAAATATGGGACTATTTGATAAATTCAAAAAGAAACCAGAGATCAAACCAGCGCAGACGGGCGGAGAAGGCGTGCCTTCGGCAGTGCCTGCTTCTTCAGAAAAAAAGGCTGATATCGTCTCACATGCCTCCGAAGTTTTAGTTAAACCGTTGTTGTCTGAGAAAGGCACGCACCTTGCAAGCACCGGACGTTACGTGTTTATGGTAAAAAAACAGGCCAACAAGCCGGAAATCAAGAAAAGCATTCAGCGAGTCTATAAGGTCCATGTGGAAGGCATAAGAATCGTGAACTTGCCGGCGAAAAAACGCCGCTATGGCCGAGCGAGCGGGCAAACTTCGGAACACAAGAAAGCCATCATCACCCTTAAGAAAGGGGAAAAGATCCCCGGCATCATTGAATCAGTAGGATGAATTAGCGAGCAGCGATAAGCAATCAGCGAGTGGGGAAGCACAAATCGCTCATCGCCGGTCGCTCATCGCAAACAATTATGGCAATTAAAATCTACAAACCAACAACGGCAGGCAGACGCAAACATTCGGTTACGGATTATTCCGTTCTGCGCTCCACATCCAAAGCCCCTCGAGGTTTGTTTGTGGCGAAAAAACGTAGCGGCGGCCGTAATTCCAGCGGTAAAATAACAGTCCGGCATATTGGCGGCGGATTCAAAAAAATGCTGCGTGTTATTGACAGCAAACGCGACAAACTCGATATACCGGCCAGAGTTGCCTCCCTGGAATATGATCCGGGAAGAAGCGCATTTCTTTCTTTGCTTGTTTACCGCGACGGGGAAAAGCGTTATATTATATCACCGGCAGGAGTGAAAATCGGCGATACAATCATGGCCTCAGAAAAGTCTGTGGAAATCAAACCAGGCAACCGTTCCCGATTAGGCAACATGCCTGGAGGCACATTTGTGCATGATATTGAGCTGACCGCAGGCCGCGGCGGGCAAATGGCCAGGGGGGCCGGGAACTACGCCATCGTTACAGCGGTTGAGGGCGGTATGGTGATATTGAAACTTCCCTCCGGCGAGATTCGCCGCGTGTTTGCAAACAACATGGCCACTATCGGTCAAGCTTCCAACACTGACCACATGAATGTTCGCATTGGCAAAGCCGGCCGTTCGCGCCTTATGGGGATACGTCCAACGGTTCGCGGCAAGGCTATGAACCCGGTTGATCACCCGCACGGTGGTGGCGAAGGCCGCAACCCGATCGGTATGAAATATCCGAAAACTCCATGGGGCAAACACGCGCTCGGGGTTCATACTCGCAAAAAGAAGAAATCTTCCAGTAAATTTATAGTTCAGCGCAGAAAGAAATAATTAACCCACCAAAATTTTTAAACTATGATTAAATTGATTAACATCCCAGTAAATAACCCTAGAAATATGCTTTATTTTAGAATTAAAAATTTAGGCGGGTAAATGTCGAGATCACTGAAAAAAGGTCCATATGTTGACCCAAGGCTTCTCAAAAAGATGGCGAACCTCAAGCCGGGCGTGAAAACCGCGATTAAAACCTGGTCGCGCGACTCTACGATCACTCCGGAAATGGTGGGCTTTACCTTTGCGGTTCACAATGGCAAGATTTTTATAGATGTGTTCGTTACAGAAGACATGGTGGGCTATAAACTCGGCAGTTTTGCGCTTACTCGTAAATTCACGAGACACGGCGGAAGAATGGCCCGCGAAGAAGCAGCTGCAGCCGCGGAAGCGGACAAAGCCAAACTGGCTGCAGTTCAGGCTGAGCCGAAAAAGTAACTTATAACTGATAATTGATAACTCATAACTAACATGGCGGAAGAAGTAAAGAAAACCACAGAAGTCAAAGCATTTGCACGCGGCATTCACATGTCCGCGCGCAAAGTCAGGCTCGTGGCAAATCTGCTTCGAAACATGCCGGTTGACGAAGCCCTCAATAATCTGACATTCATGACCAAAAAAGCCGCATTACCGATCAGAAAGCTTGTTGATTCCGGCGTGGCCAATGCCAAGCATAACTTTCAGGTTGAAATGGAAAGATTGTTTGTAAAAAGTTTGACCGTTGATTCCGGGCAGGTTATGAAACGGTTCCGGCCACGAGCGCAAGGACGAGCTTTCCCGGTGCGTCGCCGCACCAGCCATATCAATTTGGTTTTAGGGGTCTTGGAAAAGGCGCGTGCACCCAAGCGCAAAGTCGTCGAAGCTCCGAAATCTGATAAGCCAAAGCCGGTAAAGACTCCCGCTGCTGAGGAGCCCAAGAGCAGGTTTGGCATTTTTAGGCCCAAGACCGAAGGACACACTGAACAGAAACCCGCCAAATTGGATCCAGAAGGCAAACATTATACTTCATTTGATAGAAGGGCGGGCGAGTAAATATGGGTCATAAAGTCAATCCGCAAAGTTTTAGAATGAAAATCACTGATACGTGGAAATCACGGTGGTTTGCTCGTGGTAAAAAATTCTCGACTGCTCTCCGGGAAGATAATTCGATTCGCGACATGGTTGTAAAGAAAATGTCACGTGCGGGATTGGTACGAGTGGATATCGAACGGCTGAATCGCGAAATCAATGTGATCATTCATTCCACCAGACCGGGGATGATTATCGGCAAGGGCGGTGCTGGCATTGAGGATCTCAAAAAGCAGCTTAAAAAAATGTTGAAGCTTAAAACCGATCTGAAGGTCACTATTGAGGAATCAAAGAATATTAATCTTGAATCACAGGTTTGGGCCAATACTCTTGCCGAGCAGATTGAAAAACGCATGTCTTTTCGGCGCATTGTAAAAAACGCTTTGGAACAAATTATGGATGCCGGCGCTCAGGGCGTAAAGATCGCGGTTTCCGGCAGGCTTGGCGGTGCTGAGATTGCCCGCACTGAATGGCTGTACCGCGGCAAATTGCCACTACACACGTTGAGAGCTAATATTGATTTTGCCCGCGCCACAGCATTTACTACATACGGCACGGTCGGAATCAAAGTCTGGATTAATAAGGGGGAGGTTTTTTCCGCCCAAGGTGGATCGGCCTCTGGCCGGGAAAAGGCCGGGTTGAAATAATATGCTTATTCCAAAAAAATTAAAACACCGCAAAGCGCATCGCGGTCATACCAAGGGCAAAGCCACTGCAGGAAACTATCTCAGCTTTGGCCAGTATGGACTGCGAGCGCTTTCCAACGGCTGGGTAACGTCTCGGCAGATCGAGGCGGCCCGCAGAGCCATGACCCGTTATGTTCAACGCGGGGGCAAGATTTGGATTCGGATTTTTCCCGATAAACCCATTACCATGAAAGGCAATGAAATTCCTATGGGCGGGGGTAAAGGCGCGGTGGATCATTTTGTGGCGATTGTAAAAAAAGGTAGAATGCTTTTTGAAATCGACGGGGTAACGCCGCCTCAGGCCCGTGAAGCCATGAGGCTAGCCAGCCACAAATTGCCGGTTGAAACACGTTTTGAAGAAAGGAAGTCCGTATGAGCCAAGCGGCGGATATTAGAAAGAAATCTGAAAGCGATCTGAAAAAAATGCTTGTCGAAATGCAGGCTAGCGTTCGCGATCTGCGTTTTCGCAACGCAGCTAAAGAGCTGAAGAATCATCAGCAAATGCGTGGTGTACGCAAAGACATAGCGCGCATCCTCACGATTTTAAAAGAGAAAGGGGCAAAGTTATGAGCAGCCGCAAAATGACAGGCACGGTAGTCAGCGACAAAATGACCAAGACTGTAGTGGTCAAAGTCACAACCCACAAGCGCCACCCCAAATATTTCAAACAGTATTCTGTTTCTAAAAAATATAAAGCCCATGATGAGAAAGCCGAGTATCACACAGGCGACATGGTAGAGATACAGGAAACCAAGCCTATGTCCAAGGAAAAAAAATGGGTTGTTACGAGAAAGATTAAATAATCCACCCACCAAAATTTCTCCGGTGGGAGAGCAAATACTATGAATTACGTTCAAACAATAATTAATCAAGAAATTTAGGCGGGTAAATGCTTCATTTACGTAGTAGGTTAAAAGTCGCGGATAATACAGGCGCAAGAGAGATAGCTTTGTTCAGCATGTCCGGAAAGAACGGCCAGCGCCATGTGCGGCTTGGCGATGTAGTTGTGGCTTCGGTAAAGATCGCTGCGCCAACCGGCAGTGTAAAAAAAGGTGAAAAAGTCTACGCAGTGATTGTCCGTACCCGCAAAGAGGTGCGAAGGTCTGACGGTTCTTACATTCGATTTGATGAAAATGCGGCCGTGCTCATTAATAAGGAATCCAAAGAACCGAAAGGTACTCGCATTTTTGGACCGATCCCCAGGGAGCTACGAGACCTTGGGTTTACCAAGATCGTTAGCCTTGCCCCAGAGGTAATTTAATTCACCCACCAAAATTTCCCAATTATGATTATACTGATTAACATCCAAGTAAATAACCCAAGAAATATGCCTTATATTAGAAGTAAAAATTTAGGCGGGTAAATGACCCACATCAAAAAAGGCGACATGGTAAAAATATTGTCAGGAAAGGACCGTACAAAAACCGGGAAGGTTTTGTCTGTGGACGGCCAGCAAGGCAAAGCAATCGTGGAAGGACGAAATATCATGACCCGCCATGAACGACCAAAAAAATCCGGACAAAAAGGCCAAAAGGTTCAGTTCCCGGGAGCGATTAATATTTCTAACCTAACTATTATTTGCCCAAACTGCGGTAAACCGACAAGAGCTGGAAGTAAAATTGATGATAAGAGTGTTAAGGTTCGTATTTGTAAAAAGTGCGGGAAGGGGATCAAATGAGCAGATTAATCCAGCAATATAAAGAAAAAATTCTGCCTGAGCTCAAAGAAGAGCTAAAGGTTAGCAATATACATGCTGTACCGCGCATTGAAAAGATTGTTATTAACGCAGGTATTGGTAAGGTCCTCCAGCAGAATCCTAAAGCGCTCGATACACTGACAGAGACTTTTCGTAAGATTACCGGACAGCAGCCGGTGGTGACCCGTGCTTCCAAAGCAATCGCGGGGTTTAAAATCAGGCAAGGGCAGACGGTTGGCCTGACTGTTACGCTACGCAGCAAGCGAATGTATGACTTTTTGGATAAATTTATTAACGTAGTAATGCCTCGTACGCGAGATTTTCGGGGATTGTCACCTAAAGGTTTTGACGGGCGAGGCAATTATAACTGCGGAATAAAAGAAGTGCTGGTATTCCCGGAAGCTGGAGAAACAGCAGAAGCGAGTTTTGGTCTCGAGATAACGATCGTCACGACCGCCAAGAGTAACGCCCAAGGTTTTGCCCTTCTTAAAAAATTTGGCTTTCCATTTAACGATTCAGTAACTCAAAAATAGTATGGCTACTAAATCACAGATCGCAAAATCGAAAAGAAAGCCAAAGTTCTCCACTAGGCTAGTCAGGCGTTGCAACCGCTGCGGCCGGCACCGCGGTTATATGCGTGATTTTGACATTTGCAGAATTTGTTTTCGCGAATTGGCAAGCAAAGGGGAAATTCCCGGTATTATTAAATCAAGCTGGTAAAAAATATGGATCCAATATCAGATATGCTAACAAGAATACGAAATGCCCTTGCTGTGAAAAAAACAGAGGTGGTGCTTCCGTATTCGAAGCTGAAATTCAATCTGGCCCAGGTTTTACAGAGAAGCGGATGGATTGGAAAGGTTGCCGATGACCAGGAAGGCAAGATGAAAGTATTGCGCATCGGGCTGCGCTATGACGAAACAGGTATGCCGACAATCTCCGGAATCACAAGGCTTTCCAAGCCTGGCCAGCGGATTTATTCTAAGGTGACAAAAATCCCGCGCGTGACCTTGGGAAGTGGTGCGACCATTGTTTCGACCTCAAAGGGACTGATGACCTCTGACCAGGCGCGTAAAGAAAAACTCGGCGGCGAATTAATCTGCCAGATATGGTAAGATAGTAGTTCGTAGCCAGTAGACAGTAAAAATTGTTAACTAGCTACATCTCCACCACCTACAAATATGTCCAAAATTGGCAAAAAAATAATAGTTATTCCAGACAGCGTGCAGACCACTGTGAGCGATCAAATCGTGTCTTTCAAGGGTCCAAAAGGAGAGCTTAGCGTCGTGGTGCATCCCAAAGTAAAGGCCGTACTCGCAGATTCACAGCTTCAGGTCAGCGTTAAAAACCCCGATGACCGTCGTCAAAAAGCTTTGTGGGGTACGTTTCGTTCTCTTCTCAACAACGCGCTCGTTGGGGTGACCGCCGGTTTTGGGAAAAAGCTGGAAATTGTCGGCGTGGGGTACAAGGCGCAGGCTACTGCTGACAAACTCACATTGAACCTTGGATATTCCCATCCGATAGAGCTTTCAGTGCCGAAAGGACTGGAGGTTAAGGTTGAAAAAAATACAATCACTGTGGGGGGCATTGATAAGCAACTGGTCGGTGAGTTTTCGGCACTCATCCGCAGCAAGCGTAAACCAGAACCGTATAAGGGCAAGGGGATTAAATATTCCGACGAAGTGATCCGCCGCAAGGCAGGAAAAGTTGTTAAAGCAGTCGGAGGATAGAGAGCGAATAGCGATAAGCTATCAGCGATCAGAAAAACAGTCGCTCATCGCTCGTCGCCGATTGCAAAGATATTATGAATAATAAACGCAACAAGAGAATAACAAGACACAGAAGGATCCGAGCAAAGGTTCACGGTACTGCTTCTCGTCCGCGCTTGGCGGTTTTTCGAAGCAATAAGCATTTGCATCTTCAGCTTATCGATGACGCGGCCAGTAAAACGCTTGCCTCAGCCTCCACGCTCAAGAGCAAGGATGTCGCCAAAGCTCTTTCCGATAAGGCCGACTCCTTGGGAATAAAAGAGATAGTATTTGATAGAGGCGGCTATCAATATCATGGGCGGATTACAAAAATTGCAGAAGCGCTTCGCGGTTCAGGATTAAAATTTTAAACATGAGACCAAGAGATCAAAAACGAGACGGCAGAGAATTTGTCAAGAGGGAATTCGAAACCAAGGTAGTAGAGATTAAACGTGTTACTCGCGTAGTTGCCGGTGGCAAGCGCATGCGTTTTCGCGCGTTGGTTGTAATCGGAGACCGCAATGGCCGAGTTGGCATTGGCCTGAAAAAAGGCACGGATGTTGCGGAGGCGGTCGCCAAAGCTACCTCGCAAGCCAAAAAAACCATGGTGCGGGTGCTAATCAAAGAAGGCACGATCCCGCATGCGGTGAAGCTCAAATATAAAGCCGCAGTAGTGTTCCTAAAACCTGCAAGGACCGGATCAGGTATTACTGCCGGCGGCCCGGTTCGTGCTGTTGTGAATCTCGCGGGAATCAAGAATATCTCGAGTAAGATGTTAGGTGCATCTAACAAGGTTAGCAACGTGAGAGCTACATTCGAGGCATTAAAGACATTTAAGAATAAGGAATCTGAAATTACGAATCAAGGGCAAAGCCTTAATTCTTAATTCTTACCTCATAATTTTAAAGCTATGTTCAATCTTTCAAACCTCAAGCCGAAAATAAAAAAACCTAAACAGGTGCGGCGCGGGCGGGGACTCGGCAGCGGACGCGGTGCATATTCTGGACGCGGTATCAAGGGGCAGAAGGCCCGCACAGGCGGCAATATCAAGCCTGGTTTTGAAGGCGGTCGTCAGCCAATGATCCGGCAGATGCCGAAAATCAAAGGCTTCCGCTCAATGCATAGTAAATCCCAGACTGTGGATTTGGCCTTGCTGGCTAAAGCGTTTGCGGACGGAGCGCTCGTTTCCCCTAAAACTCTTGAAAGCAAAGGACTCATCCGATCTGCTGGAAAACCAATCAAAATATTGGGCAAGACGGAATTAACGCGGCGTTTTCAGTTCGAAGGCGTACGCTTTTCTGAATCTGCAAAAGCCGCGATAACTAAGGCTGGCGGAACAATCAAATAGTAGAATACTAATGATCAAAAAGTTTTTTCAAATCTGGCGACTGGCTGACCTGAGGAAAAAGATCCTTATGGTTCTATTTTTACTCGCCGCGACCAGGGTGCTAGCCGCGATCCCGATTCCCGGGGTCAACGCGGGCGCTCTTCAGCAGTTTTTTGCGCAAAACCAGCTTTTTGGGCTTTTGGATATTTTTTCCGGCGGCGGTCTTTCCAATTTTTCCATTGCCATGCTTGGCGTGGGGCCCTACATTACCGCCTCGATCATAATGCAGCTTTTGGCCATCATTGTGCCGTCACTGGCAGAACTGCAAAAGGAAGGAGAACAGGGCCGCGCCAAGGTTAACCAGTACACGCGTTATCTTGCAGTGCCTTTGGCTATTCTCCAGGGCTTCGGCACGATTTCGCTCATTGCTAGAGGCGCGGGCGGTGGGCCGAGAGTTCTGGGCCTTTTAACGCCGATTGACTGGGCAGTGATTCTTGTCTCCATTACTGCCGGTACCATGATCCTGATGTGGATCGGCGAGCTTATTACCGAATATGGCATTGGCAACGGACTGTCACTGATAATTTTCGCAGGTATAGTTGCACAAGTTCCGACATTTATTTCTCAGACTGCTTTGACCTTCAACCCTTCTCTACTCCCTACAATAATCGGTTTTGTGTTGATTAGCGCGGTCGTGATTCTGGCTGTGGTGGTGATGACAGAAGCCACGCGCAATATTCCGATTTCGTACGCCAAACGCGTGCGCGGCAACAAGCTTTATGGGGGCGTTGATACGCATCTGCCGATCCGACTCAATACTGCGGGCGTTATCCCTATAATTTTTGCGATTTCTGTTTTGCTGTTTCCGGGAGTGATCGCCAATTTTTTGGTTAACGCCAAGACTCCGGCGATCGCGGATTTTGCCCAGAAAATTACCGCGCTTTTTCAAAACCAGACTTTTTACGGCATCGCATATTTTGTATTGGTCATTGCTTTTACCTATTTTTATACTGCGGTTATTTTTAACCCTCAGGATATTTCAGAAAATATTCAAAAACAGGGCGGGTTTATCCCGGGATTGCGTCCCGGACAGCAGACTGCCGCGTTTTTGTACCGGGTTTTGAATCGCATTACTCTGGCGGGAGCAATTTTTTTGGGACTTATAGCTGTCCTGCCGTTTCTGATGCAGGTTGTGACCAAGAGCCAAGCCCTGACCCTGGGCGGAACTTCCTTGCTCATCGTGGTCGCGGTTGTAATCGAAACTGTCAAACAAATCGAATCCCAGCTCGTCATGCGCGATTACGAGGGGTTCTAGGCCAAGCGCCAACAAATAACCGATAACAAACCCGCCAACCATGTTTGGCGGGTTAAATTAGTATAAGAAGTTAGTCGCAAGGCCAATGAGGTTGCTTTCAGCTAGCCCCCGGGAAGCTTTTCATTTTCAATAGTCATCAGACGGCGCGAATGACACATTCTACGCCAATTTGAATTTGACCGTCAACATCTTAACCACGGTTGAGGTGTTTGTTTTTTCACGGTATAATTGTACGCATGGACAAGCCTTTAAATTTAATAATTCTCGGACCGCAAGGATCAGGCAAGGGAACGCAGGCGCAGATGCTGGCCAAGCGATTCAATTTGGCATTTCTGGGTTCTGGTGATTTACTGCGCGAGATTGCCAAAACCGACACACTGCTAGGGCGAGAAGTGCACCAAACGATTAATGTCGAAGGGCGCCACATGCGATCCGAGGTTATCTCCCAGGTGATAAAGGAAAAATTGCATGCACTGCCCAGAGATCAAGGCGTGATCCTCGAAAGCTACCCGCGCAACCTTGAGCAGTACGAAGAATTTAAAAAATTCTGGCCGGAAACCGAACGGGGCGATTATCTTATTCTCTATATTCATCTCTCGGAAGAGGAATCGATCAAAAGAATGATGCTCCGCAAGCGGCTTGACGATACAGATGACACTATCCATAAACGTTTGGAATTGTTTAATAGCCTGACAAAGCCTATGATTGAAGAAATGGACAAGCAGAATCGAGTGATCCGCATAGACGGCGCGCCGTCAATCGAGCAGGTCAATGAGGAAATATTGTCGAAACTAAATGAAAAATAAAAACTCAATTACTTTAGTGCTTTTAGGCGACATTGCGGCAGGCAAGGGCACGCAGGCCAAGATTTTAGCAAAAACATACAAGCTGAAATATATCGGAGTGGGCGATTTTTCCCGCAAAATGGCTCGCAAAAACTCCAGCTTTACTCGAATCAACAAAGGAGTGCTGGCGCCCTCGGATGCGGTGCAGAGCTATCTCAAATCTCAAATTTCAAAACTCAAAACTAATCAAGGCGTGCTCGTGGACGGCGGAAAGATGCCGGCTGAGGCAAGGCTCATCCGAGATTTGTTGCGAAAGCAGAAGCGCAGAGTCTTAGTAATTTATCTGAACCTTTCTCATAAAGAAAGTTTTCGACGCACCGCGGGGCGCCTCAAACACCAGGGCCGTGCAGACGATACGCCGCAAGCCCTCCGAAACCGTATCAAATATTACCGGCTGGTGTATTCCAAGACCGTGAGATTTTGGCAGAAACAGGGGGTATTACGAAGAGTAAGCGGTCTAGGTACTGTCGAGTCGGCGACTCAAAGATTGAAAGGAATCATAAATAAATATTGTGGCGATAATTAAAACCGCGAAAGAAATTGAGCTGCTCGCTGAAGGCGGCAAAATCCTCGCCGATATTTTACATACAGTGGCCGCGGCTGTAAAACCGGGCGTATCGACTCTGGATTTGGATCATCTTGCCCGCGAGGAAATGAAAAAATTCGGGGTAAAGCCGGCTTTCGAAGGTTATCGGATGGGCAACCAGGGGCCTAAATACCCTGCCGTGCTTTGCTCTTCAGTAGATCACGAGGTTGTACATGGGATACCTAGCCATAAGAAAATTTTAAAGGAAGGGCAAATAATAGGGCTTGATCTTGGAATAATTCATAAAGAACTATATACAGATTCGGCGCTATCAGTGGCTGTTGGTAAAGCGAGCAAGGAGAATGAAAAATTACTGCGGGTCACACGTGAAGCGTTAGAGGCAGGAATTGCCCAGGTAAGGCCTGGAAATAAAATCGGGGACATAGCACATGCGATTCAATCGTGTGCAAAAAAAGCGGGATTTGCCGTGATTCGGGATCTCATCGGGCACGGTGTGGGACATGAATTGCATGAAAAACCAGATGTGCCAAACTATGGCCGTGCAGGTACGCTTGAAGAACTAATGCCCGGTATGGTCATTGCCATCGAGCCAATGTTTACGAGAGGGGATTGGCGCATTACTTTTTTGGACGATGGTTGGACAGTGGTCACAGCTGACGGTAGTCCTTCAGCGCATTTTGAACATACAGTGGCAGTTACAACAGCAGGTCATAAGGTCTTGACAGCAAAATAAACCCCTTTCAGACAGTCTCCGGTAATGTTATTCTATGGGTACAAAGTCCACATTTGAGAAGGAGGTCCCAACTATGCGTCGAGATATATCTTGGCAGTTTTTACGGGTTGCCCTGTTCGTCCTTTCTGTGTTTGTTGGCATTCAGTTTGGCAAGTCTCTTCAGAAACAGAACGCCCAAGCGCAGATTGCGAAACCTGTTTCAGTAAGTTTCACTATCCAAGTTCCACCTCATGTTGCCGCTCAGATTGCCGAACAATTTGTGAGGCAAAATGAGCGTTAGACCTCGACCATATTGGAAAGCAGTAGAAAGGCATGTCTTTTCTACTGCTACGCTTCTCAAAAAAAAAGCGGCAAAAAAAGAAGGCGAGCTCGTGGAGGCCGCCTTCTTTGGATTGTGTGTGAGAATTTATTTCTCTCCTCTGGAAGCTGTTCGTTCATGTCCTCTCTGCGGGCCGTTTGGAAGGCTGTACGCGGACTTTTGTGGGACTAACATGCCGTGAAATAGAGATCGAAGGCTTATCTGTAGTTGTGGGATGAGTCATCACGCAGACCAGCCCCGAGCCCTTGGTATTTAGCAGTTCGCGTTTGTCTCTCGGCGCCCTCCAGACACCGTTCTCAACAAAGAGTTTTGTAAAATACTCTTCTCCAAAAGACATCTTTTCGCAAGGTATCACGTAGCCGGGGTTCCCCGGGTAGGTAATCACCATACCAACATTAGGCAGTTTCCGATTCAGCTCCATGTTTAATCCTCCGTTTTTAGTAGTCGTGCCAGTTATTTTGCCCTTTAATTCCCAAGCTTAGCTTAAAGAGGTTGTTTCGTCAAAAGTGTTTCGTAATCTCCACGGACACGGACATCATTCCTGCGATTTTAGATGCCATTTCTCTAGGCAAAGCCGTAATTTACGCTGAAGGCTAATTCATCCGATACCAAAATTATCACCAAAGATATGTTAACCTCTTGTTTAAAAATAAATAGGTTGAGCATAAATTAAATTAGTCTTTTGCCAGGACGTTTTGATACGCCGGACAAAACATGAAATTGCGCAGTGTGGTGCAAAACGAACTGTATGCGTTTCGCCGAGCCCTCTCTGACAAGATTTCTTACGTACCATACCGCCATTCCTGGGCTCACTCTGACAAAATGAATCCGTTCGCTGAAATCATATTCAGGAACGGATTTTGAGAAATTGAGCGGTTGAGGTTCAAGGGGAATTTGGGCTAAAGAAAGAGAAAAATCAAGGAGAGGGTGTCCCAACTTTAGAAAAGAGAATAGAGAGTAGTGGTTTTGGCCATCTCTCTTCTATTGCTCCTCCTTGCTCATTTTAGGGGCTTCCAAGCTCAGCTTGGAGATTTACGGGGTTTTCCCACAAACTTAAAGCTTCGAGAATAGCGTCATTTAAGCCGCTACCCTGGTATGGGCAGGCCGGTTACGAATCCCCGGGGCTTTTATCTTCCCCGGGCGACCTGGAAGAACAGTGCAGGGTAAGGAGAAGGGGGAGTCAAGGGAGTTTTAGTATTGGCATAGGGAGTTATTTTATATAAGATTAACTTATGATGTATTACATTTGTACTGGCGGGTGCCACGGGGAATCAGACGTCCCTGGAACTTGTCAGGCCATAATCAGCCCCAAACATGGTCAGCCTCTCACCGCGTGCGATTGTAGGGATGGCAAGCACTACGGCCGCATGGACCAGGATACGGCTTCCGGCCTCGACTCGTCTCAGCGAGGCGGGCAAACACCGTCTGAACCGAAATCATGACCAGAAAATATCTCCTCGTTTCTCTGCTGATAATCATCGCGGCCGCAGTGATTCTGTTGGCTATGGGACGGATTCCGTTTTGTAAATGCGGGGTTATCAGCATCTGGTCGAGCGACGTAACCTCCAACCAGCAGTCCCAGCAGTTTGCTGATCCCTATACCGTGACGCACATATTGCACGGCACTATTTTATATTTGTTCATCTGGATAGCGTTTGGCAGGCGTTTGTCTGTCGGGCAGCGCCTAGTCCTTGCCGTAGCCGTTGAAGGGGTATGGGAGATTCTGGAAAATACGGATTTTATCATCAATCGTTACCGCGAACAGACATTTTCTTATGACTATTACGGAGATAGCGTGTTCAACTCGGTTGGCGATATTATTGCCATGATGATTGGTTTCATAGCGGCCGCCAAGCTGCCAGTGAAGGTATCTGTTATCTGCTCGATCCTTCTCGATCTAGCACTTTTGTTTTTAATCCGAGACAGTTTAGCTGTAAATATCATCATGCTTATCCATCCGATTGAGGCAATTAAAACTTGGCAGCTGGGGAAACTATGATAAAAACCATTGCCTTTGGCGGCGGGTGTTTTTGGTGTACCGAGGCGGTTTTTAAAATGCTCAAAGGCGTTTCATCTGTATTGCCGGGGTACTCGGGCGGGCAGTCAGCAAATCCGACTTATGAACAAATTTCCACAGGTAGCACCGGCCATGTTGAGGTGGCAAAGGTCGATTACGACCCTTCGCTGGTGTCATTTCGGGATTTACTGACAGTATTTTTTTCTTCGCATGACCCTACAACCCTGGATCGCCAAGGTGATGACATTGGATCCCAGTACCGGTCAGTTATTTTTTATGAGGACCCAGAGCAGAAACGGGAGATTGAAAAATTCATCGCTGAATTGAATGCTGCAAACGAACACGGAGCACCTATAATCACCCAAATCGAGCAGTTGGGAAAATTTTATCCAGCGGAGGATTACCACCGGGATTATTACGCTCAAAACTCAGACAAGCCGTACTGTCAGATTGTCATTAACCCGAAACTCGCCAAACTTCGAGGAAAATTTGCCAAGCTCTTGAAAGGTTGAGTGGTTTAATATATGAGCCACGTATGGAATCTAAAGTTGCTAACGGGAGGAGGAAATGAGGCTTCTAATTAACTAAGATTACAGGATTTTTAACAGAGTGAAGCACTTCAAACTTTTCGTGATACTAGTCTTTATCCTAGTTGGTTTTACCCTCAAGGACCGTTTCACTTTGCCCAAGGTGGAATATCTTGGCGCTCGGATAGATGATCTGGAAAAACGGATTTCCACGTCTGATCCTTTGCGCGCTGGTGGAGATTCCCCAGCCGCTTTTCTCACACGCGCCGGGATCATAAAACACACGAATGACCATCGCCAGGAAAACGGTTTGGCGATATTGCTGGGAAATACAAAACTCAATGAAGCTGCCAGCAAAAAGGTTCAGGATATGTTTGCTGGCCAGTATTTTGCCCATGTTTCGCCGGAAGGCAAACAAGCTTCGGATTTGGCGACATTTGTTGGTTATGAATACATTGCCATAGGCGAGAACCTCGCGCTTGGTAATTTTGAAAATGACCAGGTTCTTGTCCAGGCTTGGATGGATTCCCCAGGACACCGAGCAAACATTTTAGATAAAAAATTTCAAGAGATTGGGGTGGCGGCATCCAAAGGAATTTTTGAAGGAAAGAGCACATGGCTGGCGGTGCAGATTTTTGGTTTATCCAAATCGGCTTGCCCAACACCAAACTCTGACCTAAAAACCAGAATCGATAATAACGAAAAAACCTTAAAAGAAATACAGACACAGCTCGTAGAGTTGAAAAACGAAATTGAAGCGAGTGGATGGTCGCCGCGCCGCAGGGACGAATACAATCAAAAAGTCAAAGAGTACAACGATCTGGCGGAGAAATATAATTCTCTTTTGGAAATGACCAAAAATTTAATCGAACAGTACAACGAACAGGCAAAGGCGTTTAATTCTTGCGTAAAAAGGTAGTCAGATTTTGACATTGCGCGCACGCCAAACCAGCGAGATTCGTCGTTGCGCGGTACATGGTGGAATCTGATTCCCGAGCATCTCCATTTTTTTGAGTTTTTTGAGTTTTGTGTTATAGTTTATTTTACTTGTTATGATAGAAAACGAAACAAAACCGTCGGAAAACCCAATAAAAAAACCCATTAATCCAAGACAACTCACGGCCTTGATCGGTATAGTTGCGGGTTTTGCAGGTGGGGTTATCGGCTCGCTCTATTTGGCCCCGTGGTACCAGCAGAATATTCTTCACCAGATGCCAGGCCAGTCTGTCGAGCGCAAGCAGGTAGTAATTGACGAGCAATCAGCGATTATCAGCGCGGTAGAAAAGGTGAACCCGAGCGTGGTTTCGATAGTTATCAGCAAGGATTTGCCCGAGTTTGAACAGTTCGGCTCTCCGTTCGGATTTTTTCGGGCGCCATCGGGCGAAATTCAGGAACAACAGATCGGCGCTGGCAGTGGATTTATTATTACTGCAGACGGGATGATCGTGACCAACAAGCATGTGGTTTCCGATACAGAAGCAGAATACACAGTTGTAACCAACGATAACAAAAAATATCCAGCCCGCGTGGTCGCGACCGATCCCGTTAACGATGTGGCAGTAGTCAAGATTGAGGTAAAAAATTTGCCGGTTGTGACCTTTGGCGATTCAGACAAACTCAAACTCGGGCAAGGAGTGGTGGCCATAGGAAATGCGCTCGGCGAGTTTCAGAATACCGTTACCTCAGGCGTGGTTTCGGGAATCGGTCGCAATATTACAGCGGGCGGCGGCGCGCAGACAGAGAATCTCTTGGAGGTCATCCAGACTGACGCGGCCATCAATCCAGGCAATTCCGGAGGGCCGCTTGCAGATATGGATGGCAATGTCATTGGGGTGAACTCGGCGGTCAGCATGCAAGGGCAGCTTATTGGTTTTGCGATTCCCATAAACCAAGTGAAAAAAGCTGTGGATGATATCAAGCAGTTTGGAAAAGTGCGCCGGGCGTTTCTTGGCGTACGGTATGTCATTGTGACTGAATCTGTGGCTCGCGAAGAAAATCTGTCGGTAGATTATGGAGCGCTTATCCTTCGCGGGCAAAACCCACGCCAGCCCGGGGTCGTGCCGGACAGCCCGGCGGACAAATCAGGCCTCAGGGAAAGAGATATCATTTTAGAGGTTGATGCTCAGAAAATTACCGCAGACAATACGCTTTCCGAGATTATGAGGGACTACAATCCGGGAGACAGAGCGACTCTGAAAATCAGAAGAGAAGCCAGGGAAATGTCTGTGGCAGTAATTTTGGGAGATGCTGAGTAGTTTTAAGAAACTTATAACTAATAATTGATAACTTATAACTTGGGCAGGATATTAGCTTTAGATTACGGCACGAAAAGAATAGGGATCGCAGTTACCGATGAAACAAAAACCATAAGCATCCCCAAACCTTATATTTTAAATGCTGAAAAAGAAAAATTAAATGAATTCGTCAAAGAAAATGAAGTGGAAGAAATTTTGCTCGGGTTGCCATTGGGCCTCTCCGGCCAGGAAACTGAATCAACGAAAAAAGTGCGCGAGTTTGGAGCTTGGCTGAAAGAAACAATCAATTTACCGGTGAGACTTATTGACGAAAGACTGACTACTCAGGAAATAAGAAGAACAGAAACAAATAAAGAATTAATTGACAGTTTGGTGGCGCAAAAAATGCTGGAAAGATATTTGGAAAAAATAAGATGAGTGAATTTCGCCAAGATATCGTCACAAAAAATTGGGTTTTGATCGCACAAGGCCGGGATAAACGACCTACGGATTTCAAACAGCTGGCAGCAAGCCCCATCGAAATGCCGGAAATTTCCAAAGAATGTGCGTTTTGTCCTGGTAATGAGGAAAAGACAGGCCAGGAAATAGTGCGCTATCCGGAGACCGGTGATTGGCAGGTTCGTGTCGTTCCTAACAAATATGAAGCAGTCGGCCATATAATCGGCAAACGTACTGAGGATTTTTATATCTCCCGACCGGGAATCGGCGATCACGAAGTGGTTATTTCCAGGTATCATAATCAGCCCGTTGCCCAGCAAGATATAGAACTCATAGACACAACCCTGCGAGCGTACATTGACCGTTATCATGACCTTGCGCTTCATGATGAGGTGCAGTATATTCACATCATTCAAAATCACGGTATGCAGGCCGGCGCTTCGGTTGTGCATCCGCATTCTCAGATTTTTGCGATTCCGTTTTTCCCCCACCGCATCTCCGGGGAGATTTCCGGAACGCGGGATTTTTTTGAAGTAAATAACGCTTGCGTTTATTGCGAGATGATCATGTTCGAAATGAAGGAAGGGTCGCGGGTGATTTTTGATACCCCGGATTTTTTAGTAGTCGCCCCGTACGCTTCAAAAATGCCTTTTGAGATTCACATTCTGCCGAAAATTCACCGCTCGTCTTTCAGCAAGATCACCATTTCAGAACGAAAAGCCTTGGCGTGGGTCATGAAAGACGTATTTGGGCGGCTTTATGAACGCATGAAAAATCCTGCGTATAATTATTACATCCACACTTTACCTACCAGGCTCAGCTCGGGACGGCGTACATTTTCTGATCAGGAATGCTATCATTGGCATATTGTTGTTTTGCCGCGCGTAAATGTCTGGGCGGGCTTTGAGCTTGGCACAGAGGTGTACGTCAACCCCATGCCTCCGGAAAAAGCCGCGAAGTTTTTTCATTAATTGAATACAATGCGTTTAATCGCCGCAAATTGGAAAATGAATCCGCAGACCATGGAAGAAGCAAGGCGTCTTGCTTCGCAGATGGAGCATGGCAGCATGCATGAGAGCCACAAGGTGGAAATTGCGCTATGCGTGCCGTTCGTATTTCTGACTGCGCTGAAGCACACGGTCCATCACGTGAAACTTGGCGCGCAAAACATGAGCGAGCACGAGAAAGGACCGCATACCGGGGAAATTTCTGCACTCCAGCTCAAACATCTGGGAATAAAATATGTAATCGTCGGTCATTCGGAGCGCAGAGCGCTTGGCGAAGACGATGAATTCATCAGTAATAAATTGAAAATGGCGCACGCACACAAGCTTCATCCGATTTTGTGCGTAGGTTACGGCACTACCCAAAAAACCATGTTCACTGCGGAAAAAAAACTTCTAACCAAACAGTTGCAAGCTGCGCTCAAAGGCGTAAATTTTGAGCGCGGAGGTTTGACGATTGCTTATGAGCCGGCTTGGACTATCAGCCGGGGCTTAGGCACCGCAAAGCCTGTGGCTGCCGAGCGCTCTGCCAGCGTTATCGAATTTATTAAAGATAAATACCCGGAAGCGCGGGTCATCTATGGAGCGAGTGTTACGGGCGAGAATGTTGATACGCTTTCCAGATTTCGAGTCATCGAAGGAGCGCTCGTGGGCGGCGCAAGCCTTGATGCTATACAATTTCTAAAAATTATTAAATCGTTTGCAAAGGAGTAAAATATGGTTTATTTAGGGGCAGATCACAGGGGGTTCAAACACAAAGAAAAATTAAAAGCGTTTCTGGATGAGCAGGGTTACCAAGTAACGGACATTGGCACCAATTCGGAAAAATCCGTGGACTATCCGGTAATCGCGCAAAAGGTAGCCAAGAAAGTTTCCGAGGATCCAAACAACCGCGGCATTTTGCTGTGTGGTTCAGGCGTGGGCGTGTGTATTGCGGCCAACAAATTCAAAGGCATCCGCGCAGGCAGCGCCTGGACAGAAGAGGTGGCAAGATCCGCGCGTGCGGATGACAATGTCAATGTTCTCTGTTTGGCCGCTGATGATATTACCGTTGATGATACCAAGCAAATTGCGCGTGCTTTTCTAAATACCTCGTTTCGTGGTGAGGACCGTTACAAGCGCCGCATCGCACAGATTGAGGAAATAGAGAAGGGAAATTAACAATTTCTAATTACTCTAATTTCTAATTGACCTAAATAATGACCCAAATTCCAATTTCCCAAGCATTAAACACTAGTTATTATTTAGAAATTAGGTCAATTAGAAATTCATCATGGCTCAATTAATTCCTGCAATTCTATCTAAAGAAGTAAGTGAGGTGGAGGAAAAAATCCGCTTCCTGGAACAGATCCCCGAGATCACCGAGGTTCATATTGATTTTGAAGACGGGCTGTTTGTGCCGAATGACACGGTTTTGCCAAAAGATCTTTTTGGCATTAAAACCCGCCTTGCGATTGACGCGCACATGATGGTCGTGAGTCCGCAGGATTATTTTCATGACCTTGAACATCTGGGAGCATCTGCCGCTGACATTCATTTCGAAAGTTTCATCGGATTTACTGAGCTCCTCAATGCAGTGAGTAATCTTCACACCATGAAAATAAAGGTTGGCGTGGTGGTGAACCCGGAGACAGATGTGGAAATATTTAAAAGTTTGATTCCGGAAATTGACGTCGCGTTTATTATGAGCGTGTATCCCGGGTTCCAGGGCAAGCCTTTTTTACCGCAGAGCCTTGATAGGTGTTCTGTTTTGCGAAAAAGCTATCCGAATGCCATAATACAAATAGATGGCGGCGTGAGCAAAGCCAATATTGAAGCCGTTCGCGCGCACGGCGCGGACCGCATCGTGGTAGGTAGCGGCATCTGGAAGAATCTCGATCCGAAACAAACAATTTATGAACTATTGGAAAAGATTAAATAGGAGCATGTCATCCTGAGGTACTTGCGAAGGATCATGAGTTTCTTCGGCGATTACGCTTCAGAATGACAGATAAAAAAATGGAAACACAAACACCAATTCAAACACAAAACCCTGTGATCATAACCCCACCTCCTCCTGAGGTTCCTCTACTTTCCAAGGAGGGGCCTAGTGAGGTAAAACCGCATCACCACATCACCTCCTGGGTGGCTTTGGTGATCATTGCTACAATCGCAGCTACGACTGGTTATCTGCTCTGGGCCAAATCTCAGGAAGCCTGGCCGTTTGATTTTGACGGGCCGTGGAGTGAGGTCAAGAGAATAGGTTCTCAAAGTGAAACTGCAGGGTGGAACATATGCAAGAATGAGGCTTACGGTTTTGAGGTAAAATATCCTCCGAATTGGAAAGTATGGAGAGTTGGCGCTCCTGAAGCAAGCGTAAGCTCGTGCGAAGTTGGCTTGCGAACTGCAGGATTTTCGCCTAATCTCCTTGAATTGTCTCTTGAAACGATACAACAAATTAATGTTGACGTTGATAGCGAGACGGTAAAAACAATCGAAGATTATAGAGCCAAGCACCCCGAGTTTTTCTATTTTAACGAGATAACTCGAGAGTCCACTATTGATGGACAGAAGCTGTACTGGTTTGGAGAGAGACTAGCGATTACTTTTTACGATGGCAAGATGTTCAGATTTAGTATGATTCAAAACATTGACGAGTCAACCCTCAATCTTTTTTTCTCTACTTTTAAATTTATTAAACAGACCCCGAAGGTGAATGCTTCGAATTGGAATGAGTACTACTATGAAGATCAGTTTGAGATACGGTACCCTACAGATTTTCGTTTTATTGATGCCGATGATTCAGGTACTTATCATAATAATTTTTTTCCAAATGACGGCATTGTCATGGGAACAATTTTGTTTCCCGATCAAAAAGGAACAAATCTTTCCAGCGCTTCAATCAGCATGGCCCGCTATGATGGGTATTTGACCGCAGAAGATTGTAAACTGTATCGCAACGTCGACAAAATTTCAAAAATGACAGAAACAGAAACTGTTGAATATGAGTTTTATAAGGCAACGATAACTGGTGCAGCAGCTGGTACAAAAGTTACCCAGTATATTTATCGGCTTTACAATAGCAATTGTTTTGAAATTTCCTTGGATATACGCGTAGGCAACATTGCAAATTATGAGACGGGAACAGTTAATGAAGTTGATGAAGACACAATCCTGGATCAATTTAAATCTATATTATCAACCGTTGGAATAATATGATCGGCGAAGACATACACGAAAAGAAAATAAAAAAGCTTGAAAAGATCGCGAACCAGATTCGCGAGGATATTATTGTCGCGCTTCTGAATGCCAAATCTGGTCATTCTGCGGGACCTTTGGGTATGGCTGATGTTTTTACCGCGTTATATTTTCACGTTTTAAATATCCGTCCCAAACAGCCGAAATGGGAGGATCGCGACCGGCTAACGCTATCGTGCGGGCACATTAACCCTGTGCTGTACGCTGCTTTGGCCAATGCAGGATATTTTTCGCGTGATGAGTTCCGGAAAACACTTCGCCGGTTTGGTACGCGCCTTCACGGGCACCCGCATAACCTTGTGACTCCTGGCGTGGAAAATTCTTCTGGCCCTTTGGGACAGGGGCTGTCGCAGGCGATTGGTATGGCACTTGCTGCCAAAATGGACGGCAAGAAGCGCCAGATTTACTGCATCATGTCTGATGGGGAACAGCAGGAAGGGCAGATCTGGGAAGCTGTGATGTTTGCCGGCAAAAACCGCCTGGACAACCTCACCGCGATTATGGATCGCAATAGCATTCAGATCGATGGCTTTACTGAGGATGTTATGCCGCTCGAGCCTCTGCGTGCCAAATACGAAGCCTTCAACTGGCATGTCATTGAAATTGATGGCAATAACATTCGTCAGGTGGTGGAAGCTTGTAACCAGGCTTATGGTATTTACGAGCGTCCGGTTTTGATTATCGCTCACACAGTACCGGGCAAGGGCGTGGATTTTATGGAGCAGGATTATAAATGGCATGGAAATCCGCCGAATAAAGATCAGGCTGGCGAGGCGCTAAAACAACTGCGCACTTTGGGCGGAAAAATTAAATCCGAGCACGAATAAATGACTGTATTAGTTTTATTTTTGGTAATTTTTTGTTTGATGTGGATCGCGCGGCTTAGCGGCCGGTTAAGCGATTTGGAAAAGGAAAGGTCTCCCGCGCAGACAAAACAAGGAGCATCCGCGTCTATAGCACCTTCTATCCCACAGGCGCCGGTCACGCAGCCGATGTCTAAGCAGGAAGCCGCTGCTCCAAAGCCGCAAACAGAAAAGCGTGCGGAGGAGGAGATTGCCACCAATTGGCTGACAAGGATCGGGGTAGTGGCCTTGCTCTTTGGCGTGGGCTTTTTTTTGAAATACGCGATTGACCAAGGCTGGATCAATGAGCTTATGCGCGTCATGATTGGTGTTTCAGTAGGTGTGCTCCTCATCATCCTCGGCGAGATATGGAAATCAAAATATCGAGATTACGCGCTCAGCCTTTCCGGCGGCGGAATTGGCATTTTATATTTCAGCGTTACCGCGGCTTACCAGTTTTACGGGCTTGTTTCACATGGCGCAGCTTTCGGGCTTGCGATTCTGATCACCCTGGTGGCTGCGTTTTTAGCGTATCGTTATCAGAGCCTGCCGCTCGCCCTTCTTTCTACTATTGGCAGCTACGCCTCGCCGCTCTTGCTTTATTCTGGCAGAGACCAGCAGATCCAACTTTTTTTTTACATGACGATTCTCAATATGGGAATACTTACTGTTCTGGTAAAAAAATACTGGTTCGAGCTTTTGTACGTGGCGTTTATCGGCACGGGTTTGAATTTTTTGGTTTGGGTTTTGAGATTTTCCAATTCCGATAACACCCTGGAAAGCGTAGTATTTTTGCTAACCACTCTCGCCCTATTCTGGGTGATCACTATGCTTCTCCTGCGGCTCCATGAAACCGAACAACCCCTGCAAAAAAGTGCGGACGACAAGCAGGGTATGTTTATGGTGTTGAGCGCGATTTATTTTGTGATTGCTGTGTTTACCCTGCTTTATGGCAATTTCCATCATCGCCTAGCTCTTGTTTCTTTTTTGGAAGCCGCAGTAGCGCTCGTTACCTATCTTTTTGCAGCTAGACAAAACTGGCCTGTGACGCGTTATACCGCGGCCTTTAGTGCATTTGTGTTGTTCGTAATGTTTAATTTTTGGCAGTTTGACGGAGCAGGAACAGATGTTTCAATTTTCGTATTGGCAATAGCAGGAATCTTTGCCGGGGCTTTTCTCGGCAAACCAGAGCTGCGCGTGGCAGGCGTATCAACGCTCTTTTTCGGCATGATCAAGACTTTTGCCAATTCATACGAAATGCAATCGTATACCTTTCTTTTAAATGAAAAGTTTTCGCTTTCTGCCTTATATATTGTTGGCGGTTGGATTGTTTCCCGATTCTGGAACCGGGATGGTCAAAAAATCAAAGCAATTTCGGCTTTGGCTTTATGGTTTGCAGTAACCTGGGAAATCGTGGCGTATTTCCAGCAATTCCCTGGTTCAGGTAATAGTTTAAACCTGTCTATCAGTATATGGTGGATTACCTACGCGGTTGTTGTATTGATATATGGGGTGATGATGCGCGACGCGTTTTTCCGCAAACTTGCAATAATCTTATTCGGGCTGAGTATAGTGAAAGTTTTTGTTTATGATGTGCAAAGTCTTGACACGGGATACCGCATCGTTTCATTTATAACGCTCGGTGTGATTTTATTGTCCGTATCATTTGCCTATCACAAAAATAAAGAAAAAATCACGTTTTTTTTGGAAGGTAAAAGCAAATGAGCAGCCACGGCCCGAGCTGGTACAAAGTTTTTGCTACCGGCCTCGCGATTACCTATCTGTTTTTTCTCATCATGGTTTCGCAGTGCACATTTTCTCTTTCCGATCCAATCTCGCTTTTCAACACATTTCTCTGTGTGCTGTACGTCGGATTTTCCTTGCTTTGTTTGATTATGGGGCTGGCAGTATCATTGGTCGGCTTTGAACATGCAAAAAAACAGGGAAAAAACCGGGGTTTTTATCTGATGTTGATGGTTTATTTAATCGCAGGTTTGTTTGCCATCATTTTTTATCGCTTCCTATGAGTATTCAGATAACGCAAAATGACAAAAAGGTCATCAGCGCTGCCCTGCTTGCTGTGGTTTTACTCGTCGGACTATTCTATGCGGAACGCGCAAGGAAAGAGCAGTCAAAGAGCGTTAAAAATGATATGATATGCATACAGGTCGTCACGAAGGCCCGCAATCCCAAAACTGGAGAGATTCGAGAATTTTCCACTCCGTGTGATGTGCCTGTCGGCTGGATTAAATCGGGTATTAATAATTAATTGACAATTAACCCCGTTAGAAATCTAAGCAAGATCTTTAGCGGCATCTCACGTTTTTAGGACCTCTAGCCACAGAGATTTCTAACGAGGTGAATCAAAATAAAATGAAAGCAATGAAAAAAAATCTATCGCCGGAATTCTGGGTTACGACCATTGTTCTTGCTGCGTTTATGGCCGGATTTGTGGTCTGGACAAAGACCGCCGCGTTAGCAAGCGATGATTTTGGCAGCTTTACTTATCATAAAAAACTGCTCCCCAAAAAAGCCAGCAGAAGATAAATGCTTAGCGCAAAGGCAAAACTTTCAAAAAAAATTTTTCACGGCGGCATTGATATGTTGCCGACCCGAGATGGGTATGGCCTCGGCTTGGTTTGGCTTGGGGAAAACAACCCGAACGTTGTTGTATTGACTGGGGATTTGTCAGAGTCAACAAGGTCCAGCTGGTTCGCGGAAAAATTTCCAAAACGGTTTATCGAGGTTGGCGTGGCCGAGCAGAATATGATGGGCATTGCCGCGGGTCTAGCGCTATCAGGGAAGATTCCGTTTGTCTCCTCTTATGCGACGTTTAACCCTGGCCGCAATTGGGATCAGTTGCGAGTCTCGGTTTGTTACAGCGGAGCAAACGTAAAAATCGCAGGAGCGCATGCCGGTATTTCAGTGGGTCCGGACGGCGCGACTCACCAGGCTTTGGAGGATATTGCGATTACGCGCGTCCTGCCCGATCTGGTGGTAATCGTTCCCTGTGACAAAATAGAAGCGCAGAAAGCCACGATTGCTATGGCGGTAGAGATAAAAGGACCCGCATACATTCGTTTTGGCCGGGAAAAGAGTCCGGTTTTTACCACAGAAGATACGCCTTTTAAAATCGGCCGGGCAGAGGTTTTTCGGGAGGGAGATGATGTTGCCATCATTGGCAGTGGGATGCTAGTTTATAACGCGCTCCAGGCAGCTGAGGAGTTACATAAAGAAGGGATTAGCTGTCAGGTAGTCAACAACCATACTATCAAGCCGATTGACCGAAAAACCATTGCTGCGGCAGCTAGGAAATGCGGCGCAGTGGTGACAGTCGAGGAACATCAGATAAACGGGGGAGCCGGGAGCGCAGTCATCGAGGTTCTCGCTGAGGAATATCCTGTCCCAGTGGAGCGGGTAGGCATGCCTGACAGTTTTGGGCAGTCAGGCCAGCCGGCGGAGCTCATTGAACATTATGGCATGGGCAAGAGTGCTATAATCAAAGCAGTGAAGAAAGTGTTAAAGAGAAAATAATCTCAATTAATTTCCCCTCCTTATGAGGAGGGGTTAGGGGAGGTCAAAGTGATTCGCTATGACCCCCTCTCAATCTCCCCCTCATGAGAGGGAGAAGGAAAGGCAAAAATGGAACCGCCAAAAGTCGGAGAGCTTTTCAAACAAGCCTGGGAAATATTCAAACAAAAAATAAAACCTTTGGTGCTTATTCAACTACCTTCCTTTGTGGTCGGCACTTTATTCGGCGGGTTTATTGGTTTCGCAGGGTTTGTTGACGTTAATGGTAGATTTGTGATGCCAGCGGTCTGGGACGAGAAAACAATCGCAATCGCGTCGATTGGGGGCGTGTTGGCGATCGCTACCTTGGTAGTATCGATCTGGACGCAGATGGCCACAATGGTAGCGATAAAAGATTTAGATACTGTATTGAGTTTTAGAGAAGCCTACAAACAGAGCTCCGGTCTGATCTTATCGTCTCTTGTAATCTCAATACTAACCGGACTGGCTTTAATGGGAGGGTTTATTCTTTTGGTGATACCGGGGATTATTTTCCTAGTGTGGTTTTCTTTTGGAAATTACGTTCTGGTCAACGAAGGCAAAAAAGGCAGCGAGGCTTTACAAGCGAGCAAGGAATACGTGAAAGGTAATTTTTGGGCAGTACTGGGCAGGTACATTGTGCTCATTTTGGTGGCAATCGTTGTTTTTGCGGTCCCTTCAGGGATTTTGAGCATGACCGGTTTAAAAATCCTCGAGGATGTCTACACGACAGTTGCGTCCCTGTTTTTTTCACCGCTCGCTGTAATATATACTTTTCTGATGTATCGAAGCTTGCGTGATATGAAATTAACCCCAACTCTACACAGTGTCTAAAAAATACGATCTGATTTCCATAGGCGACACGACGATTGATGCTTTTATTAGACTCCACGAAGCATCAATCCATTGCGATATCAACAAAAAGAACTGCCAGATCTGCATGTCTTTTGCTGACAAAATTCCCTACGAAACTCTGGACGTTGTCCCGGCTGTGGGCAATTCTTCAAATGTCGCGGTTGGTGTCGCGAGGTTAGGACTCAAATCCGCGCCTTTTACTGCTGTAGGCGGCGATGTTTTTGGTAAGCAAATTTTGGATACCTACCACAAAGAAAAGGTCAGCACAGAGTTTGTAAAGATTAATCCCAAAGCCCAGACTAATTATCATTTTGTCCTAAATTTTCAAGCAGAGCGAACCATCCTCATCAAACATAACGAGTTTCAATATTTTGACGTAAAGAAAATCGGGGACACGCCATGGGTTTATTTTTCCTCCATGCCGCCGAATTTGTTTTCCTTTCACGAAAAACTAGCAACCTATCTGGTGAAACATCCAAAAATCAAAATGGGCTTCAATCCTGGAAACCAGATGAAACTTGGTGTGGAAAAAATAAAGAAAGTTTACCGTCAGACCCATGTGCTTTTTGTGAACCGCGAGGAAGCGCAAAAAATACTGAAAATAAAAAATCCCAACCCAAAGGTTTTATTCGCTGGCCTGCACAAGCTTGGTCCGAAAATCATTCTCATCACTGACGGTCCGGACGGCTCGTATGTTTCTGACGGCAAAGATGCATTCTACATGCCAATTTACCCTGATCCCAAGCCGCCGATCTCCCGGACTGGGGCAGGGGATGCCTCTTCAAGCAGTTTTATGGCCGCCTTGATTTACGGATTGTCGCCTGTGGAGGCAGCTCAGTGGGCGCCGATCAACAGCATGAATGTAGTTCAGCACATTGGCGCGCAAAAAGGATTACTGACGAAATCCCAACTTTTAAGTCTGCTCAAAAAATCCCCGAAGAATTATTTGCCGAAAAAAATATGAAAAAATATATCGGAATCGTACCCCTGATTTTAAGTCTCGTGATGTCCTATCAAGCTTTCTACTCGCGCGATGCAAGCGCTGATTTTGGTGGCTCGATCCTTGCAGCTTTCTACTTGGTAATTCTTTTAGTGATAACTTCAGTGCTTGCGGGATGTGTGCTGGTATTTGTTAAAGATAAAGCAAGCGGTATGCAATCTGTTGTTGCTCTGATTATTGCAGTCGGAAGTGTTGTTTTTTGGTACGTGTACAGATTGTGGTTTTTATAATTAGTAAGGACAATCACGATGGCAAAAATTCGCATCGCAATAAATGGGTTTGGTAGAATCGGGCGCAGTGCGTTCAAGATCGCGTCTCAATCAAAAGATCTCGAGGTCGCGGCGATCAACGATCTTACTGATTCGAAAACCTTGGCGCACCTGCTCAAATACGATACGGCCTACGGCATTTACGACAAGGACGTGCGGGCTGAGCCGGGATTTTTGATCGTCGACAAAAAACCGATTCCTGTTTTGGCGGAAAAAGATCCCTCAAAACTGCCGTGGAAAGAAAAAAATATAGACGTGGTTTTGGAATGTACGGGATTTTTTGTAAAGGATGGTTCTGCCAAACAGCACCTAGTAGCGGGCGCCAAGCGAGTTATCGTTTCTGCGCCAACGCAAGGCACAGGTGGGATTCAGACTTATTTGCTTGGAGTTAATGACCTCAATTACGCTGATGATAGTGTAATTTCCAATGCCTCGTGTACTACGAACTGTCTTGGGCCGGTGGCACAGGTTATTCTCGACAATTTTGGTATCCGCAAAGCCGTCATGACCACGATTCACAGCTATACGGCTGACCAGAACCTCCAGGACGGCCCGCACAAGGATCTCCGGCGGGCAAGGGCCGCGGCTGCCAACATTGTGCCAACCACTACCGGTGCCGCAGTTTCAGTAACCGAAGTTGTCCCGGAATTGAAAGGGAAATTTGACGGGCTTGCTATCCGCGTGCCGACAATCACAGGGTCAATAACTGATTTTACTTTTCTTGTGGCAAAAAAGGTCACGGCCGAGCAAATAAATGATATGTTTCGCTCCGAAGCGGGAAAACCCCGTTACAAGGGCATCATGGCTGTTACGGAAGATCCGCTTGTATCGTCAGATATTGTGGGCAACCCGCATTCGGCGATTGTTGACCTCGGCCTCACCAAAGTGGTCGACGGCGACCTCGTCAAAGTCATGGCCTGGTATGACAACGAGTGGGGCTATGCCAACCGCCTTGTTGAACAGATTTTTGTAGTGACTAAATAACTCCATTTTTAGCGTGGCAAATTTGAAAATTGCTAACAAAACGGTCTTGGTGTTGGTGGATTTCTTTTTGCCTGTTCAAAATTTGACGCCGACACTGGAAATTTTAACGAAAAACAAAAATAAAATTATAGTTGTCTCGGATTTTGGACGGGAAACCTTGGATCTTCACGCGGCAGCGCTGGCTGAGGCAATGAAACGTAAATTTATCGTTTTAAAAAAAAATATAAATAAACTTCCCGAGTACGATATACCGCACATGTATTTTGCGTCAGATACCAAGCTTCTTTCGCAAATGCGCAGCGGTGATATTGTCGTAGTAGAAAATTTAAATCTGCTGAGTAGATTCGAAACAAATGAGCTGTCGAAACTAGCGGAAGTCTTTGTTAATGATGCTTTTGGCGCGGATGAGTCCTTGATCAAAATGCTTGCGCAAAATCTGTCTAAGCAGGAAGGTCTTGAATCATTAAGGCAAAAAAAAAGTCTTGATCTTTTTTTGAGCCGCAGTAAGAAACCTTTGATTCTAGTATTGGGCGGCGTGGATTTTTCTGGCAAAGAAGCAGTGCTAGATAATATGATGCACAAAGCTGAGATAGTGCTTGTTGGCGGCGCAATTGCAAATCTATTTTTAAAAATACAGGGACTGGAGATTGGAAAATCCGTCATAGATAACCAGGCTGATGAAAAAGCGGTAAAAAAATTACTGCGAGATTACCGTTCAAAAATAAAATTACCCCTTGATGTTGTCGTGGCAACAAGCAGTTCGACAAAGATTGAGTGCGTAAGACCGCAGCAAATCAAAGCGCACCAGAGAATATTGGATATTGGCCCGCAAACCACGCTGGAGTTCAGCAAATTTATCAAGCAGGGGAAAACCCTGGTGTGGAGTGGCGCTTTAGGCCGAGTCGAAGAAAAGAAATTTGCCCACGGCACGAGCGCGCTACTGCGCCTTTTTGCTTCACGCTGTGCAAAAGGACATGTTGTGGCGGCGGCGTGTGGGGAAACAATTTTGCCTATGCTGGCACTCGAGGGATCTCTCACGCTGCTTGATGTAGCGCAGCCTAAGAGCTTGACGCTTCTCAAAGTTTTATCACAATAATATGCTCACCCCTTTTAAACAAATCGTGGTCCTTGTACTTGATGGTTTTGGCGTGGCTACGGCCTCAGAAGGCAATGCAGTCACTGCCCAGCCTACGCGCAATCTCAACTATTTAATTAACAATTTTCCTTCAGCCACGCTTCAGGCTTCAGGTCCGTCTGTAGGACTTCCCTGGGGAGAGCGCGGCAATTCCGAGGTCGGGCATCTCAATCTCGGTGCTGGACGAATCGTGAGCCAGGATTTGCCGAGAATCAGCAAGGCCATCGCCAACGGTGAATTTTTCCAAAATTCGGTTTTGCTCGACGCTCTGCAGCACGCGAAAAAAAATAAATCGCGTCTGCACCTTGCCGGTCTGGTCTCAAATGGAGGGGTACACAGTTCAGAAGAACATCTCTATGCACTATTGGCGCAGGCTGCGGACAACGGTGTCAAAGACGTTTTTATTCATATGTTTACTGATGGTCGCGATACCCCGCCAAAAGCCGCGGTCGAGAGTTTGGATCGTCTATCTAAAAAGATATTGCAGCTGGGTGCAGGCAAAGTAGCCAGCATGGCCGGACGGTTTTACGCAATGGATCGAGGTTTGCATTGGGAGGTAACGGAAAAAACCTACGCGGCTATGGTACTGGGAGAAGGTGAAAAATCGCAGTCAGCCCGCGAGGTGATCGGGCAGAATTATGACAAACAAGTTTTTGATGAAACGATTCCGCCGACAGTGATCACGGATAGAGAAGGCCGGCCTCTGGCTTTAGTGCGCGACGGCGATGCGGTGATTTTTTTCAATTTTCGTCCGGACCGCGCGCTGCAGCTCGCGCGCGCTTTTGTTGATCCCAAATTTGATAAGTTTTCCAACCGTTATCCGGTTCTGCAGAACATGTATTACGCGACCATGACCGCATACGAAAAAAATTTGCCGGTCAATGTTGCGTTTCCGCAGATCGTTATCAAAGAAGGACTTTCTGAGATAGTGAGCATGCAGGGATGGAAACAGTATCATATCGCGGAAAGTGAAAAATACGCTCATGTCACTTCTTTTTTCAACGGCGGGCAAGAAGAACCATGGCCTCTTGAGGAAAGAGAAATCATTACCTCGCCGGTATCTTATGAACAGCGCTACGCGAACGTTCCGGAAATGAGCGCGCCAAAAATCGCTCAGACTATCGTGCAAAAGATCAAGGATGGCATCCCGTTTATCCTGGCCAATTTTGCAAATGCGGATATGGTCGGTCATACTGGCATCAAGGATGCGTGCGTCAAAGCTGTAAAGGCAGTGGACGAATGCATAGGGATAATAGCGGAAGCCGCGCTCGCCGCCGGAGCTTGCTTTATTATTACAGCTGATCACGGGAATATTGAAGAAATTATTAATCCGCGTTCAGGGATGATTGATAAAGAGCACTCAATGAACCCCGTGCCGCTCATTGTGGCTGGCAAGGGGCTTAATCTCAAGAAGATCCGAGGCCATGGCTATCTGGAACTGGCGTCGTTGGTTCCAGACGGAGTTTTATCCGATTTGGCGCCGACTGTGCTGGATCTTTATGGCATCCCCAAGCCGGCGGCCATGACCGCTGTATCGCTTTTGCCAACACTGCTTAAGCAGTCAGAATAAATCATATTAAGGAGTATTTTGTGTCTAAACGCGTTTGGAAAATTCGCAGTTCGACAAATAGCGAATCGATTCTCGGTTCACTATTTGCGGCGCGCGGTTTAGGAACCGACGAAGACATCAAAAATTTTCTTGATCCTCAGTATGCCGATCATCACGATCCTTTTTTGATGCGCGATATGGATCGGGCAGTCGCGCGGATCGAGAGAGCTATGAAGAGCGATGAGCAAATTACTGTCTACGCGGATTATGATGCAGATGCGGTAACTGCCGCGGCAGTTTTATTGAGATTTTTCCAGCAGTTGGATTACAAAAATGTTGATTATTATATTCCTGACAGGTTCACAGAAGGGTATGGCATGAATACCGAGGCTGTGAGAATTCTCTTCGATCGGGGCAGTAAACTAATTATCACTGTAGACTGCGGCATAAATGCTTTTGAATCAGTACTAACAGCCAATGAATTAGGATTGGACGTAATTATTACCGACCACCACCAGTTAACAGCTGGGATTCCAGCAGCGGTCGCTGTTGTTAATCCGCACCGTCCGGATGATAGTTATCCTTTCAAACATCTGACAGGCGTTGGCGTTGCATTCAAATTGGTTCAGGCTTTGATCAAATCACCCCCACCTTTATCCTCCCCCCTCAAGCCCACCCCAAAAGCGAGTACGCTTTTGGGGGACCCCGGCAAGGGGGAGGAATTCCCCTCCCTTGAGGGGAGGGGTTCGGGGAGGGTGATGAATGGTTTTGAGAAGTGGTTATTAGATTTAGTTGCGATTGGCACTATTGCAGATTGCCAAAGTCTTCTCGGCGAAAACCGGATATTGGTGAAATGGGGGATGTATGTCATGCAAAAGACTCGGTGGATTGGCCTCAGAAAGCTCATGAAAATGGCTGAGATTGACGGGCAGGAAATTGATTCGTATAAAATTGGTTTTATCATCGCGCCTCGTATCAATGCCGCGGGACGAATGGAACATGCGGATGCAGCGTTGAAATTACTTCTCACGGATGACGAGTCAGAGGCAGAGACGCTAGCGCTAAATCTTGATCAACTGAACAAGCACCGCCAGGAGCAAACAGAGCGGATTCTCAGTGAAGCGCGCGAACAAATGATTTTGCTCGGCGACCAAAAAATCCTGGTAGCCGCAGGCGAGGGCTGGCACAAAGGCATTGTCGGACTGGTTGCCGGGAAACTCACGGAAGAGTTTTATCGGCCAGTTCTTGTAATGGACAAAAGCGGGCAGGAAGCCACTGGTTCGGCGCGGAGCGTTGGGAGTTTTAACATCATTGAAGCTATCGGCGCATCACATGAAATCCTCGTTAAATACGGCGGACATCCGCAGGCGGCCGGATTTACCCTGCGTACGGAGCATATAGAGATTTTTCGCAAGAATCTTCTCGATTATGCCGAGACCTCGCTTTCAGAAGATGATTTATCGCGAGTTTTGCGTTATGATGCGCTCGTCACGCTTTCACAGGTGACGGACGAATTCATTGAGTTTATTTCCAAATTTGAACCTACCGGCATTGCTAATCCTCGTCCGAAATTTCGGATTGACAACCTCACAGTAAAAAAAGTTTCAGCCATTGGCAAAGATAGCACCCATCTTCGGCTGTTTGTGGAGCAAAATGGAGCAGCTTTAGGATGTATTGGTTTTAAACAAGGGTTTTGGGCGGCGAAACTGCGTGCAGAGGACAAGATCGACGTGATCTGCGAGCCCCAGTTCAATGAATGGAACGGGCAGAAAAATATCCAACTTAAGATTGTTGATTTAGTTTCCTCTCCTTTACAAGGAGAGGTTGGGTGAGGTATTAACAATGAAATTAATTATCAATACTGACGGGGGAGCCAGAGGCAATCCAGGCCCTGCGGGAATCGGGGTAGTTATTCAAACCGTGGACAAAAAAGTTCTGGAAAAATTTGGTAAATATCTAGGAGATAACAAAACCAATAACCAAGCTGAATATACAGCGGTGATCGAGGCGCTAAAGGCCGCAAAAAAGCTCGGCGGAACGCATCTTGAATTTCGTATGGATTCAGAACTGGCAGTGCGCCAGCTCAATCACATTTACAAAGTCAAGAATGCGGAACTTCAGCAATTATTTTTGGAAATAAAAAATCTCCAAACTGAATTTTCTCACGTGACATTCACCCATATCCCACGCGCGCAAAACTCGGCCGCCGATAAAATGGTCAACGAGGCGATAGATAAACACGAATAAGATGTTTTCGTATAAATACGCATATCTTTTAGGAAATCTTCTAATACTATTTCCTGCTTGGTTATTTTTGTTCATACGTCGCCGGGACTTGAGGAAAGAAATGTTAATCATCAGCACAATTATCGGGATTGCGGGTCCTTTAGTTGAGTTTTGGTACCTGCTTGACTATTGGAGGCCGGAGACATTTACAGGATGGCGTATTGGATTGGAAGATTTTCTTTTTGGGTTTTTCTTTGGAGGTATTTCCGGATTGATCTATGAGGAATTGTTTGGTAAACACCACTCAAAACGGCATAATCGCAAACATCATTGGCTGTGGTTTATCGTGCCAATTTTAGGATCAGCCATATTGCTGATGAATTTGATGGTCTCGGCTTTCGGCATCAATTCAATTTATGCCGCTATTCTGATATTTGTCGTAACTTCGTTAATTATTTTGTATTTTCGGCATGATTTATTGATTGTTTCTTTGGCGTCTGGAATCTTGGTGGGGGTTATAATGCTCCTCGGATATTTGGTTTTTCTCTCGCTTTTTCCGGAAGCTATACACAGATGGTGGATTTTAAATAATATTAGCGGTATTTTGATTTATGGAATCCCAGCCGAAGAATTGATGTGGGCATTTGGATGGGGCATGGTTGCTGGCCCAATGTATGAGTTTTTCACAGGATTAAAATTTAAAAATACTAGCGGATTTTTATAAGCCGCAGGTCATTCCCGTCCAATAGCCCCAGAATGTTTCCTTCATCATTAAGTGAGATTTTTTTTGGGTCGGCGGAAGTAAGCAGTGAGTAAATGTTGGGCTGACCTGAGCTGTCCGTCTCGATAGCTTTTATTTCCTTATCCTCGATAACAAAAGTGTAGCCGGCGGCTTTATGAAAAAGCGGCACGGTTGTCTGGGTAGTAGCGCGGACCAGAAGCTGATTCTGGTTGTATGCAAGCGGTTCGTAAACCCAGGACTCATGGCTGTTTCCGTAAAGCAGAAAATTGCCATGACTATCCCAATACGCAAATTCTACCTGGCTGTTGATTTTTTCTAAACGGTCTTTGACTGCATAAAGTTCCCGGTCAAGGAGTAAATAAGGCTGGTTATCTAAGGACAAAATTATGGAGGCATTCTCGAATGCCGGAGTTTTCGAAACCAGCACTGGATCGTCCATGCTTGTTATTCGGGAAAGCCCGAATTCACCCGAAGGAATTTTTTGTAGGTAATAAATCTGATTACCGTTTCTCTTGAAAGCGCGAACGTCTTCAAGCAAAACTTTCGAGCCTTCGGGCGTTATTTCTAAAAGCTGATTTTTATCGTTCAATCCAAGAACAGTGTTTTCTGTGTTTCCAAACTGTATGCCAGCGAGTCTAGGCAGTGCTGTCTTGTGATCAGCGGATAAATAAAATTGTCCCTGGTCGGATGATATGATAAATTCCGCGCCCGTGCCGATGCGCCGTCCATCCTCGAATCTCGGATTCGTGAGAATGCTGGTGGTTGAGGATGTGAGCTGAGGACTCGTCGCGTTGAAAGAAGTGCTGAAAATTTGCCGGCCTTGTACGTCAACATAGAAAATCAAATCCTGAAATGAAAAAATATCAGCTACTCGAGGGATGCTTTTTAGATTTTGCGGAGTTCCCAGAAGCAAATTTATTTTCGTATTCTGATCAGGTAAAAAGGTTACTTGGCGTTCAAAGATATTTATGCGTTTGCGCCAACTATGATACTCGGATTTGGTGATTTCTACCAGGTATTCATTTGGGGTTAAAAATCTTCTGGCTACGGGCGTGTCGCCAATGCTTTGGCCGTTGAGCGAAACCTGCGCTCCGCGCGGTTCGGTTTTGATGACTAGCGTGCCTGTGACCAGTAAATGTCCATTTTTAAAATCGTAGCGATAGCCATGCGCCATGAGTATGATAAGAGGCCCGAGGGCAATGAAAACGAGTGTGCCGGAAACGATTAGGAACACTCTGCGTCTGAGGGTCATAGGTACTGCTTATTTTACCAGAAAATGGTATACTTTTAAAGCCCGAATTTGGAATTAAGAACCATGATCATGAGCAAATTTGTTGTCACTGGAGGACTGGAGTTGTCAGGAGAAGTTTCTGTAAACGGATCAAAGAACGCAGCCTTGGCAGTTTTGGCGGCGGCTGTTTTGGCAGAAAATGGTATTTCCGAAATTGAGAATGTACCGGACATTGCTGACGTCAAGATTTTTTTGCAAATTTTAAAATCGCTTGGAGCTGAAACACAATTTTCCAATCATAAGATTATTATTGACGCCGTGAAAATGCAAAGTAGCCCGGTTCCAGGCGAGCTATCTGGGAAGCTTCGCGGTTCGATATTGCTTGCCGGCGCATTGCTCTCCAGATTCGGAATCGTGCATCTCAAAAAGCCGGGGGGTGATGCTATCGGTTCTCGTCCTATAGATGCGCACCTTGATGGTTTTCGAAAACTTGGCGCAGAGGTTTTGGAGAATGATGCAATTGAGATTCGAGGAAAACTGGAAGGCGCGAAAATAGTTCTGTCTGTCTCGTCAGTTACAGGAACGGAAAATTTGATCATGGCCGCTGTTCTGGCGCGAGGGGTAACCGAGATTCGTATGGCTGCAACAGAGCCGCACGTTCAGGATCTTTGCAATTTTTTGACAGCCATGGGGGCCAGTATCCACGGAACCGGAACTCCGATTCTGCGAATAACCGGTGTCTCCAAGCTCAGTGGCGCTAAATTTCGACTGTGCTCCGACGAAATAGAAACCATCACTTTTTGCGCAGCAATAGCGGCTACACGCGGAAGCGCAGCGATAAGCCAAGTCAACCTTGAGAATGTTGATGCTCCTCTCGCTACCCTGGATCGCATGGGTGTGCGATTCGTCTGCCATAGTGGAAAATCTCGCGACAACGGCAGGATAGAAATTTTAAAATCTGACGCGCCGTACCGGGCAATAAAAATTGTCACTGGAGTATTCCCTCAGCTGCTAACTGACGAGCAGCCGCTTCTCGGTGTTTTGGCCACCCAAGCCGAGGGCCAGACATTTATACATGATTGGATTTACGAAGGCCGACAGGGATATCTTCACGCGCTTATGGAAATGGGAGCAAAGGTAGTGTTCGAGGATGTTCACCGTGCACGGATCTCAGGTCCAACTCCTCTCCATAGCGCAGAGATTCGTACCCCAGACCTTCGAGCCGGAGCTTCGATACTCATAGCCGCCTTGATTGCAGAGGGCCAGAGTATTATTTATAATGCTGAGATAATTGATAGGGGATATGAGAGGTTGGATGAACGGCTGAATAGCTTAGGGGCAAAAATTGAAAGGGTTAATTAACCTAATTATTCTAATTTCTAATTCCTAAACGATGAGCAATTCCAAAACCCCAATGACTAGAAGTTTAGAAATTAGGTTAATTAAAAATTAGAAATTCTCAGGATATGGCTTTTTTTATCAAAAAAATCGGAATAGACCTCGGCACGGCAAACACTCTTGTGTTTGTTCCCGGCAAGGGCATTGTGATCAACGAACCTACGGTAGTGGCGATCGGCGTTGATGATAATGCGGTTTTGGCAGTGGGTGCGGAAGCTAAAGACATGCTTGGCCGCACTCCGGAAACCATTATTGCTCACCGTCCGATGAAAGATGGCGTGATTGCTGATTACAGAGTTACGCGCGCTATGCTGAAATATTTTATTACTAAAGCGATCGGCAATGTCTGGTTTTTTAGGCCAGAGGTCATGATTTCTGTGCCGGGCGGTATCACTTCTACTGAAAAACGCGCTGTGATAGACGCAGCGCAGAGCGCGGGCGCGAAAGCGGCTTTTGTGATTAAAGAAACTGTGGCCGCGGCGATTGGCGCAGGCATCGATATTAGTACTGCCTCAGGCAATCTGGTGATTGATATTGGCGGCGGAACCACAGACGTCGCCGTATTATCATTAGGCGGAATCGTGACTTCTACCTCTGTGCGCATGGCCGGCAATAAGATGGATAACGCGATTGCGGAATATATCCGGAAAAAACACGGTCTTGCGGTCGGGGACAGGACTGCGGAAACGATAAAAATGGAAATCGGTTCCGCGCTTCCGCTTGAAGATGAGCTAGAAATGGAAATCCGGGGTCGGGACATGGTGCAGGGCTTGCCAAAAACAATTACAGTACGGACCAATGAGATTGTCGAAGCTATTCAAGAACCATTGCGCGAAATCGTGTTAGCTGTGAGAGCAGTGCTTCAGGAAACACCTCCAGAACTCGCCTCTGACGTGATTGACAAAGGCATGATTCTCACGGGCGGCGGCGCCATGCTCCGCAACCTTGACCGCCTGGTGGCCCAGTCCACTGGCGTGCCCTGCTATGTAGCCGACCAGCCCGAACTCTGCGTTGCCAAAGGCACTGGCGTTGCGTTAGAAAATTTGGAAAGTTATAAACGAAGTATTTTAGCGACGAAATGATTAAATAAAGGCATCTCAAATTTTACGGAGGGAAAGCTATGAGCAAAGTTGACGATAAGGCAGCTAAATGCACGAATCCACAGCTGAGTAGTTTGTATATGTTTATCATGGTTCGGGCTTACACAGATATTCCAGCGATGTATCAGCCGAACGAAGGGAAAGAAAAGCTTGCTGAGGCAAACTGGGATAAAATGAAACGGCATTACGAGCTTTGTAAAGTCTGTAATCTGGAGATGTGCGGCGGGTGCGTTGGATGACCTTTTTCGCGAGGAACGCTTCCGGGCGTTCCTTTCGCATTTTTGACGGTAAACGTATAATTCAATTTATGATCCTAGGCATTGACGCTTCACAGGCAAACCGGAAAATCCGCTCTGGTACAGAGTGGTATGCTTTTTATTTGATCCAGGAATTCAAAAAGATGCTGGGGGATAGGGGAGATTTGAAAGTTAAATTGTACACTCGCGATGTCTTGCAGAGCGATTTGGAGGACAATTTGCCGGAAAATTTTGAGGTCCGAATTCTCAAATGGCCGTTTGTGTATTTTTGGGGGCAGTTGCGGTTATCGTGGGAGATGATTGTAAATCGTCCTGATGTGTTGTTTTGTCCGGCGCATACCATACCGTTGATTCATCCAAAAAGGACATTTACCACACTCCATGATGTTGGATTCAAGGATTGTCCTGAACTCTATGACAAATTGTCCCTCTGGTATCACCGATTTTCTGCCTGGCTCGCGGTAAAAAAAGCCGAACACATTTTTACGGTTTCTGAGTTTTCCAAGCAGCGTATTATTGCCAATTATGATTGCGAGCCAAATAAAATCACGGTGACACATTTAGGGGTTCCACCTCTCCCCAACCCTCCCCCTCAAGGGGAGGGAAATACGAAAGCGAGCTCCTCCCCCTTGAGGGGGGAGGATAAAGGTGGGGGTGATTCAACTCTGCAGGATCTGGGATTGAAAGCTGCAAATTATATCCTATATGTCGGGCGCTTGGAGCCAAAGAAAAATATTTTGAATATGATCAAAGGATATGAGATGTCTGGGCTGGGCATGCCCTTGGTGCTTGCCGGCCGGAAGGTTCAGATTGATGATGTAGAGTCATATTTACACCAGAGGCCGGAACTAAAAACCAGAATCAGATTTTTAAATTATGTTTCCGAAACAGACAAAGACGCGCTCTACAGAGGTGCCGCGATATTTTTGTTTGCTACTCTTTACGAAGGGTTTGGTCTGCCGATTCTGGAAGCGCAAGCAACAAAAACCCCTGTTATAACGTCTAATACAGCAAGCAACCCGGAAATCGCTGGCGGAGGAGCTGTTTTGGTTAATCCCAACAACCCTCAGGAAATAGCTGAAAGTATTAGACAAATAGTCAGCAACAATATTCTGCGAGAACAGGTTATCGCGTTAGGGACAGAGAATGTCAAGCGGTTTAATTGGCCGGCAACAGCTCAAAATACATGGAAAATATTATCGAAGTAAAAAATTTACGCAAAACATATAAATCCAGGGGCAGAACTACGGAAGCGGTTCGCGGCATTAGTTTCAGCGTCAAAAAAGGCGAGATTTTCGGGATTCTCGGGGTCAACGGAGCCGGTAAATCTACGACCCTGAACATTATGATCGGACTTCTGTCGCCAACAGCCGGGAGTATTAAGATCATGGGGGAAAATTTTTTTCATCACGAGAGCGAGTTGAAAGATAAAATGAATATCGCGACCGCCTACGCGGATTTGGCCAACAACTTGACCGTTTACCGCAATCTGAAAATTTACGCGCTGATGTACAACACGCCGAATCATAAAAAGAAAATTGCAGATTTACTCGACCTCTTTGGCATATCCCACCTTGCGCATAAATGGTTTGGCGATCTTTCCGCTGGTGAAAAGACCAGGGTAAATTTGTGCAAGAGTCTGATCAATGATCCAGAAATCCTTCTGCTGGACGAGCCGACCGCTAGCCTTGACCCCTCCATTGCGGCCCATGTGAGGAGTACGATTTTAGATTTGCAAAAATCCCGCAAGATGACTGTGGTTTTTACTTCGCACAACATGCCCGAGGTCGAGCAGATGTGCAACCGCGTGGCGCTTCTGCATAAAGGGAGTATTTATCGAATTGATAGCCCAAAAAATCTAGTTGCTCACCATGATGCCCCGGATCTTGAAGAAGTATTTATTAGGCTAGCAAAAGGGGAATTTGAAGAATGATTTCTCGACATCGGATAAAAGCATATATGCTGCGGCATGTCTATGAGATGTGGGCGACCTTTGACCGTAAATTCGATATTATCTTCTGGCCGACCATTGATTTGCTGATTTTTGGGTTGCTCAGCATTCATGTGCAAAAACTCAGCACCCAAGCGAATCTGTCCGGGGCTATCATCGGCGGCTTGATTCTTTGGACTCTGGTATACAGCGTGCAAAGGGACATATCCGTTTCCCTCTTGGAGGACGCCTGGAGCCGCAACCTATATAATCTGTTTTCCACGCCGCTTAAGGCCGGCGAAATGCTCATCGGGGTAATGCTACTTTCTATCGGTAAGGCCATCATCACTGTTAGTTTTGTGACCCTGCTTGCCTGGGGATTGTTCGGTTTCAAACTTTTTTCCGTTGGTCCGTTAATATTCTTTTTTATATTTAATATATTTATTTTTGGCTGGGCATTTGGCTGTTTGACCGTGTCCCTTATTTTTCGGTTTGGATCGAAGTTGCAAATTTTTGCCTGGTCCCTGATAGCGCTACTCTACCCCATCAGTGGGGTATTTTACCCCCTTTCTATTCTGCCGGGTCCTTTGGTCAGTATCGCAAAGATCCTGCCGCTCAGCTATATTTTTGAGGGTTTACGTGAAGCGATAATCATCGGAAAGATCCCTCCCGCCTCCGATTTGTTTATTATTATGATTCTTAATTCAATATACCTGATGCTGGGTATTTGGGCTTTTATGGCTGGTTTTCGAAATGCCAAGAATCGGGGGTGGTTTATTCATCCTTCCTGATTTTCGGGCGTTCGGTATTGGTGTTGGGGCAAATGTGGTATAATTTAAACGATGACTTTTCAAAAAACCGTTGGTCATGAGAAACAAAAACGCATGTTTTTGCTTGCCTTGGAAAACGGCAGGCTTGCACATGCTTATGCTTTTGCGGGGGAAGAGGGGATTGGCAAAACCACGTTTGCTGTGGAGTGTGCCGCGATAATGGGCGCAGACCCAGTTTTAGATTTAGTCTTGATTGACTCTACAGAACCAGTATCTGTGGAAGAGACAAGAAATCTGCGTTCTAGGCTTGCACTTTCCCCCGCAGGAAAATGCAAAGCCGCTGTGATTAAGGCAGGCTTGCTGACCGACGAGGCGGCGTCAAGTATTCTAAATCTCCTCGAAGAACCGCCTGCCCATTCGTATATTTTTTTGGTAACCGAAAATTTTTATTCATTGTTGCCGACAATTGCTTCCCGTGTGCAAAAGATCGTGTTTGCTAAAAGCACGGATGAAGAAGTGCGTGCGATTATTCCAGATGAGGAAATCGTGAAGCTAGCGGCAGGGAGAATCGGGTTTGCTAAACGCCTGGCAGAGAACGTAGAATTTTTAGAATTTGTGCGTGGCTGTGACAGGCAATTCCAGATTTTGACAGAAGGCAGACTTCATACGCGTCTTCAAACAGCGGAAAAAATTGCAGCGTTGGAAACTGCACAGATAAAGCTATTTTTACAATTTGGGATGCGCAGATTATCGGTTTTGGGAAGTGGTGTTACGCTGATCCGGAAATTTTTTACTGCCCTCGCTGACCTAGACGCCAATGTGAATACCAAGATTGCCATAGACAATTTATTTTTGCCTTAGTTTTCGAATAACGAATGAGTACGAATATACGAATTAAAACAGCTGTTCTAATCCTGCCGGTAATTTTCACGGCGCAGGCTTGCGACCTTTTAGGATCAGGGAGCAGTGGTAGCGGCAGCCAGGGCGTATTTTATAGTGTAGACGGCGCCGACAGCTGGCAGATTGGCCTTTCAAAGGAAGAGAATCTGGATATGAACCGCTTAATGATTTCTCGGCTGTTTATCGAAGGCAGCAAACCTCAAAACATCGTTGCAGCGTCCAGCAATACGGGACTGGCGGTTTCTGATTCGCACGGTGAAAAGTGGCAACTCTTGTTGCCGGGTTTTCTCGCCCACGATGCTTTCATAAATCCATTCAATGATCAGGAGATTTTTGTTGCAGGTGCCAGAGATCGCCTAGCCGTGATTTATAAAAGCGCTGATCGCGGCGCGAGCTGGTTACAGGTGTATAATGAGCCTCTAGGCAAAGCTGTAGTTACCACTCTAGCTTTTGATCGCAGCTCCCCAAAAACTATGTTCGCCGGACTTTCTTCCGGAACAGTTTTAAAAAGTTCAGACAGCGGCGATACTTGGAACTCGCTTGCTGATTTCGATGATCGCATAGTTGATATGGTTGTTGCGCAAAGCCTGATTTACGCTCTCGGCCAGCAGAGTGGGCTCCAACGGTCCACTGATGGAGGAATGAGCTGGACCAAGGTTGCATTTAGCGAAAGCGTAACTGCGTTTAACGATCTTTATATGGATCCTAGCGTTTTAGGGACATTGTATGTTGCAACTAGCCTAGGTTTGTACCGCACCGAGGATATGGGCGTGACTTGGAACAAATTGCCGATCCCCGCCACACCAGAGGTCAGAGACGTAACATCGGTGGCAGTAAATCCCGGTAAAAAAAATCAGATTTTTGCAGCCATTCGTTCAACTATCTACCGCAGTGATGATAATGGTGCGAATTGGCGCACAATCCAACTGCCGAGTAACAGGACCATTGCCAGCATTGTCATCGATCCTTTTGAGCCGAATAGAATTTACGCAGGATTAAAATAGTTTTACGAATAATGAATTAACACGAATACATTAATGGATATTCAAGCAAAAAGACAAGATTTTGAGAAAACGATCGACCAGTTGAGATCTGAATTGGTAAAGCTGAGGACCGGCAGGGCGAACACTGCCATGATCGAGGATGTGAAGGTTGATTATTATGGCACGCCCACGCCCATCAAGGGTCTGGCGCAAATCACAGTTCCGGAGTCGCGTCAGCTTTTGGTTCAGACCTGGGATAAAAATGCGTTGGCGCCTGCGGAAAAAGCTATCCGGGATGCCGGCCTGGGCCTCAATCCAACTAATGAGGGTGACAAACTGAGGATAACCATCCCGGAACTCACGGAAGAGCGGCGCAAAGAATTGATTAAAATAGTCGGTAAAGAAGCGGAAGAAGCCAAAATTAGGATTCGCAGTGTGCGTGAGGATGCGCAAAAGGAGCTAAAGAAAGAAGAAGAGTCCGGGACAATATCCGAAGATGACAAATTCCGGCAATCGGCAGATTTGCAAAAAATCGTTGATGAATATAATGCTAAAATTAAAGAAATTGCCGAAGCAAAAGAGAAAGAAATGATGAAAATCTAATGATACTACTTTCAATAGCCATATTCATATTTATTCTGGGGATCCTCGTGTTTGTTCACGAGCTTGGGCATTTTATTGCGGCTCGCCGGGCCGGCATGAAGGTGGATGAATTTGGTTTTGGTTTTCCTCCTCGCCTTTTCAGCTTCAAAAAAGGAGAAACTCTTTATTCGGTCAATATGATTCCTCTTGGTGGATTCGTGAAGATTGTCGGTGAAGAAGGAACGTCTGCCGACCCGCGGGCATTTGCGAATGCGAGTTTTGGGCACAGGCTCCTGACACTACTTGCCGGGGTGCTTATGAATTTTGTCCTGGGTTGGGTTTTACTATTTTTAGGTTTTTGGGTGATTGGCGCTCCTGTTGATACGCAAACTGCAAACGGGCTTCAGAGCGCAAAACTTCATAACGAGCAGGTCCGAGTGACTGGAGTAATTCCTGATTCCTCGGCCGAGCATGCCGGTTTTAAGCCAGGCGACATCATTGTGTCTATTGATGGCAATAGTTTTGCCATGTTGCAGGAGATTATTGATTACAACAAAGGGAAAATGGGTCAGAAGGTTACTTTTGAGCTGAAACGGGGTAGTCAGACGATATTCCGCGATGTTACACCCGATCCGTCCAAGACAGATGCGCCGGTGGGTTTTGGGCTTGAAAAAATTGCGCGAGTAACTTTTCCAATTTGGGATTCCGTAAAGCTTGCCTCTATTTCCTTCGCGCAAACCGCGTTCGTTATTTTCCAGGCACTCGCCATGCTATTTCAAAAACTTTTCAGTTCAGGCCAGCTGGTTGCCGGCCTGGCGGGCCCCATTGGCATTGCGGCAATGACCAAGGACTTTATAAATTCGGGCGGGATTTACCTTGTGCATTTTGTGGCTGTGTTGTCTATCAACCTAGGTGTTCTAAACGCAATGCCGTTTCCAGCGCTCGACGGGGGCCGCGTGCTATTTCTCATAATAGAGAAAATCCGTGGTACAAAAAGTTTGAAGATCGAGCGATACGCGAACATTGTCGGATTTCTTCTCTTGATGTTGCTCATGGTTGCTGTAACTTTCAAGGACATCGGCCGTTTTTCTGACGAGTTTAAGAGATTGTTTGAAAGGATATTTTAGTGTCAGAGAGTTTCCAGTCCAACCAAAACCCTATAGCAAATCAGCCGCTCATTCGCGTAGAGCGTGTAACTTTGCATTCTCACGTTTCTTTCCTGCCGGGCGTGATTTTTATTTTTGCCGTAGCGGTCTTGGCAGGATTTCTAATTTATGCCAGAGCTAATGGTTCCTGGCCATTTGAGAAGGTTAAAGTCAACGGACAATTCATTTTGAAACAATAAAATTCATGAAACAATCTCAGTTATTTGTAAAAACTCTCAGACAACCACCGAAAGAGGCAGAGACTATAAATCATAAGCTGCTGACGCAGGCGGGATTTGTGGACCAACTGATGGCTGGGGTGTATTCATATTTGCCCCTGGGCCTGCGGGTTTTGCGCAACATTGAAGGGATTGTGCGCGAGGAAATGAATACTATTGGCGGTCAGGAACTGCTTATGCCTATTCTCCACCCCAGCTCGATTTGGAAACAGACCGGTGGTTGGGACAAGATTGATGTACTTTTTAAGATTAAATCTCGGACTGGAAAGGATTATGCTTTGGGACAGAGTGAAGAAGAGGTGGTTACGCCGCTTGTCATGAGCCGCGTGAATACTCACAAGGATTTGCCGGTTGCGGTTTACCAGATACATTGGAAATATCGCGATGAACTGCGCGCCAAATCGGGTATTCTGCGAGGTCGAGAATTTTTTATGAAAGACATGTATAGTTTTCATGAAAATCAGAAAGACTTTGAAAGATTTTATGAAGTGGTAAAACATGCCTATTTGAACGTTTACAAGCGGGCAGGATTGGTTGCAAAAGTTACGGAAGGATCGGGGGGGAGTTTTTCAGAGAAGATTTCCTATGAGTTCATGGTGCTCACAGATGCCGGTGAAGATAAAATTTTATATTGCGAAGAATGTGAATTCTGCATCAACCGGGATATTGCCAAACAAGAGGCGGGCGCCAAATGTCCTAAATGCGGAAAGGGGAAGCTCCTTGAGGGCATAGCTTCGGAAGTTGGCAATGTTTTTGATCTCGGGCAGAAATACGGAGGGAATTTTGATTTAGGTTTTTTGGACAGGGACAATAAAAAGCAGTATCCCGTGATGGGCTGCTACGGGTTGGGCATTTCCAGGCTCATGGGTGTAATAGTCGAGCGATTCCATGATGATAAAGGCATAATTTGGCCTGAGAGTGTGGCACCTTTTCAGGTGCATTTGCTTGATCTGCCGGGAGGAGATTCCAAAAAAGTTTATGAAAGTTTACTTAAAGATGATATTGAGGTACTCTATGATGACAGGGATGCATCAGCAGGAGAAAAATTTGCAGACAGCGACCTTATTGGGATTCCCTGGCGCGCGGTAGCATCGAAAAAGACCGGGGACAAGATAGAGCTGAAAAAAAGAGGCGAAGAAAAGGTGAAATTAGTGAGTATAAAAGAGTTGCTAGAGACCTTAAAAAGTTAATTCAAACCAAAACAAATGACCCCCTCTAATTTCCCCCTTAACTAAGGGGGAGAATGTGGGGGTTAATGCTAGCTTCAATATTCTAAATTCAATATTCCATATTCATGAGCATCAGCGACAAAGTTTTCGGGAAGTTTTCAAAGGACATTGGCATTGACCTTGGTACCGCCAACACTCTTGTGTATGTGCGCGGCAAAGGGATAGTGATAAACGAGCCTTCGGTTGTCGCAATCAACACCAAGACCAAGCAGATTCTGGCGATCGGCAACGAGGCCAAGCGCATGGTTGGTCGCACTCCGGGTCATATTGTGGCTACAAGGCCTTTGGTAGACGGAGTAATCTCCGATTTTGAAGTTACGGAACAGATGCTCCGCTATTTTATAGACAAAGTCCATCAGCAAGTTTTCAATTTTTTGGCGAGGCCGCGGGTGGTGATCGGCATCCCGTCCGGTGTAACCGAGGTGGAAAAGCGCGCGGTACAGGACGCGACATTGAATGCAGGTGCCCGCATGGCGTTTCTTATCGAAGAGCCAATGGCCGCAGCAATCGGTTCGCGGCTTCCAGTGCAGGATCCATCAGGTTCCATGATCGTAGACATTGGCGGCGGCACTGCAGAGATCGCAGTCATTTCCCTTGGTGGGATCGTTGTTTCCAAAAGCATTCGGGTTGCCGGAGATGAAATGAATGAAAATATTATCCAATTTGCCAGAGACGAGTTTAACCTCATGCTCGGCGAACGCACAGCCGAAGAGGTTAAAATAAAAATCGGCTCAGCCTTTCCTCTGAAAGATCGCATGGAAACAAAAATGCGCGGGCGAGATTTGGTTACCGGTCTTCCAAAAGAGGTGGGAGTAAATGACGAGCAGATCAGGATCGCTTTGTCGCGCTCTGTTCGCACTATTGTCAATTCCATCCGGCAGACGATCGAAGAAACTCCACCAGAGCTGGTGGCTGATATAATGCAGAGAGGAATAATTCTCGCGGGAGGTGGAGCGCTTCTGCGCGGAATAGACGAGCTCGTTCAGCGCGAAACTCAAATCCCGGTTCATATAACGGATGACCCTTTGACAGCTGTTGTGCGAGGAACCGGCATTGTTCTCGAAGATCTCGAGTCCTTAAAAGAAGTTTTGGTGCTGACAGAATTTGAAAAAGTCCCAAGATAGAAATTAAAAGCCGCTTTAATGCCGCAGAATCTCGCGCAAATTTCTCTTGCAGTCTTTGCTCTAATCATTCTTTTGTTTTTGCAAGGTTTTGGCGTTCTCGGTCCGGTTATTGATGGCAGTCGGCTGGCTGCCAACTTCGCTATCCGTCCTGCAGCTGCGGTTTTGGAAAAGACGCGCGATTTTACAGTCGCCTTTTTTTCAGTTCATAGTTTGGTTAGTCAAAACGAGATTTTAACAAACAAGGTGCACAGCCTCAGCGCCGAACTTGCAGAAGCCGAACAGGCCCGTGAGGAAAATCGCATCCTTCGAGAGGCTTTGGGATTTCAGGGCGAAACCAAGCTCAATCTGACGCCAGCCCAAGTGATCAGTTATGATTATCTCAATTTTGATCAAAAAGCGATCTTGAATCGTGGCCGTGACGACGGGCTCGCAGTAGGGGACAATGTTGTGATTTCTCCTGGGATTTTAGTTGGAATTATTACGGATGTATCAGGCAAAACCAGTGAAATGGAGCTTATTACCTCGTCCAATATGGCGGTAAACGGACGGACTACTGACGGAAACGCCACAGGTATAGTACGTGGAGAACACGGTTTGGGTTTGCTCCTTGATCAGGTTTCACAAACGGAAAGCCTAAAAAAAGGAGACAAGATTGTGACCTCAGGATTAGGCGGGAAATTTATAAATAATTTTTTTGTCGGTACTGTTGTAGAAATCCGCTCCGGATCAAGCGAACTTTTTCAAACTGCGAGTATCATCCCGGCAGCAGATTTTCGAAATTTGGAAATAGTATTCGTAGTGAAAAGATGATCGTATCAAACCCGTTAAAAATTTAAAACTGTCAATAACGAAAATATGACGGCAACTAATCTTAAATACCAGGGTTTCTAAAGAGTGAAACGTTTTCTTTATCTATTCTTTTTCTTGCTTATCCTGTTCTGGCTGGAAGCCGCATTCCGGAAGGTTTTCGCGACGAGTTATTTCGTGCCCCAGTTCGTCATTTTGTTTATTACTGTTTTTGCTGTTTCACGCGACATGAAAGAAACACTCTATTGGTGTTTTATTGCCGGATTTTTGGGCGAGCTTTTTTCCGGCCTGTATTTCGGTACGTTTATTTTCATGTGCATAATCGCCGCGGCCATCACTCATTTTGTCACGAGAAAGGCCGCGTACCAGGATATCTCTTTTTCTACGGTCATGGTCATTGTCGCTCTTCAGGTACTACTACTGCCGTTTTTTGCCTGGCTGTTCAATCTAGCGGTCGGCGGTTTGGGTTTGACTGTTCATCCGCCGTTGGCGGAATTTTTCTCTTGGAAACTTGTATGGCGGATGGTTATGAATATGTTTTTATTTTTCCCGATAAACAAGTCATTTAGGATATTTTTTGATGAGTAGACGGCGGCCATTTGAAATCGAAGGCTTAAGCGCCGATTCGGATATTTTTCTCGGAGTTGAGGGATCTGCGCTTGATTTTGAGGAAAGCATGATGGATCGCGATTCCTGGGAACGCCTGGAGCGTAACCGGGAAGGAACCGCATATCCGAGATTTGTAACTCTGCTTGCGTGTGGTGTGATGATCCTGCTTGTTGGCCGGCTCTATCACCTCACAGTGACAAGATTTGAAGAGATGAGAGCGGTCGCGGAAGGGAACCGTCTCCGTATTGAATATTTGGCTGCGCCTCGAGGCACAACTTTTGACAAGAATCGCCAAATTTTGGCCGCGAATCGGCCGAGTTTTGAGCTGGTTGCGATCCCGCTGGATTTACCAAAAGATCAAAGAGAAAAAGAAACAGTAGTAAACAAAGCGGCTGAGATTCTAGCCATTGATCCAAAGGAAATAATTGAAATCATCTCCAAAGTGGAAGAACAATCATTCCAGTCAGCTCTAATAAAACAAAATATTCCGCGCGACCAAGCTCTGATTTTTCAAGAGCGGCAGATTGAACTTCCAGGATTTCGGGTGGTAAATGCGCCGATTCGCGATTACGCAAAAAACCCTCTTGCTTATTCGCATTTACTCGGGTATGTCGGGAAAATTAACACTGATGAATACGCTGAGCAAGCAGATGCAGGCTATCAGTTTAATGACTCAATCGGTAAAACCGGACTCGAGCTTGTTTATGAAAATGATTTGCGAGGCACCTTTGGCGAGCGCCAGGTTGAGGTTGATTCACGCGGTGTGGTAAAAAAAATATACGGCGAAAAAAATGCGGTGCCGGGCGATGATATTGTGCTGAACATTGATGCCGGCCTCCAGGATGAGCTTTACGAACTGCTGGCAAAACAACTCCAGGCATTGAACCGCCGTAAAGCCGCAGCCATAGCCATGGACCCGCGCGACGGTCGGATTTTGGCTTATCTCAGTTTGCCTGGGTTTGACAATAATGTGTTTGCGGAAGGAATTGAGCAGCAGGATTACAGCAGGCTGCTTGAGGATAAAGATCAGCCGCTTTTTAATCGGACCATCGCCGGCATTTATCCCCCTGGGTCTACAGTCAAACCCATGATTTCGATTGCTGCTCTGGAGGCTGGCGTGATAACACAGGAGACTATTATTAAAGACGAAGGCGAAATTGTTATTCCTAATATCTACGGTGGTCCAGATTCTGTATTCATTGGTTATGGGAGGAAGGCATTGGGGATGCTGACGGTAAGAAAAGCAATCGCTCTTTCTTCGGATATATTTTTTTATGTTGTCGGCGGCGGGTTTGGCCCTGCCAGAATCGACGGCTTGGGCATTGAGCGTCTAGCGCATTATTACCGCATGTTCAAACTGGATCAGAAACTTGGCATAGACCTTAATGGCGAGCGTGAAGGCCTGGTTCCTGATCCGGAATGGAAGAAAGACTACTTTGGTAGCGAAGTTTCAGGTAAATGGTACCTCGGCGATACCTACCATGTTTCTATTGGCCAGGGCGATTTGCTCGTTTCGCCTCTGCATGTTTTGTCCTGGACCGCGACCATTGCTAATGGCGGGAAGATTTATCGGCCGTTCATAGTTGACCGCGTGGAAAAGGATGGTAAAGCCTTGAAAAAAAATGAGCCGGAGGTAATTGGAAAAATCGATGCTTCGTCACAAAACATTAGAGTAGTGCAGGAAGGAATGCGCGAAGCCGTGTTTTCCGGCACAGCAACCTCGCTCAAACGATTGCCAATATCGAGCGCAGCCAAGACCGGCACCGCGCAGTTTGACGCGCGAAACCGTAATCGATCCCATGCCTGGTTTACGGCTTACGCGCCGTTTGAGGACCCGCAAATTGCCATTACCGTTCTCATCGAGGACGGCGGCGAGGGCGGCGTAAACAGCATGCCGGTTGTCCGAGACACTCTCGATTGGTGGGCGAGGAACAGACTTGATAAGTAAAATTTAAGACTAGCGGCACATAGATCTCCGCTAGTCTCTTGTTGGCCGGTGAAGTTCTAGACTTCGCCGTATCGCATGATTCTCTGGACTGCTCGGTCCATGTTTTTTTGTTCCTCCGCTAACTGTTCGGAAATCTTTCGTTTCCATATCTGGTTGAGGAGGTCAAAAAGCCTTTCAGCTCGAGCCGATGAGCCGTGGCATACGAGTAGAAAAGCCAGAGCCTTTGCTTGCTCGTAGGAAATACCGGCCGCAATCATCGCGCCGCCGAAATTCCGCTTACCTGTAGCCTGGCAAAGAACGCAGTATCCGCTCGCGCTCTGATCGAGTTTTTCCACATTGATTCTTCTGACCCAGCCGCTGACTCTCGCATTGAGCAGTCGAATCGCGGCTTCGACCATAGCTTCGAAATTAGGAACCTGATTACCGGCTCTGATCATCGGTTAAACCTCGACAAGTTCGAGAGTTTCTTCGTCTGCGGCCGGCACCGATTCCAGCTCACGCAACAGCAGCTTTTCCTCGATCATGCGCTTCCAGATGTCGGTTAGAGCAGCGTATCTTTCCTCGATTTTCCAAACTCCAGGAAGAAATATGCCAAGCTCAATAGCTTGTTCATCGCCGATTCCCATTACTGCGAGGGCTACAGCAAAAACCTTGCAGTTAGTCACTTGGCATCCGGGACAGTCCTCATCGATGCTAACGTCGATGGACTCGATTTTAATTGCGTCGATCCAGTTAGGGTAGTGCCTGTCAAAGAAAGCCATTCCAGCTTCAACGCGGCTTTCGTAGCTGTTTTTCCTTCGAACGCTTAAATTCATTACCGCCTCCTCTGTGTTTTCTATCCGGTTTCTATTATAATTAATCTATGGAAATTTTGCGAGATCAAGTCGTTTATGATGGCCGGGTAAAGTGGTATTTTATGACAACAATGGCCGGGAGCGGGTCTGGGAAATAGTCAAACGCAAAATTTTTGGTCCGATTGTCTCGGTGGCGCCGTTGACCGCGAAGCAGGAAATAATTTTGGAGAAAAATTACCGCCACACGCTCATAGATATGAAGATTCCCACAGTTATTCCACTGGTTGCCCACATATTATCTACAGAGAGAAATATTTTTGGCTTAAATTAGGGAAAAACAAAATGGATTGACGCATCAGCGTGATGTTGTAAAATGACTGAGTGGGGGATATCTCTTTGAAAATCTAAACCACAGTTGTTGCGGGAAACCGCGGCACAGATAGTTTCCAGATCAGAGACTGGCTGTAAGATGCCGGAGCGCTTAAGGGAAACCTTGAGAGGTCGGATAACAAGCTTGGGTTTCGTTTTCAATCACGATAGCCTCCACGATGAAATAAGGATTCGGTACTTGTACGGGATCCTTTTTTCATTGTGCATCTTTTGTGTTAACATAACGTTCATGACCAAGCTAGTTGATGGGAAAAAAATTGCCGGAGAGATTTTACAGGTGCAGCAAAAACAAGTACGGACGTTAAACTTCGTTCCGCGCCTCGCAGTCATTATGGTTGGCGAGAACCCGGCTTCGAATTTATACGTGAAAATGAAACAGAAACGAGGTGATCAAGCTGGGATTATAGTAGATATACACAGGTATACAGTGGAAATAAGCCAGGCGAAATTGATCGAGGAAATAAAAAAATTCAATACTCAAAAAGACGTCCACGGGATTTTAGTGCAGCTGCCGTTGCCTGCAAGCATGAATCGGCAATTAGTTCTTGATGCAGTAGATCCGCAGATTGATGTTGACTGCCTGACCAGCCATAATAAAGAGTTCCTCATAGCAGGCAAGGTGCCGTTTCATAACCCCCCCGCTCCATCTGCGATTTTGGAGATTTTGGATCGTTATCAGGTGGATTTAAAAAATTCACATATTCTCATCGTGGGCACAGGAGATCTTATTGGCGAACCGTTGTCTGCCATGCTTTTACACCGCAAACTCGCATTTGAGCTGGCCAACCGTCATACAGGCAATTTAACAGAATTGGCCGCCAGAGCAGACGTTATTATTACCGGCGTTGGCAAAGCAGGCCTTATCACCCGGGACATGATCAAACAAGGCGCGGTTATCATCGATGCGGGCACCACTGGCTCTGACGACGGCGGTCTTGTCGGCGACGTTGACACTGACTCAGTCATAGGTAAGGCCTCCTTGCTTGCACCAGTCCCCGGCGGCGTCGGTCCGGTAACGGTTGCAATGCTTTTGAAAAACGTGATAAACTCAGCTTTATATAATAATAAAGAGGTTTAATAAGTATCGCGGGATTGCGTGAGAAGGAAGGCTGCAATGACGGGACAAACAGCGCCAGATAGCCGGGCTCGTACCCCTGGTCCTGGTTTGGGTGGGACAACTAACACGAAGTTGGGAAAGCCAGTTGATATCCGGCGCCATCGGATATATCAATTTGGTGCTACGGAACCTAACCACTTCTCACGCAATAAATTTAATATTCCCAGAAATCGGATTTGGTTCCGATTTCTGGGATTTGTTATTTCTGGTATAATGAACGCTCATGAATCAAAGTAACATCAGAAATTTTTGCATAATTGCTCACATTGATCACGGTAAATCAACGCTGGCGGATCGGTTTTTAGAGGTGACCGGCACTGTAGAGAAACGGAAGATGAAAGAACAGCTCCTCGATTCTATGGATTTGGAACGGGAGCGGGGGATTACGATAAAGCTCCAGCCCGTAAGGATGTCCTACCAGCTACAAGCTACGACCTACGAGCTGAACCTCATTGACACACCGGGCCATGTGGATTTTGCATATGAAGTTTCGCGATCCTTGGCCGCGTGCGAAGGCGCGATTTTGGTTGTGGACGCGACTCAGGGGATACAGGCTCAGACGCTAGCAAATGTAAAACTGGCGATGGAGCATGACCTGGTGCTCATCCCTGTTATCAATAAAATAGATTTGCCAAACTCAATGCCTGAGGATGTCGCGATCCAAGTCAAAGACGCGTTTGGATTTACTGACGAGGAGATTATTTTTGCTTCCGGAAAGACCGGCGAGAATGTTGATAAAATAATTGAGGCGGTTATAAAAAAGGTTCCGGCGCCCAAGGGCGACAGTAGTGCTCCTCTGCAGGCCCTGATTTTCGATTCCAAATACGATAAACACCAAGGCGTGATCGCTTACATCCGCGTGATGAACGGCGCGGTTACCACGAACGAAGCAATTAAATTTATTAATACGAACACGGCGGCATCTGCGATTGAGGTTGGATACTTTGCACCGGAGCTCAAAAAGAGCGGTAAGCTCGAAACCGGAGAAGTCGGATATGTTGTCACCGGCCTGAGAGAAGTCGCCAAAGCTCGGGTTGGCGACACTATTTCAACGGCTCACACACCGTCCAGCGCGCTTCCTGGCTATAAGGAAATAAAGCCGATGGTGTTTGCCTCGATTTTCCCGGAATCCGGCGATGATTATCCCGCGCTTCGTGATGCGATGGATAAGCTCAGGCTCAATGACGCGTCCCTGACGTTTGATCCCGAGAGCATCCCTTCGCTCGGTTTCGGATTTCGTACAGGATTCCTTGGCCTCCTTCATATGGATATTGTGCGCGAGCGCCTCTCGCGCGAGTTCAACCTTGATCTGGTTTTGACCGCGCCTTCTGTAGCGTACGTCGTGCAAACTACCAGAGATGCCAAAGATACCACAATTTATAATCCGTCTCAGCTTCCCGATCCGTCGATCATCAGTGCCCTGCTAGAGCCCTGGATTACACTCGACATCATTGTTCCGGAAAAATATCTTGGGTCGGTGATGAGCCTTGTTACTGGACGACGGGGGATTTATAAAAATACCAGTTATCTCGGTACCGGCCGGTTGAATTTGCATTTTGAAATCCCGCTTGCTAACATCGTCAGTGATTTTTATGATAAGCTTAAAAGCATTTCTTCAGGCTATGCTTCCATGAATTATGATTTTCTGGAATACCGTGAAGGGGATTTGGTAAAGCTCGACATCTTGGTTGCCGATGACCGAGTTGATGCAATGGCAATGATCGTACACAGATCAATAGCCGAGGCTGAGGGTCGGCGGATCGTTGAAAAACTCAAAACGCTCATCCCTAAGCAGCAATTTCCGGTAGCTCTGCAGGGCGCGATTGGCGGTAAGATTATCGCGCGAGAGACGATACCGGCCATGAGGAAAGATGTTACAGCAGGCCTCTATGGGGGGGATGTTACCCGTAAACAAAAGGTGCTCAAAAAACAAAAAAAGGGCAAGGCCCGTTTGAAAGCATTCGGCAAGGTGGATATCCCGCAAGAAGCGTTTATCTCCCTCATGAAAAGATAGGTAGTGCAGTCAAAAACAGCATAGCTAGGATGGTTATCACTGCTATAATGAATGTGATACGTTTCAAAAGTTTGCGATTCACTCGTTAAAATCTAAGGATAATATTTTAACTAAAGTCCGTTACAAACCAAGCTTTTATTTAAGTTTTCTAGCGGGGTTCATTACTCATCAAGCTTAGCATGTTTAAAGATATTCTCAAATCAAAATTTGTTGTATGGTTGGGGGTGGTTTTTTTGCTGATCACAGTTTTTTATCTGGCAAAGCAAGCCTACAAAAAACAACAAATCAATTCCATGATCACCGGACTCGAAGCAGAGATAGCATCCGTAGACGGCAAAAATAAGGAAATGCTCGAGTTAATCAGTTATTATAAAACTACTGCCTACAAGGAGCGCCAGGCGCGATCAGTTCTGGGCCTGCAAAAAGAAGGAGAATTTGTTGTAGCGCTGCCACAGAGTAAAACCGAGCAACAGGCAGAAGGATTTGGGCAAGAAGATAAGCGAAGCAATGCAAAAAGATGGTGGGGTTATTTTTTTGATCAATAATGCGATATTAATATCCTAAAAATATGCGACTGATACGAATAGTATTGATCCTATTTGCCGTTTTTTTTTCGGTGATTACGTTGTTTGCTGTTTTGATTTATGGATTCGCTATGGATAATAATGCAACTCGGGCATTTAACAAAACCTTTCCGGTTTTGCCAGCAGCCATGGTATCCGGAAAAATTGTTCGCATCGCAGAGATAGAAGATCGTCAAAGGATGTATGAACAAGCTGTCAGTATGACGTCAGCAGGAGCACCGATTAACGGCGCAACAGAGCGTGAATCCATTTTGGACTCGCTCATTGAGCAGAAAATCGTTTGGGACATGCTTGCCAAAAGAAAAATATTGATAAATTCTGAGGAACTCGATGACTATTATCGCCATTTAGCCGCGAGCTTTCAGACCGGCAGAATAAACGAGATTTTCGGAGTAAATGAAAAAGATTTCAAGAAAAACATCGTACTTTCCGATTTGGCGGAAAAAAAACTCCATGCCTCTCTCTATAAGCAGGACAATGGCTCCAAAGAATATCAGAGGGTACTCAAGATCAAAAAACTTGTTGACGAGGGATTATCCTTTGTTGAAGCCGCACAGTCATACAGCGAAGATGAAGAGAGCAAATACATTGGCGGAGATATCGGATTCAAGACCGAGGATGAGCTTGGGCCATGGCTAGGACCGTCAGCGCGAGCCCTTGCACCCAGCACTACCAGCGAAGTCATAGTTTCTCCTGAGGGGTATCATATTTTGCGTTTGGCGAGTCTTGATTCGGAAACCGTTCCGAGAAAACTTCAAATCCAGCAGATTCTCATCCGCGGCTTTGATTTTGAGGAGTACTTGGAAAAGCAAAGGGAAAAATATAGAATCTATTTATTCGGCCGCTAGCAATCCGAGAGCGGATTAGTACAATGGTAGTACGCTAGCTTCCCAAGCCTGCCGTGGCCTGAGCGGATATAGTACAATGGTAGTACGCTAGCTTCCCAAGCTAGACACACGGGTTCGATTCCCGTTATCCGCTCCAGAATAAAACTTTTTCCCTTTTCAGGGAGCATTTGATGGGCGGCACGAAGTGCCGCCCAGTGCATTGCCGGACGAATTTCTGCAATCTGCGGCGCTATCGCGCCGCTTTTTGCTGTCCCGCCCCGCCCGCCGCCCTCCAAGTGTTTTTGGGACAGGGTGAGGTTCGAGCCAAAGATTTCTTTGGCTGCAACCTTTTTTTCAAAAAGGTTGCCCTCCGCGCTGATGTTCCTTATGTTTTGCGCCTGTTTAATCCAGTTTTGCATAGGTTCGAGCCAGCCCGACTGCTTTTGTTCAAGCTTGTAGCTTTGTTCCTCCAAAGACTTTTTTTCTGAAAGTAGTTTAGCTTTTTCCGTTCGGTAAACTTCCTGTTCAATTACCTGTTCCAAATAGCCGTCCAAAAGTCTTTGGAGCTTCGTATTGATGCTTTGTATGTGATTTCTTTGTTCTTGAACAAAAGCAGCCGAGGATTGGGCGGTCTTGATTTTTTCTTTGCTCAACATTTGCAACAACTCGTCCGCCCAATCCTGTTTCAAAGAAAATTTTTCTAATAGGCAGGAAATTTTGCGGTCCAAGTCTTCCTGACGAATAAACGGCTCGTTGCATTTCACCAGTTTGTTTTTCTTTGTGCAGCGGTAGTAAACGTAATTGTGAACATTGCCGTTCTTTTGCCGTTTTAGTTTAGTTTCCGCAGTTATGCCCATTCCGCAACTACCGCATTTCAAAAGTCCACAAAATGCTTGCGGTTCGTTCTTGGGCTTGTGCCGAGTTCTGCCTCTCTGTCGCAAAATTTCCTGCACTTGGTCAAAAATTTTCTTTGAAACGGCTGGCTCGTGCTTGCCTTCGTGGACTTCTTTGTTATACCGGAAAAGTCCAACATAAAAAGGGTTTCCAAGGATAAAAGAAATTCTGTCTCGTTTTAGGACTTTGCCGCTTCGCGAGACAACGCTTTTTTGTGCCAAAAAGTTAGAAATATCTTCAAGGCGGCTGTTATTTTGAGCATAAAGCTCAAAAGCTTTGCGCACTATGGGCATTTTCCTTTTGTCCACAATAACTGACTTGTTGCGTGAGTCGTTCAAATACCCAATGGGCGCAAAGCTTGGATACTCTCCGCGCTTTACTTTTTGGCGCAAGCCGCGTTTGGTATTTTCCGAAAGTGAATCAACATAATACTTGCTTTGCCCAAAAGCTATGTTAAGCATGAACTTGCCCTGCGGCGTGCTTTCAAACCAAAAGGTAGGGAATTTAAGGCCCGCAAGTCTTCCTGTGTCTAAAAGGTAAATTATGCGCCCTCCGTCCACAGAATTGCGCGCCAGCCTATCCGGATGCCAGGCCAAAATTCCGTTAGCTTCTCGGCGCTCTATTCTTTCCACCATAGCATCAAAAATAGGTCGTCCTGGAATTTTGGCCGACTGTTTTTCCACAAGCTCCTCAGTAACTTCTAATTTTTCTTGTTTCGCATAAGCGCGCAATTCTGTAATCTGGTCTTCAATAGACCTAATTTGTTTGTCTTCAACATCAGTAGACTTGCGGGCATACAAAAAGAATTTTTGTTCCATAGTTTTGTTTCCTTTCTATTTTTGTTAAAATTGTCAAATTTTAAAATGACCGCCCTTGGTGCGACAAACCCAACGAATCGGATTTATTTCCAAAGACGGCCATTAAAAAATTCGTTGAAAAGTTTGTCGCAAAAGTAGTATATCATAGTTTTTTTGCGGAGCAAAAATTCTTAATTACATCATCTTTGCGCTTCGCGCAAATCAAAAAACATCGGTGAGCGGAGGCGAACCTCACCCTGTCCCAAAAACACTTGGAGGGCGGCGGGCGGGGCGGGACAGCAAAAAGCGGCGCGATAGCGCCGCAGATTGCAGAAA
>MFEK01000015.1:0-2972 GCA_001779925.1 Candidatus Doudnabacteria bacterium RIFCSPHIGHO2_01_FULL_46_14
GGAAATTCTTGATAAAAGAACACAAAGTGATGGCTAATGTTTTTAAAAAAATTAACCGCGATGTTATTTTCAATTACAACTCAATGAACGGCGATGTCGCTTTTCTCATAATGAATAAAGCGACTACGTCAGCTCTGGGAGGCGTAATTACGATTGACCATTATGTAAAAACTCAAAAAAGATTAATTTCTGATATTAAAAAACTGTCAGCTCAAGGCGGGGGAGCCAAAATAGTTCTTGGCGAATTCGGCGCGCCCATTCCTGATATTCACGGCAACATGTCCGAGATTGATCAGGCCAAGTGGATACAGAATGCTTTGTCGGAACTGATATCGGTTCCTGAATTAGTCGGAGTCAATTATTGGGTGAATATCGGAGGGTCAACCGCTCTTTGGGACGGCCGACTTGTTCCCAGGTCAGCCGTGAGCGTGCTTAAAGAATTTTTTATGCCCGCGGTTATTACGGGTTTCGTAAAAGATGAACTTGGCAGGCCGATTGAGGGCGTTGAGGTCAAAAATAGCTACCGGCTGACTAAAACCCGGGACAACGGCTATTTTGAATTGCCGTATTATCAATATAAAAACGATAAACTTAATTTTTCAAAATCTGATTTTGTGGAAAAGACGGTTTCTGCCGGCAGTAAGGAGAGTGAGCCGTTCCTGATTACTTTAGAACGAACGGAAGAAACTTTTTCTTTTCGTTTTATGAAATTGTTAAAATATCTAGCCAGTATTCTCTATTTGTTGCGGGATTAAGGGCGGACCGAACCGGCTATTGACTGTTTTTTATCTGTATGCTAATATATGGCCCTAATAATCTAAGGGCAAATTTTTTATAAAATAACTAAAAACATATGAAAAAGACACTTTTTCTGTTAACGGTGTTTCTATCGGTCGCGATGGTCTTTAATTTAGGCCACATTAATCCTGCTAATGCAGTTTCGGATGGCTCTGTAACTGTTTGCAAGATCGTTTCTGACAATACTGTTAATCCAGGCGCTAAGTTTACAATAGGAAGCATAATTCCGCCGGTAACTTCAATAGCCGCGCCGCCTGTCGGTACATTCGGTACATCAGTATTTACAATGCCTCTCATTTATAACACTGATATTTTATCCGATGTGCCGGGTGATGACGCGCAGTGCGTTACTTACAATGAGTTGGCCTTGGGAGGATATTACTACAGTCAGGAATCTATTGAGGGTCCGGGAACCTGGGAAGCCACGAAATACAATGATCAGTTTACCGTGATTATAAGCACGGTCGCCGATTTATTTTTGTGGGACGGTAAACTTTATGACGGCGATGCTTCCAATGACATGGGAAGACAGGAAAACGCCGATGGTCATTTTAATTTATCTTCTGAAAGACCGAACAGGACAATAGTCGCATACAATAAACACATAACAACTCCCACTCCAACTCCGTCGGTAACCCCTACCCCTACGCCCGAGAATAACGGCGGCGGTGGCGGCGGAGGGTCTCTCGGGGTCTTCATTAACGGCCCATTGGCTAATCAGCCAGTTGGCGGAGGCGACAATGGCGGCGGTGTGGGAGGGTCTAATGACGGTAACGGAGGAATCATATCCGGAGCCGCGATAACAAAAACTCCAACACCTTCTCCCCGGACTACTGTCTCGGAATCTCCGACTCCTGATATTGAGGATGAAATGCCGGTTCTAACCGAAGAAGAAGATAACTTGCTGGCTAATATTTTTGGAAGCGGTTTTTGGGGTGATTGGTGGTGTTTGCTTTTATTAGTTATATTAATAATTGTTCTTATCCTTTGGTATATGAGTTCCAGGAATAACGATAAATCTAAGAATAACGATAAATAAGGCCGCTAGAAAACTTACATTAAATTGACAAAATACCGCTTGGGCGGTATTTTGTTTTTATCGGTTCTTTTTACGGAGGGCTTATGTTCACAGTGTTAATCAAGTTATTTTTGATTTTAGGATTATGGATTGTGGCGTTTATACCCTTGGAATTGTTTTTGGCGGTCAGATATTTTTTAGAGCCAAACGGTTTTTGGCAAAATCTGATAATCCTTGGATTAGGAGCGTATGTTTTAGGCGCTATGCAGGTTGTGTTTATTATTGCTGGAACAATTATCACATTTTATATTATTACGACCGACTAATCTCGTCCTCTATATGGAATGGCCATCCCCATTCCATATTTATTTGACGCCGTTAAGCGTTATAATATAATTGGGTATATAAAGTATTAAATTAGTAACAATGGGTGTTCTGCCGTTGCGCTCGCTTTTGCTAGTCCAGCGATAAGAAGGCCTATTCCGTAAGCGTTTATGTATAAATCAAAAAAAGCGATAACCGTTGCCATGGCCGCCGTTCTTTTTGTCGGTGTGGCTTTTGGCTTTTTTATGGCCCAGAACCCTGCTCTGGTAGCCAATGCGGATAATGAAGGAGACAAGCCGACAAAAGTTGATAAAGAAACTCTCGAACAGCTGTATATGGCCGCCTTTGGCCGTCCGCTTGATGAAGACGGAAAGAAATTCCATCTCGGCAGGGACCTAAAACAAGTTCTCCATGACATCAACGCTTCTGATGAGCGAAGGTACTACTCGGCTCTTTTTAAAGCCGTTAAGGCATACGAAGAAGCAGTTCGCGCGCCTGGTGACTTAAGCGCCGGAGACAAGCAAAAATATTTGGATAATATTGACTCTGCTCTTTCCACATTGCTGGCTTGGGTTAATACTTTACCGTCTCAATCTATATGTAAAGCAGTGGTTGGAGCGACGGAAGCAAGACAAGCGATACAAGATGCATATGACAGAATGAGTCCGGCCGCAAAAGCCGCCGCTGAAAAGGGCATCTTTAATGCCTTAAAACACATTGGCCGACCTAGAGACCTTCCGCTTCCAGCCCAACGCTGTTTAGCTACACCAACTCCTACTGTAACCCCTACCCCATCCATAACACCGACACCGACACCGACACCGACACCGAC
>MFEK01000015.1:3055-7032 GCA_001779925.1 Candidatus Doudnabacteria bacterium RIFCSPHIGHO2_01_FULL_46_14
ACCGACACCGACCCCGACCCCGACACCGACACCGACACCGACACCGTAATAATGCGGCGGTTTCTAATGACATCAAACAGTCAAGGCCTTACGGTCTTGACTGTTTGATGGATAAAAAACATATATGGCAAAAAGAAGCACGGGATTGGGAAAATATAGGAAATCACATTCTCACAAAACCAAGAAGCGATTGGAAATTAAGAGAATCAGATTGGAAGCTCTGGCAAGCAGAAGAAGGCATAAATAAATTTATAAGTAATTCAGAAATAAAAAATTCCTATTTCAAAAATATCCAACAAAATTGTTATTTGGGTTATCGGGATCTTTATCGTTATCGGTTTCGCGTTGGGCGTTCTTGGTTTTATGCTCGGCGTAGAGGTATGGTGGAATACAAATGACTCTTCTACGCAGGTGGAAATTCCGGCAGATGTTGCCGAGCATATTGCTTCCAAACGCGACTTGATCGTTGTCAGCGAACCAAAGCCGCTTTCGGTTATTACTTCGCCGCTTACGGTGCGGGGCTTGGCGCGCGGTGCGTGGTATTTTGAGGCAACATTTCCAATCGTTCTTGTTGATTGGGACGGAAAGATAATAGCGCAGTCCTATGCGAGCGCAATTCTTGATCCTAATAACCCTGAATCAACATGGATGACGCAAGAATTTGTGCCGTTTGAGGGGACTATTGAATTTGCAAACCCGAGTGGCGAGAGTGATTTCAGCAAGCGCGGTACGCTAATTTTCCAAAAAGACAATCCGTCGGGTCTTTCTATGTATTCCGACGCGCTGGAAATTCCGATTTTGTTTAAATAAATTCTGCCTATTCCAGGTAAGGTTGTGTTTCGGCTGTTTTGTGCTACAATAGCATAACTTGTTATTTAACAGGAGGCGTGAAATGCATTCGTTCATAGATCCGGTTGACTCAAAAGAATTTAATTTTTCTATAGGTGTATTGAGGTATTTTTTTAGGAGCAGAGGATTCATAGAAGCGTCAGTTCAGCATCGTCTGTCAATCCTCTCGGCCTGCGAAGATCCTTTCAATGTCGCTACATTCAACTATGCCGGTGAAGTATGGCCGTTGCCCCAAACTGGACAAATGTGGCTTGAGCAAGAATTATTGCGCAATCCCAAAGTTCGAGGATTTTACTGTGTTACTACGAGTTATCGGCAGGAGCCGGATCCGCAGGAAGGCAGACATAATCTCATCTTTCCTATGTTTGAGTTTGAGATGTCTGGTGATATGGATAATTTGAGGCAATTAGAAATAGAACTTTTGCTATATTCCGGTTTTGGAAAACATATTTTTTTCAACCAATCATACGAGACGACAGCCGCGCATTACGGTGTACGGGAGCTTACCGGCGAGCATGAAACGAGGATAGCCGAAGAATATGGGCCCGTCTATTTATTAAATTGCTTTCCGGAGTTTACTTCGCCTTTTTGGAATATGAAACGCGAGGGCGATGTTGCCAAAAAGATAGATGTTATTCTACATGGTATTGAGACAATCGGCTCGGCGGAGAGAAGTACGAATGTAGAAGAAATGCGCGACCGTTTCTACAATATTAGCGGGGGAGCGTATGCTAAGACGCTCTTTGCTAAATTTACAAAGGAAAGAGTTGAGAGGGAACTGGAAGCTTTCCTGGCCTTGAAACTCATTCGGCGTTCCGGAGGCGGTATAGGTATGAACCGCTGGATCCGAGCTTTGAAATTAGAAGGCCTAATGCCGCATTTTATATAAAAATATTGCCCCGCCATGACGGGGTTTTGTTATTTTTATTATTTTTGATAAAATTCTTGTATGAACAGGGGGTGCTTATGTTAGATTTTTTTAATGTTTACAGCGGATGGGGGATGTGGTTTCTCCAAATTGCGGTTGGGGTAGTATTTATTTATCACGGCTGGCCCAAACTCAAGAAGATGAAAGATTTCTTTGGTGTCGGCGGGGGTTTGCACGGTATCGTGGAAATTGCCTCGGCCGCGGCTTTGATATTCGGAATGTATGTACGCGAAGCGGGTCTTGTGCTTGCGGTGATAATGCTAGGCGCTATTTATATGAAAAAGTTCAAGTGGAACACCCCATTTTCATCTACAAACTCTACCGGATGGGAATTTGACCTGGTGCTCCTTGGAGCCGCCTTATATTTCCTGCTCGGTTAGTTTTTAGTTAGACCTACTGCTTAATAATTTTCGTAACGAAATTTTCATATTTTGAGCGAGACAAAGCGAAAAATTTGAAGCATATACGGCGTATATGTTGAGAATTTTTCGCAAAGTCGCAGCCAAAATATGGAAATTGCAGTAGAAAAATTATTAAGCAGTAGGTCTAATATATAAAAACGCCGTTTAGGCGTTTCTGGTCAGCCACTCTGAAATGTAGCCGTTGTATTTTTTGCGTACTTCCTGGGATAGCATTGAATATGCTCCGACAATGCCTCGACATGATGAATTGCCGCACTTGCATTCCATGCGGAAGTCGCTGTCCTCCGTCATGGCGTAATCCCATGTTATTTCTTCTCCTGCCTCTATATCTCTCATGGCCACAACACAAAGCAGGTTTTTGATCCCGCAATTGGGCTCGCATGAATGATCAATATATCTGACGATGCCGTCAATTTTGCCGTCCCGCCATCTGTATCTTTCAAATTGAATGGCATATCTGCCGGCGCGCAGGGGAGGTTCAGCAGGCAGGAGCATCGCTCTTTCTGCCTCGTAGATCTCGCCGTCAAAAGCACCGATAATTTCGCCTTTGTAAATTTTATCTTTAGCAAATACGCCTTTACCGTATTTGTGCGTCTCTTTTATTTCTACCTTTTGATTGTCTATGATCGTTCCTCCTGAATATATTTCAATTATGTATATAACATTAATAACATTAAATTGTCAATTTTTGTAATGGCGGATAAAAGATGCTATGGTGTGCGGAATGAATTCTACTTTTAAGGGACGCATATCTCCAGTTCTTGTCCGGCGTTTAGTGCTTGATGAATTATTTGATTTAACGCTTTATAAAAGCGCGCGCGCATACGCGACTGGTGAGACGGCCGCAATGATCGACCGTCTCATTTCGGTTGAGGAAGGGCATTATATGTTTTGGCGGGAGTTTTTTGGCGTGAAAGAAGAACGGCTTGATATTCGGCGCCGGATCAAGCTTCGTATATTGCTTTTGTTCTCGCGGATTTTCGGAGAAGCGGGGATCCATTTAGTGCTTGAATCCATTGAGATTTACGGTGTGCGCAAGTATCTTAATTTTTGGCATTCTTACCGCGAGACGCCGCTGGGTGATGCTGTGAGGGATGTTCTAACCGATGAGCTTCGGCATGAAGACGAGATTATTTCGGAGGCGGCGCGCCGGAAAGTGCACCCTGAACGGATACGGGACATATTCCTGGGATTTAACGACGGCCTGGTCGAAATTTTGGGGGCAGTTGCCGGATTTTTTGCCGCGTTCGGTTCCGCGACATCCGTGCTGGCGGCCGGGCTTACGGTAGCAGTTGCCGGTTCCATTTCTATGGCGGCCGGATTGTTTGCGGCGCTGTCTTCCGAGAGTGAAGTCGGGGAAATTGAAAAAGGGAAAAAGGAATTTTTGGGCGAGCGGGAAGCCGGGGAGATGCCGGAGAGAAGTCCGATGTCGTCAGCCGTGGTCGTCGGAATTTCTTACTTCATCGGGGCAATGGTACCCGTTTTGCCGGTGTTCTTTGGCGCCACTACCGCGCTTGCTTCCGTTACGGCAGGAGTTGCGGTCGCTGTCGTTGTTTCGTATATTATTGCCATTCTGTCCGGTATGCGTGTGGCTAAACGCATCGTTACGAATATTATCGTAATCGCCGTTGCCGTTACGGTAACATATGTTATCGGTATCGGCGCCCGGGAAATATTGGGGCTTGATCTGTAACTTTTTTGTATAAACTAAAATCCGCCTAGAAGGCGGATTTTAGTTTATTTAGCGATAGTTATCTTCGGAATGACTGCGCTCTTTC
>MFEK01000015.1:7078-7472 GCA_001779925.1 Candidatus Doudnabacteria bacterium RIFCSPHIGHO2_01_FULL_46_14
GGCTCGAACGGCAGTTCGGTTATCTCTTTGCCGCACTTTGAGCAGTTCCAACTGCCAGTGTACATCTTTCTTTCGAAGCCGCCCTGATCTCCGCCTCTATCGCTATTATTGTCGTCGTATGCCATTTGCGAGTTTATTAACTTTATAACTTTTTAACTTAATTCGACCATTATGAGTCAATAGTATACCGAAGTTTCATAAAAAGCAAGTTGTTGAAAAAAACATATTTATGTGTAAAATTATTATATGGACGAACAATTATTAACTAAAAAAGAGCGTCGAGAACTGCGCAGGCAGGAAAAAGAAGTGGATAGGGCGCAGAATGTCAGAAGCAGAGGAATTAAAAAACTTTTAGTCAGGATACTGGTTCTGGGTGTTGTGACAGGGTTGGGCT
>MFEK01000015.1:7514-9851 GCA_001779925.1 Candidatus Doudnabacteria bacterium RIFCSPHIGHO2_01_FULL_46_14
AGGATTTTAGCGTGGAAATCTCGGTGTTAGCCGATCGCGAACATATTCCCGTGGGAGCTGAACCGGCAGTCGCGTATAATTCAAATCCTCCGACCTCCGGCCAGCACTATGACACGCCGGCGCGTCCGGGTTTCAGAGAAGAAGCTATTCCTGACGGCCACCTGATTCATAGTTTGGAGCATGGACTTGTCTGGATTTCGTATAATCCGCGGATTGGCAAAGAAGCCGAAAAATTGCGAGATGTAGCCGGTCCTATGACAGTGATAACATCGCGAGAGGCGAATGATACGGACATTGCTATTGCCTCATGGGGCCGCTTGGACAAGTTTAATTTGAAAGACGGCGCGATTGACGATGATGATTTGCTTCGCATAAACGATTTTGTAAAACGCTACTCCAATAAGGGACCTGAAAAAATTCCTCCAGGCCAACATGGCGGAATCTAACAAGCGTATTCATAGCGTGTGGTATAATGAAAATAAGGAGGTGATATCATGGAACTTAATAAAAACAAATTTGCGTTAGCGGCGGCTCATACTATGGGCATATTTTATGCGGTATGCGCTGTTTTTGTCGCTTTAATGCCTGATTTTTCACTGCGTCTTTTCGGGTGGCTGGTTCATTTAGTGAATGTGGATAAATTTGCCGGCGATGTTAGTATCACCTTGACCGGATTTGTTATCGGACTTGTCCAGGTATGGGTCTATACCTATGTTGGTGCTTGGATTTTCGGCTGGTTGCACAACAGATCGGTTTAATAAAGTCTGATAAATAAAATTATCATAACATCCAATGCAATACGCCTGGCTGATTTGGAGTTTGATTCTGCTCTTAATTTGGGCAATTATTTATTTTTCCTTAAGAAGTAAAGAAAGTAAAAAAGAAATGCTGGTAGTGAGTTTATGGACTTCGCTTCTTGGTTTGACCGAACCTCTATTTGTGCCTGAATACTGGTCGCCGCCATCGCTTTTTGATTTAGCGTTAAGAACTGGATTTGATATTGAGAGCTTGCTTTTTGCTTTTGGAGTAGGCGGTCTCGTAGTTGTGCTGTATGAGCGAATTTTCCGCATAAAACATGAAACAATACCGCTAAGTTCCAGACATTCCGCGCGGCACCATTATCATTTCTGGGCGATTACTTCCACACCGGTTATCTTTATTGTCCTTTTATTTGCAACATCACTTAATCCAATTTACACATCTGCCATCGCACTGGTTCTCGGTGGTTTTGCTACCTGGTACTGCCGGCCGGATTTAAAGAAAAAAATGATTACAAGTGCTTTCATTTTTCTTGGCCTGTATTTTTTCTATTTTTTAACTCTTATCGCGATATATCCCGGCTATGTTGAAAATGTCTGGAATCTCAAAGCTATTTCCGGCGTACTTGTGGCAGGAGTGCCGCTTGAAGAATTGATGTTTGCGTTCGGTGTAGGGTTTCTGTGGTCGAGTATGTATGAACATATAAAATGGCGCAAAATAATGCTAAAATAACAGCAGATTTATAACATTTAATTCAATTAATAAAATTATATGAAACTATCGAAATTATTGCATGTCGTCAGCGTTGCAATGGGATTTATCGGTATGGCCATGTCGGCCATCGCCGTTCTTTTCTGGCCAGCCGGGGTGGTTTGGTTTGGATTGACGAGAGAAGTAATGTTGCTGTGTTCTATAACATCTCTTCTTGCTGCTATTTGGATTCAGATCGCAACAATTCATCACATGATGCTTGAGAGAAAAGGGGGGATTCTCTAAATCTATGTGTTTTTCAGCAACAGCAAGTTTTGTGGCGGGAGGAGTGTTGAGCGCGACCGGAGGTTTGGCATTGGCTAAAGCGAAGACGAAAAAGGAACGGCCCTTTGCCGGCGTTCCGCTTTTGTTTGGAATCCAACAAACCATTGAGGGAGTTATCTGGATATCTTTTGGTTCGCCTATATTAAATACGGTAATGACTTACGCGTATTTGTTTTTTGCTTATGTTTTTTGGCCGGTTTTTATTCCCTTTGCTGTTTTGTCACTGGAAACCGATCCTGTCCGAAAAAATATCTTGCGGATTCTCTCATTTGTCGGTTATGCGATGGGAGCATATCTGCTTTATTTCATTTTTGCGGATCCGGGCAAGGCGCATATTGTGAATCAAAGTATTGCCTATGAGTTTCGGCATTTGTATAATTTTTTGCCCTTACTCTTTTATGTTGCGGTAACATGCGGGAGCGGTCTTGTCTCAAGCCATAGAATAATAAATTTATTTTCGGTCGGAGTTCTTGTTTCTTTCTTTATCGCGAATTGGTTTTTCAGCGCGACATTTATTTCCGTTTGGTGCTTTTTTGCGGCAAT
>MFEK01000016.1:0-43339 GCA_001779925.1 Candidatus Doudnabacteria bacterium RIFCSPHIGHO2_01_FULL_46_14
TGGGCTTTTACCCCGCCAACAAGCTGATAGGACGCAGGCCTATTCCTAAGCGTCTTGCGACTTTGATCTTACGATCACATCCGGAATTAGCTAACCTTTCGGCTAGTTATGCCAGACTTAGGCAAAGTACCTACGTATTACTCACCCGTTCGCCACTCTCCGACTTGCGTCGGAGCGTTCGACTTGCATGTATAAGGCACGCCGCCAGCGTTCATCCTGAGCCAGGATCAAACTCTTATTTGAAGATCTACCCCAAAAATGATTACATTTTCGGGGGACCCCGCTCTGCTCAAAAATGAGCTAGCTTTGCGAAAGATATTTTTTATAATGGTCATCTTTCAAAACCATCCAAATTTCATTGGAAATTGACGTATTTTGACCCCGACTGAAACGTCGGGGCATTCCTATCACTATTCAGTTGCCAAAGAGCGCTTTATAATCGTCCGCCGTCAGCGGATTTCGGCGACAAAAAACACGCTTTACCAAATGCGTGTACATATCCCCCTAACACACGGATTATTTAGGTAGTGCTTGTTTAATAGTCTCCTCTCCCGATTGATCGGGATTTGTAAAAAAGCTTAATTATAAAGGTAAAATAATAATACCCTGGATAAATTGATATGTCAAGCTCCCGGCTAAATCCCGTCCATTGACAAACCCTTTCAGATTGGCTATATTTTGGAGTCGAAATTGCTCGACATTTTCTCGTCTCGCGCAGCGTAGATAATAACGATCAAAAACAACGGAGGATATAAAAAGTGGTAGATCGAAAAGAATTGCTCACTTTAGCTCTTCTTGGGCTTGAGGCCCAGCAAGGCCGCATTATGGACAAAATTGCCGATGTCCGCCGGGAGCTCTCGCAACTGGCAAAGCCAGCCGCGCCAACGCCCAAGCCTCGGCCGATAAAGAAAAATAAACGCGGCCGAAAATGGACTCCGGAGCAGAGAAAAGCGGCTGCAGAAAGGATGCGGCAAATGAATATTGCTCGCAAAAAACCGGTGCCCAAAAAGCGTAAGCCCATGTCCGCGGCCCGGAAAAAAATTCTTTCCCAAAAGGCGAAAGCCCGCTGGGCAGCAAAAAAAGCCAAGCAATAGAAATAAGCCCTCACAAGGGACGCGCCCCGCGCGTCCCTTGTTTCATTTTCAAATTAATTTAAAATACCCTCAGCACCAAAAGCTGAATAAGGGTGAAGCCAGAAAAAAATTCACCGCGCTGTGCGCGCATAGAGCTATTGTGCGCCCTTTACGTTGGTCTTTGTTTGGGTCTGGTGTTCAGCAGTCGGGATATAAGTCGAGATGTTCTCGCGGGTCCTCTTGGAAGCGGCAACCGTGGAAAGGTAAATATAAATATGCAAAAATGTGGCGAAAACCAGGAGGGAGCCGATGATTATCTCAGAGACCGAATAGGTGATGACGATCTTCCCCTGGTGCAGGCCTTTTTTATAGTGTTCTTTCTTAACAAATTTGAACATGCTTTTTTGTTTCCTTGTTAATGCTTATTTGCTTTAATAATAAACTATCTCCTATAATTGAGCAAAAGGGTAATACACAATGAACTCCATACTGCTCGCGGACGACGATCCCCTGATTGTCGGGTTATATAAAAAGAAGTTTGCCAAGCTCGGCTACGAGGTCGATGTTGCGATTGATGGCGAGGAAGCGCTGGAAAAGGCCGCGCAAATGAAACCTGGTCTCATCCTTCTCGATCGCATGCTGCCCAAGCTGGACGGCTTGGAAGTTTTAAAGAGACTTCACGCCAATCCCGAAACCAAAAACATCCCGGTTGTCATCTTGACCAACATGGAAGAGGATCAATCCGTCATCGGGCAGGCCAAGGCTCTCGGCGCGCTTGATTACCTTATCAAGGAGCGGATTGATCTAAACATGCTGGCCGAAAAGGTCAAAGAAATCTTCGCAAAGCAAAACTAAACACTGAACCTTTGGCAGGTGTGGATTTTACCCATATCCGGCCATTCATTTTTTCGACAATCTCCTTAACAATAAACAGTCCCAGTCCTGTTCCGGAAATATTTGCTGTCTCTGCGGTCTGGACACGGTAAAATTTTTCAAACAATTTTTTTTGCGCCTCAGGAGAAATACCCAAGCCCGTATCTTTAATGTGGGTAATAACCTCCTCGCTTAGAATTTCGTGGCTGATCATAACCGTACCCGGGCCGGGCGTGTATTTAATGGCATTTCCAATGAGGTTGATGAGCACCTCGCGCAAACGCGCGCTGTCAGCCGAAACATCAGCAAGGGCTTTGTCGTCATTATAAACCAGCTCGATTTTTTTCTGTTTTGCCAAGGGCAGCAGCTCTTTCAGGGCTTCGCGAATCTGCTCATCAATCTTAACCTTACCAACCTGGATAGAAAGCCGCCCGGCTTCACTGCGCGCCACTGCCAGCAAATCTTCAACAAGCTGAACCAGTCTCGCGTTGGCCACATTGACCTGGCCGATCATTTCTTTGACCTCCGCGCTCACCGGGCCCGCGTCCCCGTCCATGACCATAGAAAGATAACCTTTGATAGCCGTAACCGGAGTACGCAATTCGTGGGCAGCTACAAATACAAACTCTTCCTTCAGTTCTTCCAGGCGCTTTAGCCCGGCAGTCATTTTGTTAAAGGCCGTGCCGAGCTCTTCGATTTCATCACCGGTTTTGATTTTTATCTCCTGGTCAAATTTACCTTCCGCGACGCGCAATGTCCCCTGCTCAAGGATCTTAATCGGCCGCACCACTCGGTTCGCCAAAAAAATGCTCAACAGCATGGTAAACAACAGCACCCCCAAAGACACTAAAATGATTTGATTGCGGACAACATTCACAATGCGATCCGCGTCAGCGGCCGGCCATTCCGCCACCAGGGTTAAACGGAGCCGCGGAAAATCCAATCGGGAAGCGACTACCGGTTCCTGCCAAAAACTCTGATAACGATTAACCCCTTGTAAATCCGGGGCAATAACAGCTTTTTGCGAAAATTTTTCCGGCTGGCTATGAGCGACCAAAAAACCATTCTCGTCCGCAAGATACACATATCCGCTGTTCCCCAAGCGGCTGCGCCTGATGATTTGACCAATCTCGGAAAGATTGACCTCAGCAGTCAGCACGGAAATGATCTCATTGTTGCGGTTGCGCACCGGCGAGGCCAGGGAAACCATGGGTCCGACCATAGTAAACCGAACCTCGCTGAGATAATCGCGTCCTTCGGCCGGAACGCGAAATTTTTCTGTCAGGCTTTGATCCAAAAGCTCGTCCGCCGGCAACACGTCCTCAGCGTCTCGTTTGAGGAGCGCGGTTTCCCGACCAGAGAGAGCAATAAAAGAAATCTCTTCGATATTAGGGATCTCCTGGAGGATTTCCCGCAATAAAAAATGCTGCTGCGACAGCTCGATATCGCTTTTCTGCTCATAGGCGACCTGCAGCAGGAGTGTGCCGGCAATACGATCCAATAACCCCTGGATCTCTTCTTCCTTTTGGCTCAGGAGGTTATTTTCAATGCTGGCAACATCAGCCTCGTGGAAAAAATTGATGCTGTAAAACGCCGCCAGTCCCAAAATCGCCAAGGGAATAACGCTGACCATGGCCATCGCCGTAAAAATTTTATTGCGCAGCAGCATTCATTTCCGCAAGCAGGGCGGCATCTAAATAATTATATTTCAAGGGCCTTCTGCGGCCGCCCCCCATAATATCGGCGGAAAAGGGTTGGTTGGTTTCCAGATCATACTGGTCAGGCAGACCCATAGTGTGCCCAAATTCATGATAAAAAAGCGTACTTGCAAAATCGGCATACTGCGGATCAGAAAGAAATGCCCGGGAAAGAATCATTGAACCCGTGGTCCCGCTGGCGCCCACGCCCTCATAAATAACAGCGATCGCGGTAAAATCTCCGCGGTCTTTTTTCAAAAAATCGACGGCTCGATTTTCAATCTCCGCAGTGATGCGTAGTAAAGCCTCGGGGTTGCCCTTGTTGGTATTTTCCGTATCATAAAAAATCGCGGGCTGTTTCAGGATAAACGGCTCCGGGAAAATCTTGTAAGAAAAAACTGACTGTCCGTGAAACTGGACCTCGTGAAACTTTGCAGCCTCGTCGAGCATAGCAGGCAAAAGATCATGCCAGCCGGGATAAATTTGCGCTGCCCTGTCCTGAGGAACAGCATAAAAAACCTTGAGTGCGATTCGCTCAAGACTCAGCGCCGGGCTGTGATAAACATGGACCGGGCTGGGACGCAGGGCAAACGGGACGCGAGGAGCCGCAGATTTGTAAATTTTTATTCCTGCGGCCGCTGCAATCAGCACGGCACTCAGAGCGATGAGCACCGAGGCGCGGGAACGAAACAGTTTCATTGGATTGGGCCGTCATCCGGCAGGAACAAAAGCTCCGCATCGCTGGCTGTTTTGATCATGGCTGGCGTATAACCGTATGATGTAAATTTCTCAAACGACGGAAAGGTTTTTTTCTTGCCCTGGGTGATGAGATAAACGGCCGGGCCCGAACCTTTCAGCAATATTCCGTCCGGAAAAATCAGAATTGGGCCGTCAGAATACGAAAAGGAGCGCGGCACAGTGATGATTTGCGAGGAGGAAACATGCGCCTCAAGCACCGGCAGACTGGTAATACCTCGCTTAGTTTTGTTTTCTATTTTATAAACCGTTGCGCTGTCCGGGTATTTGATAAAATTGCCGGCAGCATGATAAGACAAAACCTTCACTCCGCTCTCAGGGTAAGCGGCAAGCTCGGGCACGGAAACCGTTTCCACAAGTTCGAAACGGAAACCAAAACGCTTAAATTCTTCGGCAGAGGTAAAACCATAACGCGATCCGTCATCGAGGATCAAATAAACCGCGCCTCCGCCCGGAGTTTTCAGCAATGCCCCCGGCCCAAACTTTACAGACTGCCCATCCGGATATAATTCGCTTGGGGAAATCGTGATGATCGGACGCGAAGCAAAATAATGCTTGTAGAGCTCAAAACTAGGCAAGCCGCGCTTGACACCGCTTTCCAACAGATACACTGTAGGCGAACTGGCGTATTTAACAAGACTCCCATCAGGCCGGGAAGAAAACACTGCAGTCCCGGATGGCGGCGGGGCCATGGGCGCAGGCGCAGGACTCGTGATTGAAACAATAGAGACTTGGTTGGTGTTGTTTGATTCATTACCGGCCGGATCAACCGCCCGAACCGTGTAATAATAGGTCGCCCCCTTTGTTACAGTGCTGTCGGAAAACTCCATGCCCAAAACCTGCGCAGCCGCGATCTTGCCCAAATTCCCGGCCTGCTCTGAACGGTAAACCTTTGCATGGTTGAAATCCTTGGCGGGATTTTGCCAGGAAAGCTTTGCGCCGCCGGCAGTATTGACAACAGCTAGAGCGCTCGGCGGCGCCGGAGGGGTAACGTCAGCCGGCGCAACCAAAGCAAACCTCGTGAAATGTTTGACGCGCGCGATGACAATATTTTTTTCTTTATCAATTGTATAATTGTCAACATTCACCCAGACTCCTGCTGCTTCGTCAAAAAAACTCGGAACAAGATCATTTTCACTAATGCCCTGGGCCGCAAGCTCGGCCTCATCATATGGCAGGATAATCTCCGCCTCTGCCGCAAGCTCGGTAAGCTTTGTTCCGGACGAGTCTTTAACCGTTACTTCATATACAGTACTGACAACCTGGGCGGGGCCCTGGGACGGCGCTTCCACGGTGGACGCGATTTCTACGCTGATGTTCCCTGAGGAAGAGAGGGCGTCTGGCGGAATGGTAACCTCAGCCCCATCGGCGGATCCAACCACTATTTCCTGAGTCGCGGGCTGAACAGCGCTTACCGGGAGAGGCAAAGGCCTTTGCAAATCCTCGACAAGGATGATTTCTACAAATTGATCAGCTGCGCCCGTGTCCACTATTATTTCATCGGCTTTGTGGGAGATCTGCCCTCGGGATCTGGCGCTGCTGACATGCCAGCGTTCGTTTGGGGAAATTTGCATGGTGAAGGAACCGCTGGAGTCAGCGCGCCCCTGGGTATAACCGCCCTTTTCCGACCAAGCCCACACAAACGCATCGGTCGGAGTTCCATCTGCGAGTTTAACTGCGCCCACCAGGGTAATCGCGCTTGCCGCGCTCGGCCGCTTGAATATCAAAGTTGCTGTTTTTGCGGAACCGGGAGATAAACTTATAGTTTGTTCCGCAGGATTAAAATAACCCAGGCCCGGGGCCAAAGACGCGCGAAGGTAATAATTGCCCGGGGCCAAAGAAAAAACCGTGACTCCGGAAGAGTCGCTGTAACGAAATGCTGACGGCTTTTGGGAGTTGGGCTGCGAAGCCGCGGCGCTATTTTCATCAATTACCACCGCAGCATTGGCCAAAGGCTGATAATTTTCATCGACAGTATAAACGCGAATCTCAGAGTTGGTATTTATGATGACAAAATTGGCGCTTTGGTTTTCCGCGATATTGTCCGAGGAAAAAACAACTTCAATGTATTTTCCGGAAAATGACCATTTGGCCTGGCGCGGCCGGATAGGGCGGGCAGAGAGCTTCCATTTGCCAGGCCCCAAAACAAGACTGAAAGCCCCGTTTTTGTCTACCTTGGCGCTGATCCATTTTTGAGTGGCAAGCGAGTAAGCGCCGATTTCAGCATCGGTTATCGCGCTGCCGTCAACGAAATAAATATTGCCGCTGGCAATTTTTGAGCCAAAAGCAGGAGGCGGGGGCGCCAATGCTGGCGGAACTGCAGCAGGCGGCGTGATCGCTGCTGGCGGCGGAGACGGGGGCGGAGTTGTACCCGAAGGCGGAAGAACTGGATTTATAATATTATTTCCGGAATTGGCGTCCGCACCGCTCGAATCGGAAGATGTCCCTGAGTTTGATGAAATCGTAGGGTTGTCAGAGGTAAATTTATATTCTGCGCTATAAGTCTTCTGTCCAGACGCATCAGTGGATTCAACACGAAAATAATAAACCGTATTATAGGCAAGCCCCGTGAGATAAAAGCAGTGCCTTGTATTTAATATATTTGTAGAACACGAATTGGTTGTGAAACTACCGAGCGCGGAAGATGTAACATCATACCAAACCCGGGAGGAAGCCGGAACATCAGTATCCCAGGAAATTTGCGCGCCGCTCAACACAATGCTACCCGCCTGCACATTGGAAATCACTGGAGCGGCCAGCACGCCGCCGACTGCTTGAGCAGAAGAAAACAGACTCAATCCAAGAACGATTGCAATTACTCGTTTCATTTTTGTTTTGGTTTCTAAATTCAAAGTTTACTAATATAATTATACCACAAAAAAAGAATCTTGGCAAGAAAAAACAGGTGGCGCGTGCACCTGCTAACCCAATGGGATTTGTGAATTGAAAAGTTGTGCCCTAAATCGCGCGGGCAATAGAGTTTACTTCTTTATGGGCACGTACCCGAGCTCTCTGCAAATAGGAGAGAGAGCCGCCCAATCAGCGTCGGTCAGAGTGCTGCATATTCCTGCAATGCTATCTGCAGGTGGATTGGATGGTACCGCGGACTTTGCAGCAGCTGTCGAAGGAACTGCGGAGAGCTGCGGTTCAATACCAAGACCTTTACAGAACGATTCGAATCCCTCACCATCATCCGGCACACGATTGCGGCATGCAACCAGTGAGTCGAGCTTAATAGCCTGTTGACGATCCATAAGGTCTTTCAAAGTCGCCTTGCGCTCTTCGCCGCAAATTCGGTCTGCCTCGGCTTCGAGTACCTTGGCTTTTGCCTCCAGAGAGGGATCGGGGGGTGTCGGCAGTCTCCCTGCCCAATCACCCAGACGACGCAGACGCTGATTGACTTCCTTATTTTCGGTATAATATTTCTGATTTGCCTCAAAAAGGAAACGTGCGTCCTCGGCCTTGGCGACAGCGTCGTACGCTTTGCCGGCTGCCGCTTTGCACTTGGGTCCGCCAATAAACGGAATCTTGATCGCAGCTTGTGCAGCGACCGCGCAACCGAACATCATAACTAACACTAACATCAATCGTCTCATCCTTTTGTCTCCCTTAATACGGTCGTTAGATTAGAGTTGTCGAAATCGAAGTTTTGAAAATACTTTAGAGCAAACTGCGCACAATTTATTCCGTGCAAATCGCTCCAAGTATTTAACTCTACAAATCAAAATCCTCCTGTATCTTGTAACCCAAGAGTATAGAGGATTTTTTGGGTTTTGTCAACCCTATCTACTGAATGATTTTATCGATGATCCCGTATTTTTTGGCTTCATCCGCAGTCATAAAAAAATCGCGGTCTGTGTCTGTTTCGATCTTTTTGATTGATTGTTTGGTGTGTTCCGCTAAAATCTTGTCCACCTGGTTTTTGATGCGCATCATTTCTTTGGTCTGAATAGCCACATCGCGGGCCTGACCCTCTGCGCCACCCATGACTTGGTGGATGAGGACTCGGGAATTAGGCAGAGAAAATCTTTTTCCCGCCGCGCCACTCGCCAAAAGCACAGCGGCGGCTGAAGCAGCCTGGCCAATGCAAATCGTAGCAACATCAGCCTTGGTATATTGCATGGTGTCGTAAATTGCCAAAGCCGCAGTGACTGATCCGCCCGGTGAGTTGATATACATTTTGATCTCTTTTTTGGAATCTTCGGCCTCGAGAAACAAAAGCTGGGCAATGATTGTATTGGCCACATTGTCATCAACCGGCTCCCCAAGAAAAATAATCCGTTCTTTCAGGAGACGCGAATAAATATCATAAGCGCGCTCGCCGAACGGACTTTTATCTATTACCATTGGAATGAGAGGCATTATATAGTTCCTTTCTTTATTCCCTCCCCCCTGTGGGGAGGGCTAGGGAGGGGGTTAAGTAATTATTTTTTCCGTTGTCACAAATTTTTCCGCCATTTTCTTCTGAAGCTTCCTTTGAATATCCTTTGGAACCCCGCTTAAATCCATGGGATCTATTTCTCCTGAGTCTAGTTTTTTTCGGATGTTTTCAGGATCAGCATATTTTACAAGTCCCGCATCGCCACTAAGTTCCTGGAATTGTCGTGCCAGACGCGCGATAGTTTCAGGATTTTCCCTATCTTCGCGAGATAGGTCACCAATTTCCTGCCACAACTTGCTTTCCGGACTATTTATAAAATCAGGGTAAACTGCTTCTACCATTTGTTTGAGAGCGGTTATGCGAACGGCATCTGATTCCTTGGATGTCAGATCTTTTCTTGCCTGCTCCCAAATCGTTTTCATATCGCCGGTCGGATCAGCGTCCAATCTATCTGCCAATGTGGCAAACGCTTCACCAAGCCGGTTTTTCCCTTCCATCAGAACTATATCTTCCACTTGGGTTCGAAACGATTGCGGTAAAACTCCCTCTTTAGAGTAGGAGGTGAGAACTTCTTTGGCGTGGGCAATGGGGTTATTGGCAAACTCGCGCATAGCCTGAATTGTTCCAGGGCGATCTCCCTTAAAATTTGGCGCCTGGATGCTACTTGGCATATTAGCCATTCGATCATAAGTTTGAAGCTGATCGCCCTTCCCCCTATAAAGATCAAGAATTCCCGCGACTTGAGCGGCACTGGTAATCCGATTTCGATCTTCGACGGGTATCTTGGCAATATGCAGCTCGGAAATTTTTTGCGCTTCGCCTTTGAGATACTCTTTGTACCTCGGGTCTTCTTGGTCGTGTGTATTCATATTTTTAAATTATGATACTTTATTCTCACCCCTTGCTCATCTTCCCCATTCAGGGGAGGGCTAGGGAGGGGGTTAAATTAACAAGCCGGCAAAATAATCACATAATAATCATCAGCTGTTTGTCCGAGTTTATCAGGACCCGCGCTCGCCAGATACGACTCTGCGTTTTGACCAGCACCCTTACAGTCATTATCATCATAGCCATAGTAACTGCCCCAAGGATCCAAATCAATTCGGCCTCCCAGATAAGGGCCTTGCCAATTAGCGCCATCATTAGTCGTTAAAGCATCGATAACCAAAGTCCAACTGCCATTAAATTTACCTTGGGCATCCAGGCAGTAAGAACATAGATCTCCGCGCGACGGAAGCTCGCCCACGTCCCCTTTGTACGCCAGCATCGCGGTAGATAAGGTTAGGATATCTTTTTTGGCTTTCGCGAGTTTGGCTTTATCACGGGCTGCGTTGAGCGACACCATAACCACGCTGGCCAAAAGACCGATTACAGAAATAACAACCAGGAGCTCGATGATTGTAAAACCTTTTTGATTTTTAATTTTCATTCTCTCCTCTTTTCCCCTCCCCCTATTCTTTTGCCTCTTCTCCCTGCTTTTTTTCTTCAACAGGTTCCGCGGCCGCCTCAGGGCTGGCCTCTTCAGATTTTTTTTCAGGTTTTTCGCCGCCGCCGAGATCCTGCCCGGCAATGTCGATTTTCCAGCCGGTCAGCCTCGCCGCAAGCCGGACATTTTGCCCGGCTTTGCCGATAGCCAGAGACAGCTGGTCTTCCATGACCTCAACCTTGGCTTCCTTATTATTCTCATCGAGCATCACGTTCAAAATTTTTGCAGGACTTAGCGCGTTGGCAATAAATTTAACATGGTCTTCGTTCCATTCGATAATATCAATTTTTTCGCCGCCGAGTTCGCTCATCACTGTCTGGACGCGGGTTCCCCGCTGTCCCACGCAGGCACCGATCGGATCAACCCCCTCCTGCCGGCTTTCCACCGCGATCTTGGAGCGGCTTCCTGCCTCGCGGGCAATGGCCTTTATTTCAATAACCCCATTGAATACCTCTGGCACCTCGATTTCAAATAAGCGCCTGACCATATCCGGATGAGAGCGCGACAAAGTAATTTTCGGCCCCTTCGGCGTTGGCTCCACGTGCAGAATCAAAACCTTCACGCGCGCGCCGATTTTGTAAGTCTCATCCTTGATCTGCTCGGAAGGAAACAGCACCCCGGTGGATTTGCCAAGGTCCACGAGAACCGTATCTTTTTCAATCCGCTGAATAACGCCGGTAACAAGCTGGCGCTCTTTGGCTTTGAACTCGGAGAACATGACATTGCGTTCTGCTTCGCGGAGTTTCTGGATGATGACCTGCTTGGCAGTCTGCGCGGCAATACGGCCAAAATTCGTCCCGGTTTTCGGGGTAATGTCTGTGCGGATTTCATCGCCGACAGAATAGGATTTTTTTCCGCCAGAGGCGGACCCGTCTTTGGCGGGCTTAATTTTTTTCGCCTGTTCGAGGAGGATCTCTTTTTGCGGATCAGTGATTTCCGTCTCGACCACAGTTTTTACGTCAAAAATTTTCATGGCCATGGTTTCCGGATCCAGGACCACTACCGGGTTTTGATCTTTCTCACCATAGTCTTTGCGAAACGCCGCAGCCAGAGACGCCTCAATCATTTTTAGAACCTCGTCCTTATCCAGGCCTTTTTCTTCGGCTATTTCATTGAGTGCTGTCAAAAAATCTGGATTCATAAGTTTTAAGACTTGCTAATCCTTACGAATTTACGAATTCGTACATTCGTACTATTCGTTATTCGTAAATTAAAATTTAAAAAAAGTGCGGTCAAACCACACTGTAAATCAAACATCTTCAATCGCATTCTCAATCAGTTTAACAGATTTGATGGAATTGTCAAATGGGTCCATAAGCACCGCCGCGACGTCGATTTGAATGTCCCAATCCGCATATTGCGGATTTTGCTGAAGATAAAGCTTGGCCATCCGCCTTAGCCTCGTTTGCTTGTGAAAATTCACGGTTTCTTCGACTGGCATGAAATTCTCATTCTTTCTGGTTTTTACCTCGACTATGTATAATCTTGGACCGCGCCTAGCAACAATATCTATCTCACCGAATTGTTTTTTTCCAAACAGCGCGTAATTGCGCGCCAAAATCTCGAAGCCGTTCTTCTGATATAAATACGCCACCCACTGCTCTCCTGCCTCGCCGGATTTCAGACCAGAAAGCTCAGGCGGCTCGAGCATTTTATCTCTTTAGATATTGTAATTTGACCTGCTCGTCCTGCCATCGCTCCTGGGCTGATCGATGAACGCGCAGATAAAATCTCGTAATAAACCCGAACCACACCAAACCGACGATGAGCAGCAGCAGAGCGGTGAAATGTGTATAGATCCAGGGAATCCGCTCGATCCGGGCGCCATACCAAATACCTAAGAGAATGCCAATGGTTAAAAACAAATGGAATACCCGGCCAAATAAAATTTTCTTGGGACTGCCGCGTTCCGCCCTCAAAACTATTATTTTCGCGGCAGCTGCGATGATAACGCAGGTAATGGCGAGAACAAAAAAAATATGGTCTGAGCGCGCAAGATCAAAAGGATTCGGTCCGAACAAATACCTCTTATCCCACAGTTTTGTGACATCTACCATTTACCTGCCTAAATTTTTAATACTTAATAGTTTCATATTGTTGAAGTCTCCACCGAAAAATTTTGGCGGGTAAATAATTATTTAGAATAGAGGAGAGCATAATGAAACGATCCTGCCGGAAGCTCTGCGACCGGCCGTAGCCCGTTGCTTTCCAAAAGCTTGCGTATCTCTGCTTCTGCAATCCGCTCGGAGACCTGCGGGCCCAAAGCTGAATCTTTTTTCCATTCCACTACCAAAAGCCGGCCGCCGGTTTTCAGGAGACGATAAGCTTCGCGGATGGCATTTCCTTTATTTTCCAACTGATGCAAAATACTCGACACAATCACCACGTCCGCAATGCTCCCTTCCAGGTCGCAACTGCCAAGCTTCTCAAGGTTGCATTGGCGCGTGCTGACATTTTGCACACCGACTAAGCGCGCCAAGGTCGCGGTCTGAGAAAGCGCATCCTCGAGCACGTCAAAAGCGTGGACCAAGCCTTTTTTCCCGACCATGAGCCCGGCACTGGCCGCATAATGGCCGTTGCCGCAGCCGAGGTCCACGACAGTCATATCCGGCTCCAGCGGAATCGATTTTAGAAGCGTTTCCGGGTTGAGAAAAGTTCTAGTTTTGGTTGTTGATGTCATAAATTGGGATCGCTCTACTGGTAATATTTTGGCACTTCCCTGTAGCTTCGTCAATTTCCAGGAGCACGTAAGAGACCTCGTATCTGCCGTCGTCATCAGGAATCTCTAAGGCAACTTTTTTCTGCTCCAGATCATGCATTTGAAACCGAGCCAGGGCGGATTTAGTAGTCACGCCGATGACGCTATGTGCCCCTCCTGTCATTCCAATATCCGTGATGTAACCAGTGCCGCCGGGCAAAATTTGCGCGTCAGCAGTCGGCACATGCGCATGAGTTCCAACTACGGCCGACATACGTCCGTCTAGCCAAAAACCCATAGCGCGTTTTTCGCTCGTGGCTTCCGCATGAAAATCCAAAATCTTTATTTTTGGGTCATGGCCAACCTTTTCGAGAATCTCGTTGATCTTGTAAAAGGGGCTCGTCAGCGGACCTTGGTCGACTTGTTCGCTCATAAATACTTCGCCGAGCAAATTGACCAAAAGAATGCTGTCGTCGCCCACCTCGACAATCTTGTAGCCGTCTCCGGCAAGGTCAGGCGCGAAATTGGCTGGACGGATGATTTTACCGCCAAACTGCTCCAAAACTTTTTTATATTCAGGCTTGTCATAGATGTGGTTACCGGAGGTAAAAAAATCCACCCCACCATCAACAAGGTTTTGTATGGTCGACAAGGTTACACCTTTGCCATGCGCGAGATTTTCAATGTTGGCAATGACTATGTCCGGCTGAAGTTCTTTTTTTAGGCCAGGCAAAATCTTTGCGACCGCACTGCGCCCCGGCTTTCCCATGATATCACCGAAGAATAATATTTTCATGAATTTCTAATTGCAAAATTTATCTCGCATATTCCACAACTCTCATTTCTCTAATCACCTGGACTTTTATTTCACCGGGGTATTTCAGCTGCTGCTCGATCTTGCTTGCCACCTCGCGGGCCAGTTTCATTGCTCCCCAATCATCAATTTTCGTGGGTTCCAAAAACACGCGGATCTCGCGGCCGGCCTGAATCGCGTAGCTTTTTTCCACGCCCGGGAATGAATTGGCCAGATTCTCGAGCTCTTCGAGCCGTTTTACATACTGCTCATAACTGTCTCTGCGTGCACCGGGACGGGCGCCGCTGATATTATCACAAGCATCAACAATCGCAGCTTCCGGACTCTCATGCGGTACATCGCCGTGGTGCGCCGCGATGCAATTCACGATAATGTCCGGCAGATTAAATTTCTTGGCAATCTGCACTCCGAGCTCCACGTGCGTGCCTTCCATTTCTTGATCGAGGGCTTTGCCAATGTCATGGAGGAGTGCGCCTTGTTTGACGATCAGAGGATCAGCGCCAATTTCTTCAGCGATTATTGCGCCGATCTTGGCCATCTCCGTGGAATGCATGAGCACGTTCTGACCATAGCTGGTACGGAACCGCAGCCGGCCGATAAGCTGAATGAGTTTTGGCGGAAATGAGGTAATGCCCAGATCATAGACCGCCTGCTCTCCTGCCTCTTTAATCATTTGCCCTACCTCTTTTTTCGCCTTTTCGTATGCCTCTTCGATTTTTGCCGGATGAATGCGGCCGTCCTGAATTAGTTTTTCAAGCGTAACCTTGGCCACATGGCGACGCACCGAATTAAAGCCCGAGATAACCACCGTATCCGGCGCTTCATCAACAATCACCTCTACGCCAAGCATCTGTTCAAAGGCCTTGATGTTGCGACCCTCTTTGCCGATGATCCGGCCTTTCATCTCGTCGTTAGGAATACCCACAGTCGTGGTCGTAGTTTCGCTGGAAACCTCAGCGCTCACCCGTTCGATAGCCTGCGCCACAATGTCGCGGGCGGTTTTATCTGCGTCCTCACGCGCCTCAGACATGATCTTTCTGGTCAATCCCAAAAGCTCGTCTTTGACCTGCCGCTCGGTTTGCTCTAAGAGAACAGTCTTGGCCTCAACTAGGGTCAGCTTGGCGATTTTTTCCAGAGTTTCAATCTGTTTTTGCTTGCCGGTTTCCAGATCTTCCCGGACCTTTTTGTTTTCTTCCTTTTGTCCCTCAAGATCAGTTTTCTGCTTTTCCATCTGACTGAGTTTGGCGTCTATCTCAGTTTCCTTTTTCTCCAGACGAGTTTCGATGCGCAAAATCTGCTGGCGAATCTCAGTCTCCTGCTTTTTTGCCTCTTCAGTTATTTTTATGGCCTGGTCTTTGGCCGAGAGAATGATTTCTTTTTCTTTTTGTTTGACCTCGTCTAGCAGCTTTTCTGCCTTGTTTTCGGCAGAATCAATCTTGGCTTTAACCTGGGCCTTGCGTACCACGTAACCGACGGCAAAGCCGGCGACCAGCGCAATCCCTGCGAACAAAAAAAGACTGTTCATATATTAATGAGTGCAGTCTGCAACAGTAAAAAGCCTATAATTACCCGGAAGAACCAAAAAAGCCGTGATTAGCGGTTTGTATGAATTATCGTGTTTGGTTCCAAGTAATGAAAAGTCATGGGATTAAGCAGAACATGCTGTATTCGCAAGTATTTCTGACTTCTAACTGTACAGATTTATTGAATAATTAAGTACCGATCTCAGTATACCGCAAACAATTGAAAATGTCAAAACGAACGAAAGCCTCAAGTAAGTGTACGATATTTACTCGAATATTTGAAGCTTCGCAAATTCAAAGTCCCGGACGTTAACGGCTAAAACTCGTTTTAGCCGTTAATAAAAGACTCTCCCCATATTGGGAGAGTCTTTTTGAAATCGTATTCAAGCTCTACTCAACGCCGGATCCTGCCTGGTAAGCGCTTAGATCAGCATTGATGGCACTGCTGATTTTGTAACCAAGAGCCTCCATGGCCGCGACTGAGGCAAACGGTTTCTTCGTGCCGTCGGAGATGAGATAATAATTCCCGCCGTCGCTGACCAATGTCCCGTCCCGGAATTTGACCAGTGAACCGACAGCCAGAGCCATATCCGCATCATTGGCCGGTACAATCTTGTCAAAAGCAAATCCATAGGTAAAAAATACTTCCGCTGACTGAAAACCTTTGCGTCCCGAACCAAGAACCCACCACACAGTCCGACCATCGGTCTTATCGAGAACGAGCGCTCCATCAGGATGCACGGCATCGGCTGCGGTAATCGGATCTGCGGCGGGATAATCGCTCAAATCCACTGGTATGGCCTGGTTGAATTGGTAACCCAGACCATGAAATATTTCTGCGGAAGTAAAGCCGCGCTTCTTGCCGTCCGCGATCATATAAATCGTCCGGCCGTCAGTCTTATCCAAAACTAGGGTTCCATCAAGGGCTTTTTCAATTGGCTGCTCTTCGCTGGACAAAGTTTTGTCAGCGGCGGTTGCCGGAACGGCTTGGCTAAATTTGTAACCGTGTGACATATATTCTTCCGGATTTCTAAACCCGCGCCTTTTCCCGTTAACCACAAGGTAAATCGTGCCATCATCCAAAATCAAAGTTCCATTCGGATGCGCGCCGGCCGGAGGCTGCGAAACTGCTGGGGCTGGAGGTGGTGCGGCAGGAGGAGCTGGTGTTGGGGCTGGAGGTGGTGCGGCAGGAGGAGCTGGCGCCGGCGCTGGCGGTGGGGGACTAGCACCTCCTACGGGTCCGGAACCAGACCCGCTAGTGGTACACCGCGTATCATTTCTCGGCTCAATCACGTAGGTGGTTGTGGCAGTATTGGAAAGGGTAAATGAGGATTCGCTGGCAGTACAGGTGGTATTGTACACGCCATCCACCAAAAACATCATCCTTCGCGAGGAGTTGGTGTCTTTCATGGTAAACGTATCGCTGTCGGTACCCAGCTGGACCGTAATAGTGGTAGCTCCGACTATGACAGATTCGGCCTTTGATCCGGAGGCAATACTCACAGTCACGCTGGTGCCAACGCTGGTCACAGCCACGCTAGTATCAGCCGTGTAATCTACGGCCGATTCCACAGCAAACGCTGGAACGGGAAGGGCCAATACAATTACCAGGAAAAATAAGAGATATCTGCGATAAATTATTTTATTCATGTGGGATTGTTGGCTAGATCCAAACTAATCTCGGCAGGTGCCTGCAATCACTTTTAGCCCAGTTCCGGCTGTGTCTATATAAACCTTATAAGCCACGTTTTCACGCCACATCTGAATGCATGAACCTGGGGTAGCAGAGCCTGTTTCTCCTGCCCGATTACCGCCGATTTGCACAGTGGTGGTGGACACTCCGGCCGGAGCCGCCACCCACAATGACCCGGCTGTGGTGGAAGCAGTGGTGGTTGCTATGCCAATACTCGTTCCTGAGATAAAAACATTGGTGGCTGTGGTGTTGCCAATCACCTCGCTGTTTTGCAGGGTAAGATTGCCGGTAACGCTCAAGGCGCTGTCAATGGTCAGGGCGTTGGCGGCTGATCGGTAAACATCCACGTCACCGCCGATGACCAACGCGGTAGATGAAGCCGTGGCTCCTCTGATATCAAGCGCGCCATACGGCACGGCCGTGCCGATCCCAATTTCGTTCTCATTGGCATTGACCACAAACGTATCGGTATCCACGACTAAACCGCCTCGCTGCGTGGTCGAGGCCGTGGCACCGGAGCTGTCAATCACGAAATGATTAGTGCCTGCATTCTGCAGAATAAAAGCCGTGGTCGAAGAAATGTTCATAAGCAATCCTCCGGCGCCAGTGAAACCGCTTAAGAACGCGTTGGATGAGTTATTGATTTGCAAGAGGTTTTGAGCTTGTGAAGCAGCGCCGGTTATGAGCAAGCCACGCGATCCTGAACCGCCGGTGGTAATCGAGGTAGTGGCAGTCAGAGTAAATCCTGATCCACTAGACGTAGTATCAAAGGCAAAGATATTGGTGCCCGAGCCGTTTTGGAGGAGGAACGCTGTTGTCGAAGAAACATTGAACAATGCCCCATCAGTGCTGTACAGATCAGCAGACAGACTAGTCGCTCCCGTGACGCTTAATGTCCCGTCAGTCGCGATATTCAAATTTAGGGTTGTTACAGCTTTGGCTATGGTAAAAGCCAAAAGCAGAAATAGTAATGAGGCAATAACCTGACCCAACAGGTTCTGCCTTACAAAGGCAATCGTCTTTCTCATATTTATTTGGTGTTTTTTAAATTAATTAAATTTTTTATTTCTATAGCTGACCTATATCTCACTTATATTAGATATCATTGTGGAATAAATGTCAATAACCTGTGGATAAAACAAAAAAAATCTGATAAAATCGAGTAGTTATGAGAAATTTCCCGATTCTAAAACGCAAAATCAATGGCCAGCGTCTGGTCTATCTTGACAATGCTTCGACAACCCAAAAACCAGAAATTGTGCTTGGAGCGATGGATAATTTTTACCGCAACCACAATGCCAACATCCACCGCGGGATTCATACCCTGTCGCAGGAAGCGACTGAGCTGTACGAAGGGACGCGGGATAAAGTTCAGAAATTTATAAACGCTAAGAATCGCGAAGAAATAATCTTTACCAGCGGAGCGACAGAGGCCATCAATCTCGTGGTCTGGACCTGGGGACATGAGAATATCCATGCCGGCGACGAGATTCTACTTTCCGAAGCAGAACATCACAGCAACCTCGTGCCTTGGCAGATTCTCGCCAAAAAGAAACGCGCCAAGCTGAAATTTATTCCAGTGATTTCACCCCCGCCTTTATCCTCCCCCCTCAAGCCTACCCCAAAACCGAGTACGCTTTTGGGGGACCCCGGCAAGGGGGAGGAACCCCCCTCCCTTGAGGGGAGGGGTAAGGGGAGGGTGGGGACTTTAGATTTATCAAAATTAGACAAACTCATCACTAGTCGCACAAAGATTGTCTCCACAGCTCACGCCTCGAATGTTCTCGGCACTGTAAATCCTATCGAAGAAATCATCCGCGCCGCACACAAGGTTGGCGCCATGGTACTTATTGACGGCGCGCAAGCCGGCGGGCACATTCCCATCAATGTTCAAAAATTGAACTGTGATTTTTACGTTCTTTCGGGACATAAAATGTACGGACCAACAGGCGTGGGCGTGCTGTATGGCAAAAAAGAATTGTTAAGTTTGATGCCGCCGTATCAAGCCGGAGGACATATGATTCGCAAAGTCGAACTAGAATCCAGCACTTGGGCTGACCTGCCGCACCGCTTCGAAGCCGGTACAGCAAATATTGCGGAAGCAATCGGCCTCGGCGCAGCTATAGACTTTTTAACTCTCATTCATAACTCCCCTAACCCCTCTTATCTTAAGAGGGGGACAAATACACGGACTCTCCCCCTTAAATTAAGGGGGAGATGGAGGGGGTTATTGAAATATGAATCAGAACTTACTGCCTACGCCCTCAAACAAATGCAAAAAATTCGCGGGATTGAGATCTACGGCCCCCAAAACAACAAAGACCGCATTGGGGTCATTAGCTTTAATTTAAAAAAAATCCCTCCCCATGACCTTGCCTCGATTCTCGACAGCCGCGGCATTGCCATCCGCACCGGCCACCACTGCGCCATGCCTTTGCATGATAAATTGGGAATTGAATCATCTGCGCGCATCAGCCTCGGCATTTACAATACGAAAAAAAATATTGATGCATTTATTAATGGATTAAAATACGCCCAGCGTATTCTTTCTCCCCCTCGTGAGGGGGAGATTAAGAGGGGGTCGCGGAGCAAAAATACATGACCTCCCCTAACCCCTCCTCATGAGGAGGGGAATAATACCATGACCCAGCACTATTCTGAAACAATTAAACAACACTATCATCATCCGCTTAATAGCGGCAAATTGGACAATGCCGATTTTGTTGCCGAGCAGGTCAATCCCTTGTGCGGCGATGAAACGAAAGTTTACATAAAATTCATAATTGTGGAAAATTCCCGCGGCCGCGGGAATTTTCCACAATCGGATTTAGTAATTCAGGACATCTCTCACGAAACCCGTGGCTGTATGATCTGCGTGGCCAGTGCTTCCGCTGTTTCCGAATACGCCCGCGGCAAAAAACTTTCCGAAATCAAAAAGCTTGGAATAAAGCAAATCTCCAAGCTTTTAAATGTGCAGATTAGCTCCGCCCGCGCTTCCTGCGCTAATTTGATCCATGCAGCGCTGAAAAAACTAGGTTAACTGCCAATCCAATAATGATTAGGCCCGCCCTGAGAACAGTTTGGGTGATTATTCATGGGCACGGCTAGGGGATTTTCCAAATTAGCATACAAAACAAAATTTCGTCCGTTATTGTAAGTGCAATAGATATAAATATGACAATTTGGAGTTACCTGGCAATTTAGCAAATCAATATTCTGCGGATCTACCGGCATTCTGGAAACGTATTGTGCGGGCAGCATGTTAAACCAGCCAGCCCAAGTGCTGGCGTTGCAATTCACAGCTGGATCAATCCCGTTGCAGGTTGGGTAAGTATTGTTTTCATTGAAATATAGATTCAAGGCCGTGGTTAGCTGCCGCAAATCCCCAATGCGACGCGCATCGCGCGCTTTGGATCTGGCGCTATTGAGAGCCACGAGCACTCCTGACGCCAGGAGGCCGATGATGGAAATGACAACCAACAGCTCAATTAGCGTGAACCCGCGTTTTTTCATTACTTTTTATTTCTCTGGTTTTTGCTTCTTTGCCTTCGCGGGTGTAGTAGAGTTTAGATTTGCGGGCAACCGAGTTTTTCACAACCTCAATTTTCGCGATGGTTGGAGAGTGCATTGGAAACACGCGTTCCACGCCCACGCCGGAAGCAATCTTTCTTACGGTAAAGGTCGCATTGATGCCAGAACCGTGTTTGACCGCAATGATCTGCCCATCAAACATCTGCACGCGGTCGCGATAGCCGGTGACCGTGCCTTTTTTTGGATCCACGATCGGCTCTTTGATTTTCTGGTGCACGCGAACAGACTGACCACTGCGTAGCTGCGGCAGATCGGTTTTCAAAACGTCTTTAGAAATTTCTTTAATGTAAGGCATGTTGTTTGAATATTGAATTTCGAATTTTGAATCTCGATATTCTATATTCCATTTTCGAGATTCATTAAAACTTTTTTCAGGTCCTCGGGCAAATCGGATGATATTTCAATCCACGTTCCGTCGGGAAGTTTGAACTCCAGTTTTGACGCGTGGAGGAATTGTCGGCCGAGAATTGCGCTTAGCTTCTGCGATTCCGGCTTGCCGTAAAGATCATCGCCCATTACCGAATGTTTCTCGGAGGTCATATGCACACGAATCTGGTGTGTACGCCCCGAATGCAATTTTACCCTAACCAGAGTGAATTCGTCAACCCCGTTAGAAATCGCGCCCGCGCTTGCGCGCCCAGAAGGCCTTTGGGGCGGGCTATTTCTAACGGGGTCAACACCCCCACCTTTATCCTCCCCCCTCAAGCCCACCCCAAAAGCGAGTACGCTTTCGGGGGACCCCGGCAAGGGGGAGGAATTCCCCTCCCTTGCCGTGCCCGCCGAAGCTTCACGCGTAGGCTGGGAGGGGAGGGGTTGGGGGAGGGTGAAGTATTTTAGGGGCCAGTATTCTGTCTTGGAAGCACGGCCCTTTTTATCCACTCTCACCCGGCTCTGGCCCTCATGACCGATTTTGGAAAGCGGTTTGTCGATCATCCCATGTTTTTCTATGCGGCCGTAAACCAAAGCTTGATATTCTTTGCTGATATTGCGCGAATGAAATAAATCTTTTAAGAATTCGAACCCTGCCGCGGTTTTTGCCAGGATCAGGAGACCTGAGGTCTGTTTGTCGAGACGGTGCACTATGCCAGGGCGATCCGGGTCCCCGACTGTTTTCGCCTCAGGATATTTTTCCAAAAACCAAGTCAGTACAGAATCCTCTTTGGTCTGGACACGGGTTGAATACACCGGCATGCCAGCCGGTTTATTAACAATAACCATATCATCATTCTCGTATTCGATCTGAATTTTCATAAAGCAACTCCTCTCCTTTTCTTCCTCTCCTCTTGCAAGAGGAGAGGATTGAGGTGAGGAGTTTCCTAAATTATATCTTTGCTATTCGCTCTTCGCCATTCTCTAATCTTTGCGTGATTCCCGGACAGCAGCACCTTGGGCACTCTTCTGACTTTTCCGCCGATTTTAATAGCTTCCGGCCGGGTGTAATGAGGATGTTCGAGGAGGCCATCAGCAAACGATTCATTTAAGACTGATTCTTTTTTGCCGACCGCGCCAGGCAAAAGCCGCGTTACAGCTTCCATAACCACCATGGCTGGCACCTCGCCGCCGAACAAAACATAGTTGCCAATGGAAATTTCCTCATCAGCAATATGCTCGGCCACCCGGTCATCAATACCTTCGTAGCGCCCGCATATAAGAATCAGCTGATCCAGCTTCGACCATTTCTTTGCTGTGGCCTGGTCGAATTTTTTCCCCTTTGCGGAAAAAAGAATTATCTTAGTTCTGCGTTTTGAGTTTTGAGCTTTGAGTTTCTTCACTGCCTTCATGATCGGCTCCGCCATCATCACCATTCCCGCCCCTCCCCCATACGGCCTTCCGTCTACGGTCTGGTGATTATCTTTTGTCCATTTGCGCAAGTTGTGCGCGGTAATTTTGATGATCTTTTTTTTAATGGCGCGCGCAATCAACGCTTCGCTCGTGAAGCTGTTAAAAAAATCAGGAAAGATTGTGATTATATCGAAGCGCATGGGCTAGTAGTAAGTTCGCGTACTTACAACTTGATTGTATCATAAACAAACCCCGGAATTACCGGGGTAGTGTTTTGTTGAAAATAGATTGAATTACAGTTTAAAATCTTCCATCGCGTCCGGGGCTTCCTCAGCTGCGCCGGAGGCAGCCATTGCTGACTGCGGTCTCGGGTTTGGACCGCGGCCCCCTTCGGGCTCAACGATCTTGAGGTTAACGCGGGCTTTGTGCTTGGCGCCGACTACTCTCAAAAGAGTGCGAAGTGCTTTGGCAGTCTGACCCTGGCGGCCGATGACCTGACCCATGTCCTCGGGGCTGAGATGAAGGCTGATGAGAACTCCCATTTCGTCAACCGTACGATCGGATTTCACTGCTTCAGGATGATCAACCAGTGATTTTACGACGAACTCTACGAACTCTTGGTCTTTTTCCATTTAGGATTTTACCCGCCGATGAGGCGGGTCCTTATCTACTTGACTGATTAATTGTGTACCAGATTTTCGACAGCTCTGGTCCCGCCATTGGCAGGATAAACTAAAAATACGTTATCAGATTTAGCTAAAAATGTCAATCTGGAATTCATAAACAATAAATCCCCTGGGGAGGGGATTTTATGCGGCTACTGTGCCCGCCGTAGCCTCTGGCGAAGGCTGGGGCTCCTCTGCTTTTGGCTCTGCGGCTGTGGCGGGCGCTGTCTCAGCCTTCGTTGCCGGAACGGCGGCTGCCTGCGGCTCAGCAGGTTTCCGTCGCGGCTGCCAAGCATGGACCTTTTTAGCGTCAATAAGTTTCTTGGTCACAAATAGATTGTGCACGGTCGGGGAAAGCTCTGTGTGTCTCTCCAGCCAATATTTCACGCGCTCTTCCTTTACTGTAAACTCTTTGTTACGCGGATTATAAAGACCAAGCTGTTCTACGGTCTTCTTGGTAGCCGCTCGGTGTTTCTCGGCTAAAACAATCCGGTAAACCGGCTGGTTTTTCCTGCCCACTCGTTGTAATCTGATAGTTAACATGGTTTATAGTCTACCAAGTTTAAAAACACAAGTCAACCGCCAGGTAGCTGGCTAATTCTTTGTACTGTAAACCGCAGCTTGTTCGAGCTTAAGGGAGATGATCTTGCTCACAGAGTCATCACCCATGGTCACGCCGTAGAGCGTGTGCGATTGGCGCATGGTTTCGCGGTTGTGGGTGATGGTGATGAACTGGGTCTTGGCGGCCATGGTGCCGATAATTTTTCCAAACCTGATGCTGTTGGCCTCGTCGAGCGCGGCATCCACCTCATCAAGCACCACAAATGGTGAAGGATTGATATGCAGAAGCGCCGAAAGCAAAGCGATAGAGGTTAGCGCACGCTCTCCGCCGGAAAGCGCGGAAATCCCGCCGAGCTTTTTGCCGGGTGGGGTAGCGCGGATTTCAATGCCAACAATTTCGAGTTTGTGAACGCCCCCCTCCCTTACTCCCTCCCCACCAGGAGGAGGAAAATCCTCGTCTTCTTCCTCCCCCTCGAGGGGGGAGGCTGAGGTGGGGGTGATCGGTTGTTCCCGTACCAGGGTCATAGTCGCTTTCCCCCCCGAAAACAGCATCCGAAAATATTCCGCAAATTTTTCGGAAATTTTCGTAAACGCTTCATGAAATTCTTTCTTTATCACCTCGTCCAGCTCGGAAATCACGGTTTTCAAATCCTTGACCCCTTTTTCCAGATCCCCGGACTGTTCCGTTAAATGCATATAGCGCTCCTCGGTTTCTTTGTATTCCTGAACCAAAAGTTCGTCAACACCACCAATCATCTCGAGCTGTTTTTTGAGCTTGGCAATCTTTTCCTGCAAATCCGAAAGCTGGTGGTTCAATCGATGGTCTGGAAAAAATTTTCTAAACTCCGGCCCGAGGGCCGTAGCCGCTTCCTGTTCAATCGAATCTTTCCGCGTTGCGATCCTGGCCTGCTCTATAGCCAACTGATTTTTTTGATCAGAAGTTTTAACGATCAGCTCTTGTTTATTGCGTAGCAATCGTTCCTTTACAAACAACTGCTGTTTGACCTCCTCTTCTTCTTTGTTGTAGGCTGTGAAATCCTGCTCGAGTTTGCTGATTTTGGCGAACAGGTTCTCAAGCTCGTGATTCAGCCGATCTTCCTCTTTGCGCAGAGCGACAAGAACGTCTTCAATATTTTTCGCGCTTTCCGCGCCTTCAAAAATCTTTGAAACTTCATCGAACAGCCCTTGGACACGCACAGCCTCACTAGCATCAAAATTTTTAAATAAATTCACCAGCTTTGCGTATGCAGTCTTAAATTTAGTCTTTAGATTCTCAACATCAATGACAATATTCTTTTTGGCCTGCGCTTCTTCAGCTTTCAGTTTGCCGCGGATAGTGGCGAGCTCCTCGAGCAACCCCAGGCGTGCTTTCTGCAAAACTTCCAAATCGACTTTTACTTTCTTGTATGCATCAGACCGCTCTTTTGATTGCTTTTCCTGCGCGTCCGCGCTTTTACTTAAATTTGCTATTTCGCTGTGCACATCGGCTAGCTGTTTTTCGAAAATTTCCAGTTTTTGGTCAACTTCTATGAGCTGAGTATCAAGCCCCTGCAAAATCTGGCCATAATAATTTATTTGCAGATCGCGAAGTTCTTTTTCCAGATCCTCGCGCTGTTCCAAGCGCTTGGCTTGGCGTCTCAATGATCGCAGCCTTGGTTCGATTTCGCGGGTGAGCGCCCGTGCCTGTTCCAGGTTAACCGAAGTCACCTCCAGCTTGCGCAGGGTACGCTCTCGTTTTTGATAGTATGGGGTGATGCCGGCGGCCTCCTCCACAAGCTCCTTAATCGCGCCCGGCCCGCGCAGGATAAGCTGATCGATCGCACCCTGGCCGATGACCCAATATGAGGTATTGCCAAAACCGGATTTGAACAGTAGCTCCTCGATATCCAAAAGCCGAACTACATTGCCGTTCAATATATATTCCGAGTTCCCGTCCCGGTACACCCGCCGCCCCATCATCACCTCGTCATAATCAATGGCCATTTTGTGATCGCGATTATCAAAATAGACCATAACCTCGGCCGCGCCCAGACGTGATTTCTGATCAGATCCGGCAAAAATCACATCTTCGGCTTTTTTGCCACGCAGGAGTTTCATGGACTGCTCGCCGAACACCCACCGTAGAGCGTCGGCAATATTGGATTTGCCGGAGCCGTTGGGTCCGACAACCGCCGTAATGCCCTGTTCAAATTCCAAAACTGTTTTTTTGGCAAAACTTTTGAACCCGTAAATTTCTGCTTTTTTTAAATACATCTGGTTTTACGAATAACTAATTTTACGAATTTACGAATTATTGGTACATTCGTACCGATTCGTTATTCGTAAAGCATTTAGAAGTCCTGCTTCTGCAGCGCGTTTTTGGCAGCCTCTACTTCTGAATCCTGTTTGGACGGCCCCGCGCCTTCGCCGATCAGCCGGTCAGTGATGTAAACCCCGACCACAAAATTTTTCGCGTGATCCGGACCCGATTCCGAGATGACTTTGTAAATCGGCGTAACAGCGAGCCGCTCCTGCACCATTTCCTGCAGCTTGGATTTGGGATCAAGATAAGCCTGCTCATGGATAATCGCCGGCAATTTGACGAGCACAAAATCTTCGATGAATTTTTTTGCGCCCTCCCAACCCTTGTCAAGGTAAATGGAACCGATCAAAGCCTCGAGCGCATTAGCCAATATGACTTGGCGCGCGCGGCCAGTGTCCTTGGCCTCGCCGTGAGAAAGGAGAATAAAATCCTCGAGGCCGAGCTCCTTGGCGATCTGCGAAAGCAGACGGTAGTTAACGAGCGCACTGCGGAAATTGGTAAGCTCTCCTTCCGGGTTCGGGAAATTGCGATACAAATATTCCGTGGAGACGAGCTCCAGGACCGCGTCCCCCAAAAACTCAAGGCGCTCGTTGTGCGGCAAACGGTGCGCGCGGTTTTCGTTTAAAAACGAGCGATGCGTAAGCGCGGTTTTGAGAAGATCGGGATTATTGAATTTTTGATTGATTTTATTTTCGAGAGTAGATAAATCCATTTTGGAAAGCAAGTAGCGAATAGCGGTCAGCGATTAGAATTCTAATCGCCAGTCGCTGGTCGCCAATCGCATTTAATTGTTAATGGCCCTGCCATGCCGAAGCCTTGGCGTAGGCTGGTGCGCGGTGAGGGACTTGAACCCCCGACCCTTCCCACGTCAAGGGAATGCTCTACCACTGAGCTAACCGCGCTCGAAAATTTAAAATTACGCTACAGGTTCTGCTTCCGGCGCTAAAACCTTTGCCTCTTCATCAGTTTTTTCGGTTTTTACCATTTCCATTACCGCCAAAACCCAAACGAGGTTATTAAAGATCGTGAACCCGGCGGATAAAATAACGACCGCGCAGCTCCCCAGGAGCGCGGTGAGAAAAACCAGCGTGTAAATCGCCCAAGGAATGGCCAATTTCGCAAAAACCAGGGAGAGAAATGCGACCGGAACGCTCAGCACAATTATACTAAATACCATCAAAGTAATAAAGACCCCCGAGACTCCCAGGAGGAAGGCGCCCAAAAGCAGGCTCTCTTTCAATTTATTCTGCACGAGCCGGAACCCCAAATGCAGCGCGGAGCGCACCGAGACTTTGTAGAGGACCACGAAAATCGGGCTATAAATAAAAATATAAACCAGCAGGATGCTGACCGGCACAAAAATCGCCAGTCCGAGGAGAGCCAGAGCCACGGCACGGCCGATTTCAGAAATCACGGCCAGGTACACAACCGGCGCAGCCAGAGACACCAAAAGGATTAGAAATAAAAACAGCAGGAAAACTTGCAGGCGAAAAATCGGCCAGACAAATTTTGCGCCCTCTTGGAGGGCGGTTTGCACAGTCCAATCTTTGTCTTTGTCTGCCAGGGACTCGCCGCCCCCGGATAATTTCTGGGCCGACCAGATGACTGTGGCCTTAGAAAGCGCGGCCAGAAACAAAACAGCCGCCGCTAAAGCGAGGCTCAGTATTGTCCAGGGACTGTCGAGCCCGTCTGCTATCTTGCGGAGATGGGCTTCCACGCTAATATCCACAAACTGACGCCGGTCGAGAACGAAATTGATGAACAAAAAATTCAGGGCAGTCGCCAGACTGATGAAGACCCCGAAAACCCACAACTGAAAATGATCACGCGCAAGCAGGTAGGCTTTTTTCAGAATCGCCGCGTACGGGAACATTTATATCAGCTCCCCGGCCTCGCCGAGGCGAGTCGAGGCGGGCGGGGTAGAGGGCGCGATTACGGCGGGCTGTTTCTGGATTTTTTTGGCAGGCGGGTTCACGTCAGCCATAATTTTGACAAACTCTTCCTGTTCGATGGTTTCTTGTTTAGTGAGTATTTTGGCGATCTGATCAAGTTTGGCCCGGTATTTTTTGCAAAGCTGGGACGCGGTTTTGAGTGCGCCATCCAAAAAATTGGCAATTTCTTCATCAATTTTCTGGGCGACCTTTTCCGAATAATTGCGCTGTTCACCGATTTCTTTGCCCAAAAAAATCATCTCGTGATGATCGCCGTAAGTAACGGGCCCGAGTTTGTCGCTCATGCCATACATCATGACAAGCTTGCGGGCAAGGTTGGAGGCAACCTGGAGGTCGTTGGATGCGCCCGTAGTAATGTCTGCAAATACCTGCTGTTCCGCCACATAGCCGCCAAGCGCCACTGCCAGGTCAGCGAGAAATTCGCTTCGCGAATGCAGGTGTTTATCCTCAACCGGCAGTTTCAAAGTATAGCCCGCCGCTCTGCCGCGCGAGACTATGGAAATCTTGTGGACAGGGTCCGCGTGCGGGAGCATGGCGGCCACCAGCGCGTGGCCGCCTTCGTGGTAAGCCGCGATTTGTTTTTCGCGCGGGGACAACACGCGGCTTTTGCGCTCCGGCCCCAGCATGACTTTTTCAATGGCTTCCAGAAATTCACCCAGGTCAACCTGCTGTTTATCCCGGCGAGCGGCAAGAATCGCCGCTTCATTCACAAGGTTAGCCAGGTCTGCGCCGGAAAAACCCGGAGTGCGTTCGGCAATGAGATTGACATTCAGGGTTTTTAACACGGGTTTGCCGCGCAGATGCACTTTGAGGATTGCCTCGCGGTCTTTTATATCCGGCTGGTCAATGATAACCTGTCGGTCAAAGCGGCCTGGACGCAAAAGTGCAGGATCCAAGACATCCGGCCGGTTAGTCGCCGCAATGACTATAACGTTCGTGTCCGTATCAAAGCCGTCCATTTCCACGAGAATCTGGTTCAGTGTCTGCTCGCGCTCATCATGCGAACCGCCCAGTCCTGCGCCGCGCTGGCGGCCGACCGCGTCGATTTCATCGATAAACACAATACACGGGGCATGCTTTTTAGCTCGGCGAAACAGATCGCGCGTCCTGGCTGCGCCCACGCCCACGAACATTTCCACAAACTCTGAGCCGGACATATGGAAAAACGGCACATTAGCCTCGCCGGCTACCGCGCGCGCAAGCAAAGTCTTACCGCAGCCGGGCGGCCCCAGGAGCAGCGCGCCTTTGGGAATGCGCGCACCAATATTCAGAAACTTTTGCGGGTAGCGCAAAAACTCCACTATTTCTTTGAGTTCTTCTTTTGCCTCGGCAACTCCGGCCACATCCGCAAACGTAACTTTTTTCTGCGTCGCGCTGTCCGTGAGGCGTGCCTGCGATTGCCCAAACGACATAGCCCTGTTGTTCTGGCCCCCGACTTGCCGCATCAAAAAATAAATAAATCCGGCAATGAGCAGAAATGGTATAAGGAACGGCAAGATGCCTTGGACAAAAAACGAGGTGGCAGACGGACCTTTGACCTGGATACGCGCATCCTTGATGGCATCCGCGTCAGCATTGAAGCGAACCAATGCTTCACTTAGGTCAGACTGCGACTCTTTGATGGTCCTCACTTTGGAGCCGTCTTTGAGAAATACTAAAACCTCGTTATTGTCAGTGGAAACCTCGATATGATCAACGCGCCGCTCCTTCACATCGCCAGCAATGTCAGAGAGTGTAACCTCTTTGACATCCCGATCCTCGCTAACCGTCAGGCTGAAAACCCCCGCGATAATGAGGAAGACGAACAAGACAATGCCTAAATTTTTTAGAAACTTCTTCATAAGTTAAAATTGTACCATCTTAACAATCATGAATCAAATGTGCGCTACGCACAATTGAAAGGTGGTGCCGCCGGTCGGAGTTGAACCGACATACCCTTGCGGGCGTCAGCTCCTAAAGCTGATGTGTCTGCCAATTTCACCACGGCGGCGTATTGTTCTTAAAAATTCCTTTCCAATTCCAGACTTTAAGTATTTTTCATGATTTCTAGCGGTCTTTCTATCAGGAAACTCTTCGGTGTATATTAATTCAAAGGGCAGATACGATCTAGTGGTCGTTTCTTTTCCTGCATTGTGCTGAGCGACTCTCCTAGTAACATTATAAGCCAAGCCCACATAAATGTAGTTCTTCACTAAACTACTAATTGCGTAAACACTGCATTTCATAACGATTTTTATTTTTGGTCCTAAACCTGTGCGCCTGCCGGCAGGCAGGTATGCCAATTCCGCCACTCGCCCCCCAACTATGCGGGGTAAATCTGCTTGCCCGACTGAAATTTGCAAAGCAAATTTGGGCGGGCCTTTCGCCACTTTACCCGCCTAACTGCATGAGCAGTTGGGACGTGCCCGGCCAAAAGCCCTAAGATTATAGCGAAACTAGGCAGTCTTGACAATTCCGCCCAAAAGTGCTAGGATTGGTGGTCAATAATGATCCCAAATTTGATACACTAAAAAACCAGCTTTTCTCGCAGGAAAGAATCAGCAAATGTGCCGGTTCTCTCCGGCTAGAGAAGAGAAAAAAATCCCTAGCCTGAACTTTAAAAACTGAAAATAATGGATCAATTCTTTCTTCCCTAACCGATGCAGTTACAACCTGCGTCCGGCAAGCGATTTTCGTTTTCCGAGCGCAGGTTGTAACTAACTGCAAAAACGGAAAGAAAGGAAAAAGTATGGAAAAATCGGAAGACACGGGCAGACCATACACCGGTTATGTTATCGGATCACGACCAACTCCAGGTGGCCCAATTTGGCGCCTGAGAATTGAGACTGGTCCAAAGCTGACCGGCGAGAGCGTGACAATTTTGCGAAGCAGCACGCCTCCTGACATTAAGGAGACGGCATTTGCGAAGTTCAATGTCACGACCATTGGTAAGCCCCCCAACGATCAAGACTTCGCGGTCAATGTTATTTTAACGACCCGCGACAGGCAAACAACAAATGGAACGGAACAAAAGGAAGAAAAGGAGACGAAATGAGTATGGAAGAGATTCGGAATGACGAAATTATGCAGGATTCGGACGGGGTAGTTCTCGCCCAGATTACCGCCGCGATCAGCGACATCAACACAAAAACCGTACCGAGCATGGTAGCCAACTACGCCGGCAAGGATAGCTGGTCACTGACTTTCACGAGACTCGCGGACGATTATCGAATCGTCTGGGAAGGATACCTGACAACGTTTGCCGAGATGCGCGCCGACCGCCGCGGACGAGTCATTGAAGCGCTAACCCGCGCCGAGGAACTCCGCACCCGTCTGCAGACTGGCATTAACAACGAAAACACCCGTCTGCTAACCATCCTGAAAGAATCGCTCGCATCTGCCTGCCTTACCCGCCGCAAAAAGCTGGAAACAGCGCAGTTGGCAGCCGAAAGCCCGGCGAGCGAACCAACGGAAAAGGTTGAGATACCAACGGATGAACCGAAAGCACCGGAACCTCAGCCTGCTCCTCCGGTGGTTGACCTCGACTCGTCGCAACAGCAGCTCGCGCGCATCAACGTGGAACTCGCCGGTGATGAGAAAGCACATGTCGACCTGCCGAAACGGACGCAGAAAGCCGATAATTTCATGGCAGCGATGGTGCTTCTCGGGTTTGCAGGCATTGCCATCGCGGTCGAAGTTCTCTCGGGCGGGTATGATATGTGGCGGGTCATGAGCAACCCACGAATGGCGTGGGGATTCACGGCAGCGTTTCAGATTTTGCCGGTGATTCTTGCGTTTTTCCTAGCCGGGCCATTCAAGCGCTCCCACACGCACAACCTAGCCAAGACACGGTTCCGGTCGTTGTACTCGAAAGGTCATCCGCAGGGATACAGAGTCGGCGAATTTGAGGATACAGCCCTTCTCAAGATCTTAGGCTGGCCTTTCATTGGACTGACTCTATTCCCGGTTATCTACCGGCTGTATGTTGCCACAACCCAGGATTTCGGGACAGCCGGGTTTGTATCTGCACTGGCCGGGTTCTTCGTTACTCTTACGGCGTTCGGCGTCAAATACGCTATGTCCAAAAGATATACGGACGAGCAGTACGAGCGCCTGGCGGAAAGAAAAAAGGCAGCAAAGATTGCCGAAGACGAAGAAAAAAAAGTCAAAGCTCAAGTGAAAGCCGAAGCCGCAGCCAAAGCTAGACAAGAAGAGGAAGAAAGGAAGGAGGCCGAAGCCATGGCCGCCGCTCTCCCGAAACCCATTATTCGCACTCCCCAGGAGGAATTTGACCAGTCCTTCAACGCGGCCGTCGCTGCTTACAGGAACGGGGTCAGTGCAAAGCTACAAATTGCGGGTGCGAATATCGAAAGCCGAGAAACAGCGCGGCTCGAGATTGTAGCGCTTGCCAAGCAACGCAATGAGGTTCGGGGAGAACTCAGGGAAGGCTTCTACCATTCCTGCATCGCAGTCATGGATGGCGTCCAGGATACGCATCACGTAAAGCGAGCTCATATCCAATTCGGTAACGGCAAGGCCAGCGAGTATGACTATCTAATGTCATTCTTCGACGCCGCCGTGAAACTGCCGGATGACGAGAAGGAGATGGCTCAAATCCGTGATGGCGAGATCGAAATCTCGCTGGATGATCCAACCGCGGGAGTTACAGTGATTGAGGACCTCATGGACGAGGCCATCGCAGCCACTGCCCGCAAAACCATCGTTCGTCCCGCAAACGCGGTCAACTAGGAGGCGAGTATGAAAAAAATCAAGATTCCGACGCCTGTGGTTGTCCGCAAGGGCGAGCCACAGGGGACCAAAAAGATAGCACCACCCCCATCGTCAAACGGGACCAGTGCCCAAGCTGCGGTCACGGCCAACCCAGTAAAAACTATCCCACCCGACCCGCAGCCCCAGTCTCGAGTTATCGAGGTCGAGGAAACGCGAACCGTGGACAGAATCAAGATTCGCGAAACATCGACTCCTCCTCCCGCTCCAGAGTTCTCAGAGGTACCAACTGGCGGCGGGATTTGGAAGTACGTAGCGGGCGTAATATTCGCCGTGATCGTGGTGGCTATACTGGCCGCCGTGTTTCACAACATCTCCACTGAGAACAGGAGCTTCCGTTCCGAGCTGAAACAACTGATGTTCACACGCGACATTCTGACCGGCAAAAGCGATCCAATTCCGGATCTTTTTACACCGGAACAGATCGCCCGATACAACCCAGGTCAAGGTGACGGCTTTGATGCAAAGTTCGTTATCAATAACGATCCTCGAAAAAACTTCGGGACTACAGAGGAGATTTTCACTCTGCCGATATGGGACCGCAAGAACGAGGAAGAACGCCGTACCCAGGTCGCCACAGCCCATGGCAATTTTCTAAAATGGGTAAGCGAGAAATACCTAATCGCTCTGTCGTTCAAAGAGTCTGTAGAAATCGGGCTCGATGATACTGAAGGCGTTTCAGAATCGCTGGCGGAATTTGTCCGGCGCAATCTGGAACTTGAGGAGGTCAAAGAAAAACTCATCGAGTCGAAGAACGACACGCGGCTTGCCTTCTTCCGGATTTCCGATTCCAACGCTCTGACATTCCGGCGGTTCGAAATCAAAGCCGGCGATGAAGACACTGTGAACCAAGTCTGGGAGGACGGCCTGACCTGGCTACTCGAGTCAGAGGAGGCACGCTCAAGGAAGGACGAAAGTTCGATCGCGACCGGGCTGTTCAATTTCCTGAAGAGAAATAATGAGATCCGGAAACGGAAGATCATTATATTCTCGGATGGTATGGAAAACAGTCGGCTGGAAACGACGACTTTCTATCCAGTAACCCAGACGGCACGGATCGTCACGGAAACGAACTGGCCAAAGCTGGATGAACAGATCCAGAAGGTCCAAGAGTTTCCTGACCTGACACGCGCGCAGGTCAAATGGTTCATGCCGCCGCTACGGGCCGTGTTTTATAACAACGTTAAGGCTTACTGGCAGCACGTGCTAGAGCAAGCCTGCGACTGCGACGGCGCGCCGCAAGTGGAGGTCATCCGCTAGACAATCAAAAATCCCAAGGAGGGGATTGAAGTAATACTTGGAAAGGAGAGCAGAAACGACGATGTTTCTCTCTCCTTTTCTTTTTGTCCGGAAAACTTGATTTTCACCCAAAAATTTGCTATAATTACTGTAGATAAATTAAGCCTTAACGATACAAAATATGTTTAGAAAAAAAGAACAATCACTCGGCGATTATCTGAGAGCAGACAGTGGTCCGACCGCGGAAACAACTCCGGAAAGATCAGTGGACCAAATCGCCACAGAACGCATGCAAATGATCAAGGCAAAAGCGACCGGTTTTAAAAGATCGCATGCTAGATTACGGTAGCCGGTTCGCGAAATTCGTTCTAACCGGTGATGTGCGAGCAAAAAAAACCGCGCATCATGTCAGTGAAAAAACCAGAGAGCTTCACGCGGCTGGAGTAGACAGAATCGGACAAGTTACAGAAAATGCCAAAAATTGGGCTGACAAAAAGGTCCAAGGTGTAGAAAATAGAATCGGCTCTGGCATTAAAACCTATGAAATTGCCAGAGATTCTGTAAAACATGGCTTTACCGAAATGAAAAGCTTTGCCGGTAACCAGAGAGCTATGGAACAGAAGAGAGCGGAACTTATGAAACAACTCGCAGAACTAAACGCGCAAATGGGAGAAAGCAATGCCTAACCAAAAAGATTTACAAAAACAACGAGATGAACTAAAACAACAGCTGGCAGCAGTTGATCAGCAGCTTGATGCTATGAAGAAATTGGAAGACACAATGGCCCAGGCTGAACAGCAATTCGATTCAGAAATGCAGGCCAAAGAAAAAGAGGTGGAGACAGTCTACAAAGAAGAGACAGACAAACTTAACGCCGCAATGCTGGATGACGCCCGGCAAGCCCTAAAAGATTAAATCCAGCCATTTTGGTAAAGTGCTGGATAAATTTTTCTGAAAAAGTCCCTCAAAAACCCCGCTAGGATAGCGGGGTTTTTGATTGGAGCGCGGCTTCGAGTTTGGGCAAATCATGTTTAATGACTTGCCATACGGCTCGATTATTTATTCTAAAATATTCATGAATGACTCTATTCCTCAATCCAACAACGTCATGCCATGGTATGCTTGGATAACGCTTTAGAAAATCATCAGAAAGCTTGTTGGCTGCTTCTCCTATAATTTCCAAAGAACGAATGATAGCCAGCCGATGCAATTTATCCGTCAAGAACTTTTCATAATCCAAATTCGCCGTAAAAGATTCAATATCATTGATTGATTCCAAAATATGACTTTTATATAAATTATCTTTTCCCATATATTGGGACTAGGTCTTTTTCTACTTGCGGTTTTATCATAGGATGAAGTTCATCTTCTGTTGCTAAATCCGTCTTGGTGCCGAAAGCGTCTGTTAACTCATTCTCCAAATGAATTATATCGAGCAAGCTCTTTTCGTTAGCGCTCTTTCCAAAACGCACTATTAAGTCCACGTCACTATCGGGCCCGGCTTCCCCTCGCGCATAAGAACCAAAAATCCCAGCGAACTCCACATCATTTTTTTTGAGAATGGGAATGGCGCGTTTTTTGATTTCCTCCAAAGTAAGAATAGATTTGCCAGTGGCCGGAAAAGGGGCGGTGCTGACCTCTTTTAATAGCTCTGGGTTGCTTTTGCGAACAAACCGCAGGACAGCGCGCAAAAACTCGCTACGGTTGGCAAACCCAAAGCTTTTGGTGGTTTTGTCAACGAATTGGGCTTGTTCTTCTGTTAAGCTTATATTGACTGTTTTCATGATATTTTAAGTATAGCAAACTTTGGCAAGGTTTGTCAAGATATAAATGCTGTCTCAACCCAGCATTGACAAAACCCCCAAAATCTGCTAATATATCAAGTCAATAAAGATAGCTCAGAGAACAGGACCTTTGGGTAACGATTTATTCCCTCCTTTTATTCCTCCCCCTCGATGGGGCACGCTTCGTCCGAGCGAAGGCGAGGCGAGGAGGTTAGGTGGGGGTGATAAAAAAGGGTTCTATTCTGTGAGCTAAAGGAAACTTTGGTTCTTGTCCTTTTACAGTTCAATAGTTCAAGTAAGTAAGTTCAAAAACAAACATTTCGTCGCTTCGTTGCGTCGCAATCTCGCGCGTGAAGCAGGAGGTCACCAACATGAACGGTACAGTAGTTAGAGTCAACGCTGAACAACATTGGGCTTTTGTAAGGCCTGATGATGGCAGCGAAGACGTATGGCTTGATCTGAACCTTCTAGCCGGCCAACAAGCCCGGAGAGGAGATCAGATCGAATTTGATGCTGGGGAGGCGCCTGGCGAAGGCCGGCGGCGACCTGCATTAAACCCCCGAAACATTCGACCTGCAAATCCGCGCGATGCGGCCCGCCGCGATCTTGATCACGGACGCGACCGAGACCAACGAGGCGCCAGAGGACCCTTGAGCGTTTCTGGCAAATTCGGCAGAGCGCTCGAGATCACTTTACCGGCGACTGAGACCGATCCGTTCGAAAGAACGAATCTCTATCTGCCGGTGACCATTCAAGTGGTGAGAGGCACGAGACCGGCTCCTGGACTCCGAGTAGAACTCAAATACTTGGGCGTACCCGTGACCGACGAGCCGATTACCACGACCCACAACAGCGGCGAAGCGTTCTTTATGGCCCCGTTTGAGGTAGCTACCGCGTTTGCGGAATTCACCGCCACAGTGCTAGTACCCGACGAACGGCCAGTGATCACCAACATCCCATGGGACAGAACCAGGGACGAAGTGAGACCTGCGACAACCATGCAGGTTACCAAGCCTGGCAACGATCTGTTGCAAGTCATCATCAAGGACGAGCACAGGCCGATTGCCGGTTCGATAAACCTTCTGGTGATGGCGCCAGCTGACGGCAACAAAGTTCAGTTTCGCGACCTTCATGCCAACATGAACTTTAACGGCTCAAGGTTGAATGAGGGGAAACTGACCGGCAACTTCTTGTATCAAGTCACATGCACCGAGACCTGCGTCATCGTGGTTCAAAACCGCGAAGGACTGCAGGCTGAGGTTATGACCTTCGAGAAGGAACCGCCGGCAGTTGCTGATAAGATCTTTGCCGAGCGTCTCGAAACGGATCATCTCCAAGTCACTACAAAAAAAGGAGACAAGATCGCTCCGGGCAAGATCAACCTGATCGTCACGCCGGATTCCGCGACAGTGGAAATCCGGAATGCGGCGACCGGGGCAATCCTTGCCACGCGGATAGACATTCAGATTCAAGGTGAGGTCATCTACCAGATCAAAAGTGATATGACCTGCACCATCATCGCCCAGCTCTGCGACACTGGCGCGTCCAAGGCTGTGACCTTTGAAAAAGTCCAAGAGGCAAGGGGCTTCAAAGTCACGCCGGAAGACGCAATCATTCGATCCGCAAGCAACAAATATTCGCTGGACATTCTCACTTTCAAAGGTGAGAAGAAGACACCTGTCCAGGACACTTTGTTGTTCCGGTCTCACGATGGCGCGGTGACGATTACCGACAAACGCACGAACACGGTGCAGGCAACGGATGTCGAGTTTTGCAATTTGCAAACCGACGCGGACGGCTGGAAATTCATTGAGGTTACGTTCCGTGGCCTCAAGCGCAATATCAGCCTCACAAATGCCGCTGGCACCCAAACCGCAAACAAAACGTTGCAGTTCAAATAGGAGAAAAAATGGCAGACGCTGTTGGATCGAAAATGATCGACAAGATACTCCATATGGCCGAGGAGGTCAGCGCTTCCTTCATGGGGGACTGGCTAGCAAAGATGCTCTGGGGTACGTATACGAAACCCGCGGACATTCAGCTCATCAAGAAAGCGGCGGATCTCATGGCTGAAGGGAAATCCAAAGAAGCTAGAGATCTTCTGGAAGCCCGACCTGGTGGCTGGGGAGACGCGGACGAGGAGATTGGTATCGAGGATCTCACAGGACTGATAACGGCCAGGGTAATCACCCAGGCTCAAGCAGTCGCTGTTGGGACGTATCTCGGCAACCTCCCTCAGCATGTACGAACCAAGTTCCGGCTCGCGCACTGCACGCAGAAGGATTCCGAAATCCGGATGCGCAAGCTCACGGAATTCGCCCTGCTTCCCAACGATGCAGATCGCGAAGCGTTTCTGCGCGGATGGGGTTACTACGATCGGAATGCTTTCGAGCAAACCGTTCATGACCTTAACGCCCGCGCCGAGGCTGCTAACACAGTAATGGATGTAAATGCCGCTACCCTGCGAGCGCGAATCAACGGAGGCGTTGGTCTCGGTGATATTTTCGCCGGACACAACGTCGTCGAACGACTCATCAACTTCTTCAACCCCCTGCGGTAGCAGGAAGGAGCGCCAGTAATGAATTTCACGCATATTCTTCTGTGGTTGCCTCGCGTGCTCCGCAACGGTGGATTGCATGCAGCGAGGTTTGGACAGGTTCACATCGCCAAGACGATCTTTACGCTTCTCGTCGGGCTGTTCTTCAGCATTGTTGTCCTCGGCAGCGGTGTACTGATCGCGCGACTCGGTTACGGAATTAACTGGCCAAGCCTGATCACCGCCGGCAATTTCATCACTGCCTTTAGCGGAATGGTGGCGGGCGGATGGTTTATCTATTCGTTCACCCGCATCGGAACATTCGCTGAGGAGATAGTGATCGGCAACAGCGTCGGGCATCAATTGGTTCATGAAATAACTCGACCACTCCCAAGCACACCGGCGCAGTTGCCAATCGTGGTCACACAAGAAATGGCTAACCAGATCATGAGAATCGCGGCCACTGTGTTCGCGGTTCTGACGGCGATGAGTATTGTTGCCAGTGTCTTTCCGGTTTACCGGAATCTGACGTGGTTGATGGTTGGAGTGATGATCATCATGTTCGGCGGATTCAGATACATGTCTTCAGCACTGAGAGGAGGTCAGCATGTCTAATGCATCTAATTCTGGTTCCCCGAGCGCTACCCCAGTGGTTCATAGCAAACGGTTTTGGAAAACCGTCGGCGCCACGGTGCTATTCGTGGTTTACATCTCTGTTTTCCTAGTCCCCAAGCTCATCAATCAGCTCGGCGTCTACAGCGTGTTCAAGAGTGAGAAAGTAGTGAGTAAGCTGGAAACCCTGCAACAGCTGGAAAAAGCTGCTGAAGAAGCGAGAAAAAACGCTGCGGATCAACTCGCTGCTCTGATTCGAAAATACGGTGCTGAGCGCGTGAATCTCTTAGCGGCTGGTCGGGACCCTCAAGACCCAGAGATTCAGACTCTCAGTCGCAAGATTGCAGAGGCTGAAGCGCAACGACCCCTATACACGCCCCGAGTCCAGGTCGGCCCGACACTCAAAGACGACGCATGTGGTCAGCTCGATAGTTTGCAAGTGTTCGCCGCATGGATCGCTTGGGTAGTGGTGATACTAGCAAGTCTGGCACTGATCTTTGTGGGGATCAAGAAAAAATCCCTGTTATGGACTATTGCCGGTCTCGCTACGATCGTGCTGACGCTTCTTTTCGGCGGAGATGTTACGAGGGAAGCTCTGGCTGACCCGCATCCAAACGAGAAGTGTGTGCCGCCCGGGATGCCTTCGTCAGTCCCGCCAACAACACCCACGCCAGTCCCTCCAGTACCAACAACCCCTGCCACTCCGACTCCTGGCAGACTCGTTCTGACTGTTCACAACCGTATCGGCCGGGATGTATTCATCCACTGCCAGGATATTAGCGGCGCGGACGACGGACTGGCTGGGACCCGCAGGATCAAACCAGGGTGGCATCAATGGGTGGATTTTATCAGCCCGGTGCCCTGCGAGATCAAGGACAGCGCGGGAGATGTAATGCCTGTCGTGACTGTCGCGCTCGATCCTGCTACCGGGACGAAAACCGAAACCGGTGCGCCGTTCACCGCCATCGCGCCACTTACGGCGAACCTGGAGGTGAACGTTAACTAACAATTTTTCGGAGGAAAGATTACGCGCTTTGGGAGGAGGCGCAAGCAAAAAAAAGACCGGCGATTTCTCGATTTATGAGAATTCGCCGGCTTTTTTTATTTCCAATCTACCACTCCTGATCCGATTACGGATCATCCTCCCCTCTCCCAGCCTAGGCTCAAAGCTTCGGCGGGCAGGCAAGAAGAGGAAAAAAGGAATATTCTATTCATTATAAATCAAAATATTGGCAATGATCGTTACGATCGCGAAAGACAAAATCACCAGAACTACGCCGATGACTGCGTGCAGAATGGTTTTTTTCGCGCCCTCGGCCTGCTCTTCATTGCCGTGCGCGGTGATGTAACGGATCCCGCCGATGATTACGAACAGGACAGCGAGCAACCCCACGATCGCAAGCAAGATATTGATAACCCCCAGAATCAATTCTGAGGCAGTGGTCGCTCCCGCGGGGCCGCAGGCACCCAAAAGATTTCTAATAATACCGCCGATGCCTGAACAGGCAAACTGGGAATTCGTTGGCACTGGTACCGGGTCGGTTTTATCAATGCAAAGAGTTCCGGTACAGCCCGGCACAGCTCCGGCAATAGCAGGAACTGTCAACAAAACGACGGCAAAAATCAGAAAATAAAAAATCAGCTTCATATTCCCCTAGCCCCGCCGAGCAGAACATTAGTAATGATTGTGATAATCGCGAATGACAGCACCACCACAATCAGGCCGATTACAGCATGGGTCATGGTTTTTTTAGCTCCCTCCGCATTTTCCTCATTGCCCGCGGCCGTCACATACCGAAACCCGCCAATGATCAGAAACAGCACGGACAGGGACCCGACAACGAGCAGGAGGATTTGGATGACAGTCAGAATGAGCGCACCAAAACTCTGCGACCCAGCCGGTCCATCATTAAAAAAACATGGAACACTAATTATACCATCAGAGCAATAATCACCAAGGTCAGCCAGCGCCGCTCCAGGGAGCAAGATCACTGCCAGCAAAAGAAATAATTTCACCAATAAAATTGTCATTGCTCTATTCATTCTGTAGGCACTCCTGTTCCCGGAGCGCCACCAATCAAAGCTTCGGAAATTATGAGAATAATCGCAAACGACATGATAATGATGACCAGCCCCCAGACCGCTGCTGTCATGGTGCTTTTGGCAGATTCAACCTTTTCTTCATTACCGCGGGACAGAATATATTTTATTCCGCCAACGACCAGGTAGACGACGGCAATGCTTCCTGCAACCAATAGCAGGACTTGAAGAACCGTGGCAATCAGCTGGCCAAAGGTTTGCGAGGTTGCCGGGGACGAACCCGCAGAACCAAAACCGAACTTGCTGCCAATCGTGTTTTTGAAAAAATCGTTCAAAATGCCCTGCTGGGCAAGGACAAGACCAGCGGCAAAATTATTCAATTTTTGTTTCAAGTACATTTCGTCTTTTATACTTCCCTCCCCTTGCCGTGCCCGCCATAGCTTCAAGCGAAGGCTGGGATGGGGAGGGACTGAGGAAGGGGTGGCGTATGAAAATTATTCACCCCACCTAACCTCCCGCATCCCAGCCTACACGCAAGGCTTCGGCGGGCAGGCAAAGGGGAGGAATAAATACACTACTTAACTGCGTTGGCTACCACTCTCACGATAACAAAGGAGAGAATGATTATCACGATACCGATTATCGCGTTGACAATGGCTTTTTTGCCAGCTTCCGCGGCTTCCTCGTTGCCCCCGGCGGTAATGTAGCGGAACCCGCCGACGATGAGGAAAATCACAGCCACCAAACCCGCGATAGACAGGAGAATGTTGATAATCCTGACAAGCAAGGTGGTAAGATCAGTGTCACTGGCAACCCCTTTCCCTGTTGGATCTGGATCCGTGAACTGCGCGGAAACGGCTAAGGGAGACACGATCATGACGAATACTGCTATGATGGCGAGAACATTGACGATTTTGACTAGATTGAGCTTTTTCATGTTTATTGATTATTTTTAATCAATTAATTATTAGATAAGTTTTGTTTCGACCTAGCAAAGTTTATTCCTCTTAACTCTCGCCCTGGCGAGGGGAGAGTGCCCCGATCCGCCTTTGGCGGACGGGGGAGAGAGGTTTACCTTATGTTAAAGTATTATAACACAAATCGTCCAGAGGCTCAAATCTAGGGCGAATTCTGCCCTGGTTCCAGGATAATAATCTGAAAATCTTTGGTTCCTGTCCGGCCGTTGCCAGTGGCCGTGATTCGCAAATTGTATGTGCCGGGTTCAGCGCTACTGCTCACGGTCCCATTTATCTGCGGCGGGTTGCTGCCGAAGGTTGTCAAGCCTAACCCGTCGGGCAATTGATCGCCGGTTAGTGCCCAGGTATACCCCCCGCCCGGCGCAGGGACAAAAGAGATACTGGCAACATCATCAATGCTATATGTTGGCGGATTGTTATTTACGACAACAATGAAAATATTGTTCGCTGGAGGCGGCCCAGGCGGCGGGGGAGGAGGCGGGAGTGGGGACGGCGAGAGTGAGGTGGTGGAAGCGCCGCCTGGAACACCCTGAACTACCAGATTGTTTATCATTGTTACAATCGCATAGGACATTATGATAATAATGAGACCGAGAATGGCGCCACTTATGGTTTTTTTGGCTTTTTCCGTGGTCTCTTCATTGCCGCGGGCGGCAATGTATTGAAACCCGCCGATAATCAAAAACAGCAGGGCGATTGCTCCAGCAAAAAACAAGGCAATCTCAATTGCGCGAATAATAAGCGCGCCGAAATCCGGAATATCCACCAGGTACTGTTTTGCAGGATTGTTAATAACGCATTGGCCATTAACCAAGGTAGTGTTCGGAGCGCAGCCACCTGCCGTTGCCCCGCTGCCATTGCCGCCGTCAGGACCGCCGCCTGTATTGCCGGCGCCACTGTTTTGACCTCCCCCGGTGTTTCCTGTCTGGCCAAAAACAACAGCTACTGCGGCAAAATTAACAAGCAGTAAAAAAATAATGAAGATAAATATTTTTGTCTTTTGTTTCATTTTCTGTTTAGACTCCTGAGAACAGGAGCCTCTGCACCCCGGAAATAATAGTAAAGGAAAGGACGGCAATGACAAATCCTATAACCGACCATTTCAAACCGTTTTTGGCCTGCTCCAGACTCTCCTCATTTCCGGCAGCCGTAATATATCTGTACCCATAATAAACTATCATGAAAATCGTGACAATACCGATCAGCCCGAGGATATTCACCATCACAAAATTGACCACGCTCCAGAAAAACCGCGGGTCAGCCGGCCCGGAAAGCGGCGAGTCAATCTTGTCCTTGGCCAGGTTGCTGCCGAAAATACCCGCGTCAAACCCGAGAATCTTGGCGGCCCCGGAAACAATGGTAAACGAGAGTATGGCCACGCAAAATCCGCCGACCGCCCAGGTGATGGATTCGCGCGCTTCTTTTATTGATTCCTCGTTTGTGGCAATGACGAGCTTGAATGCAGAAAACACGATAAACATCACTGCCGCAGTGCCGATGATCGAGGAGAACAACTGAATCACGCGCACTACCAGGT
>MFEK01000016.1:43374-220408 GCA_001779925.1 Candidatus Doudnabacteria bacterium RIFCSPHIGHO2_01_FULL_46_14
TAGAATAAAAAGCTTTTTCATAATGTATTTCTTCCCCTCCTCGTGAGGAGGGGCAGGGGAGGTCTTAGTGTCTTCTGCTCCGCGACTCCCTCTATTTCTCCCTTCCGGCCTTCGCCAGAGGCTACGGCGGACACAGCACGAGGGGGAGGACTAAAACCTTCCATAGCAAGCCTCCACGGCCGGCGCGTAAACCCGCGTCTGGCTGTAACCCGCATTGCACGTCAAATGCGCATTATCATCCCAGAGACATTCCCAGCGCTTGGTCTGGCGATTCTGGGCCGCACACGCATTGCACGAGCCGCCAGTCCCGGCCGTGCCGCAGTTCACGCTCGGGTCGCAAGCGCCCGCGCCCCCCGCGCCGCCATTGTACCCGGCCGCGAGCTGGCGAATATCACAGCCGCAACCGCTTACCAGTGTTTTTAGAAAAGCCGTGGCAATGCATGCCTGAGCCTGGGCATTTGCAGGATTGAGCAGCCAGGCCTGGTCAATGTTATCAGTAGTACACCCGGCTTTCTTAGAGTTAGCTGTGCTGACTTTCATTTGAAAAAGACCAATAGAGGGCGGGTTTGATGAGGAAATTTTGTTTGGTTCTCCGTTTGATTCGCGAGCCATAATTGCTTTGAGCATTTTCACACTGTCCACGCCGGCACAGATTTGAGTGTTACTGTCCACGCCGGCAACAATTTGCGCGTCCCAGCCATTGACCACGCTCTCATAACAGCCGTCGCTCGGCATGACCGGCCCGCAAATGTTAAGGCGCGCGTCAGCACATGCCGCGCCCGTGCACTGCCCGCCGACATTGCCGCCTGCGCCGAAAGGCAGCGTCCAATGAATATGGTTAACGAGGGTTGTGTTGCAATCAAGCACATCAAGGTTGGGATTGGTTTTATCTTCACATTTAGCATCGCCACCGTAGGTATCCAAAAGGTTGCGAACTTGCATCCAAACCGTGCGATTATATCCCGGCAGTGCAATATCAACTGCCTTGCCTTCATAATGCGTGCTGCCGGCACTGTGCTTTCCAGTGGTGAGCGATATTACAGTGAATCTGTAATTTTTTGCCAATTCCAGCAAACTAGATAAAATCGCCGGGTTCACTGTAACCGTGCCGCTTGTCCACCCGCCTGGGGTGCAACCCGGCCCTCCCTCCGCCGAACAGACTGCCGGGTAAAGCCCTTGGCTAATATCAATGACGTTTTGCTTGGCCTGATAAGGCTGCCCCCAGTCCGGGTCTGTATCCTTCAAGGTAATATTGCTGTTAGCCAGAACCGCGGCAGCTAAGGTTTGCAGGTCGCCGGAAGGAGCCGGTCCGCCAGGGCCTCCGGGCACCCCGGCATCCCCGCCATAGGTTCCTGTCCCGCCAAACTGGAGCTGGGGACAACCATTTGCAGTGTTGGCAATGTCATACAAGCAACCCGGATCCCACCAGTTGCGGCTCGTACTTGTGCTGCCAAAAATCCCGTTAACCAACAGGTTCACAAACACAAAAGCCAGCATGACTATGGCAAATCCCACCACCGCATTCTGAATCGCTTCTTTATTAGTCTGAATTTTCTCCGCATTACCCATGGCAAACACCAGACCAAAACCGCTGTTCAGCACAAAGAAAATCGCCACCACCGCAGCCATGGAAATTAGATAGTTGATGACGCGGATGATCAAAATAAACAAATGCTGCAGCTGGCAGTTGGCGTGCGGGAAATCAGAATATTTGTAAGGAAGAGTTACTCCGTTTGCATCTTTGGGCGGCTGCTGGCCAGATCTCCCGCAAGGAACCAGCTCGAAAGCCTGGGCGGACAGCGGGATGATCATGGCCGCGGTTGAAAGAAGTATTAAAATTATGATTGCCTGTTTCACGGATAATTCCTACCCTTCGACAAGCTCAGGGAATAACTCGTTTATTAGTTGGTGAGCCTGTCGAACCATAGGTCAATTAGAGCAATTAGAAATTAGGTTAATTCTATCTTCCTCTCACCAATAGATCTACCTTTTGCGCACCGGCTCGGATGGCGTCCTCCACCGACACATTGCGCAGGGAAACATCGTTGATCATCTGTGCGAAAATATTTTCTACCGCATCGCTGTCCGGCTTGTAAAAACTTTTCGCGGACAACGCGTTTTCCGCGAACACGCCGATTTCCGGATCCGAAATCTGCCCATCGAGAATATCGAGACGGGGCGAAACTTGCTTGACCGCTTCGTAATACGTTGCCAAAACCTCTTTATCAGTGATAAATTTCAGAAACTTCCACGCCATCTCCGGATTCTCGCTCTGTCTGGATACGCCTTCCGCCCAATAATTGGCATAATTCACGCGCAGGTTTGCGCCCTTGATCTGCGGCATCTTCGCCACCGCATAGTTCAAAAACGGCGCTTTTTCCGCGAGTGTTTCGCGCAAATACGAATAGGAAAAAATCATGGCCGTCTGGCCGGAGGCAAACGCATCAATCGAGTTGGAACTGCGGTTATTCCAGGTATAGATATCTTTCCCCGGATCAGCAAACTGCGTATAAAACTGCAGGGCCCGCGCGCCGGGAATGTACTCCTTGCCCTGGCTGTCTTGAACGCGCTGGACAAATTCGGCTCGGCCTTTTTCCAGAGAAAATATTTTCGTTCCATTCTGCAACATCATCAGGCTCAAAATATCGGACGCGCGATTGACATTGTCCGCAGTGCCCAGAGCTACGGCGCTGCGCTGGAAATTTCCCTGGTCATCGAGTCTCGTAAAACGCGGTATGACGCCCACGAACTCATCCCAGGTCGCCGGCGGCAAAGCCAGGCCAGCGGAAGCAAATAAATCCTTGTTGTAAAAAAGCGCCAGCACGTCCACGGCCAGCGGCAGCGCGTAAACCTGGGAATCGGAAACAAGATCAGTTTCCAGAACCTCCACGAAATTCTGCCGCAAATCCTTGAGACCGAAAATTTCCTCAGACGCGGGCGTCATTTTCGCCTTATGCTTAGGTAGCCAGTCATTGTGGATGGAAAAAATATCGGGCCCCGCACCGGCAGCGAGCGCGTCCAAAAGCTCTTCCTCATAAGTCTCGATGTCTTTTTGGACAAATTTGATTGCCACGCCGGGATTGGCTTTTTCAAATTGCTCAACGAGAACCCCGACCTGGGACGAATCGTCAAAGACTTTCCACCACACAAGCTCGATTTTCGATCCGCCGGTTGTCGGACCGAGCCCGCAGGAAGCAGCCGTAAATATTACGGCAATGATTGGAACTAAAATTTTGAATTTGGTTTTTTTCATTTTGCTTGCCCGACTCCCGCCCGCAACGCCCTGAACGTTAGCTACGGCGGGCGGGGAAATTTGCTTTAGCAAATTTGGGCGGGTTTTTCGCATTCGGTTTGCTAAATCTTTATTTAAATATGTGTTTCAATTTGTTTTTAAACTCTGGTCGAGCCTGGGCAAACGCCCTGACTGCTTCGAGATAGGATATCGGATCTCCGGTAGTATACCAGCGACCGCGTTCTATTCTTTTATAATAAGCTTTCTTGCCCGTATTTATCAATCTATGGATAGCGTCAATGAGCCAAAGCTCTCCGCCTTTGCCCAAGCGCTTTTTCGCCAACACTGGAAAAATTTCCGGAGGAAGGATAAATCGGCCGATGTTCGCAAGATTCGAGGGGGCATTTTTCGCTTCTGGTTTTTCCACAACACCTTTGATCTCCCCTGTCGACCCCTTACCCCCTTTGCTCCCCTTTTTCGGCGATATGATGCCGTATTTGTGGACCTGGTCTTTTTGGACATCTTGCGCGCCAAGGTAAATGCCTGGATTTTTTTTATAGGCCTCGATCATTTGCTTGGTAAAAGAGCTTCTCGAAAGGGCTAGGTCATCGCCAAATGCATAAACAAACGGTTCTGGCCCAATGATCTTTGCGGCATTCAGGCAAGGAGTGCCATTGCCATAAGGACCACGCTGGCGAATATAAATAAAATTGGCCATGTCCGCGATGCGGCGCATTTCTTGCAGGGCCTGCTTCTTTCCGCTTTTCCGCAAATGATCCTCCAGCTCTGTATTATGCCCAAAATGATTCTCGATCACGCTGTAGTCGGAAGACGTAACAATCACTATGTCCTTTATCCCAGCGCTGACAAACTCTTCGACTATATATTGGATGATCGGCTTGTCTACCACGGGCAGCATTTCCTTTGGTATGGCGCGGGTAACGGGCAAAAACCTCGTGCCCTTGCCGGCAGCAGCGATTATTCCTTTTGTGATGCGCATAGCGATCCTAATTTACGAATTCATCCGAATGACACGAATATATATAATGAGCCTGTCGAATTCATTCGGGACATTCGGGTGCAATTAGGGTCATTCGGGTCGCTTTCATTATACCATATTTCCCTAAACTTCACTCTTTGGGCGGAACATTAGGGCTTCTGCCACATGGTTCATGCGAATTTGCGGACAATCGTCCAGGTCGGCAATCGTTCTGGCAAGTTTTAAAACCCGGTGGTAAGAACGTGCTGAAAGATGCTGGCTCCCTACCGCATTTCGCAGGATGAGAAGCCCCTGGTCGTCCGGCCGGCAGAACTCTTTGATCTCCTTTATGCCCATTTCCGAATTGGTTTTGCCTGCCCGCGCTATCCCGCGTTTGCGCGCTGCAATAACCCGGGCGCGGACCGCAGCCGAGTCCTCCAGCTCGGTTTCATCCTCGATCTTTTCAAAGGACAAGCGCGGTACCTCCACATGCAAATCAATGCGGTCCAAAAGCGGACCGGAAATCTTTTTTTGGTAACGCAAAAACTGCGTAGGCGAGCAAACGCAGGTTTTTTCCGGGTCCCCGGAAAATCCGCACGGACAAGGGTTTTGCGCGGCCACCAGCATAAATTTTGCCGGAAACAAGACGCTCCGCGATGCTCTGGCCACATTGATAATCCCGTCTTCCAGAGGCTGTCGTAGGCTCTCTAAAACATCGCGATGAAACTCGGGAAATTCGTCAAGAAACAAAACCCCGCGGTGCGCCAGGGTGATTTCCCCGGGCCGCGGATCAGCGCCCCCGCCCACGAGCGCGATCCCTGAAGCCGTATGATGGGGGCTGCGAAACGGCCGGCTGCTGATGAGCCCCTGTTTGCCGGGCAAAAGCCCCGAGATACTGTAAATTTTTGTGGCTTCCAAAGCTTCGCTCTCAGAAAGCCGGGGCAAAATCGAGGCAAGCGCCCGGGCAAGGAGTGTCTTGCCAGAGCCCGGCGGGCCAGACATGAGGACATTGTGGCTCCCTGCCGCCGCAATTTCCAAAGCCCTTTTGGCCAGCTCCTGCCCGCGGATGAGCTTGAAATCCCAGGCTGTAACCGGTTGTGGCTCTTCCACCGAATCCTTTTGTCTTTGAAAAGTTTTTATTTCGGAAAACCCGGAAAGCATTCGCAAAGCAGCGCCAAGGTTTGCTACAGCCACCACCGTGATGCCAGAAATGAGAGACGCCTCATAAGCATTCTCTTCCGGCACAAAAATCGTATTAAAGCCCCGCTCTCTGGCTGCTTCAGCAATTACCAAGACCCCGGGAACCGGCCGAAGAGCGCCGTCCAGAGCCAGCTCCCCAATAAACAGCTTGCCTTTCGGATCAAAATCCAGCTGCTCAGAGCTCAATAATATGGAAATTGCAATGGGCAGATCATAGTGAGTGCCGATTTTCGGCAAATCAGCTGGCGCGAGTTTTACCGCGACCCGGCTTTTGGGAAACTGGGTGCTGGAATGTTTGAGCGCGGATTTCACGCGCTCTCGAGACTCTCTGATGGCGGCATCCGGCAAACCGACAATGATCGTGGCCGGCAAACCGGAGGAGATGTCGGTCTCTATTTCTACTAATTCGGCGGATAGTCCTATGACTGCGGCTGAGTATATTTTTTGAAGCATTGCTAAAAATTACAAATAAATCTCAAATTCAAATTTCGAATTTTGGTCATTGGATTTTGGAATTTGTTTGAGATTTGGTATTTGGGATTTGGGATTTAAATAATAACAATACCCCTACCCATATCATTATATCTGCCAAATTCAATGTTGCGAAGCCAATATCAATAAAATCCCTAACGTATCCAAAATAAATCCGGTCAAACAAATTAGAAAACGCGCCGCCGAGAATCAGCGCGAATCCCATGGACGTTTTCCGGAAATAAAATAAATACAGGGAAATAAAAACCACTAAACACAAGGTCACAAAATAGAGATCAAAAAACCCCGGCAAGTTTATGGCAAACGGCAGACCGGAGTTTTTTACGATTCTATAATTTTGCAAAGAAAGAAAAAATTTTATGGCTTGATCGGCAGCGACAAAAACAGCGATCGAAAAAATACTACTCAGCTTTGTCATGCGCTACGCAATTCTCTGCTTCTGGAACCGCGGCGAGTCGGGCTTCGGGAATTTCTTCGCCGCCAACTTTGCAGAGTCCGTAACTGCCGTTATCAATTCTTTGGAGAGCGGCAATGACGCGGTTCAGCTTTGGCTCCAGATCATGCTCTTCGGCAATGTTTGTTTCGTAGGCCGCAACCTCGGCGGCATTGTCTTCTTCCGAGTTTCCAAAATCCGGATACTTGGGCTGACCGTCTTTGTCTTCCACGCGCGCCAGCAAGCTCTGCAAACGCGTTCTCTCCTGCTCCAGCAGCTTCTTGTTTTTTTCGATGAGTGTGTGATTCATATGCACGTATTGTATAGTAAACAAAATGACGAACGCAAGCGGACAATAAAAAAAGGCTTATGCACGATAGAGCTAAATTAAAATAATATATCTCTGGGCATAAGCCCCCCTTCAGAACAGGGAGGCTTTGCGCCAACCTGGATCCCATTTCGCGAACCTGCGAATGGGGTGCAAATTGGCACAAAGCTTCACTACGTCGTCCTAAAGGAAATCTTGTATTATCCAACCTGTTTACAAGGAACATCTCCTGTACCGTTCTTATGGTCCGATGAATCGGGCCTCAAACATTTTTGTTTATTTTGGTTTTTTTAGGGAAACCCTAACTGTTATAACTATTTTGGTTATAACGCTTTCATTTTGTTTTTGTTTTTTCGAGATAGGCGGGTTGGAACGCCTGCGACGAACAGTAAGTCAGGAGGGGGAACTCGAAATTCGTATATCGAGCTGCCTCTCATGGCGACTGTTTGTCTTTTGTTTTGATTTCAAGGAGCAAGTTTCAATTTCTAGAACAATAATAGCAGAAATTTCGCAGTTTGTCAATGCTAAGTTTTGGCTTCAGTTGGCGAAAATTGCGTATTCGGTGCTGTGGATATTAAAAAATCCGGAAATTCCTGAAAATATTTCATGAATGACTGGTCATAGTCAGTGAGGATCCGCGGATCGAGAATAAATACCTGTTTGCCGGCTCCCGGGGCAGCCAAAAAGCTAACCAGGGTTCGGTGAATCTGGTTTATGGCGCGCGGCAGTACAGCATCCACAAAGGCGCTGTGGTCATCCAGTCCCAAAAGGGGCGGTTTGGAACCGCGCGCTTCAAAAGGCAGCTTGAAGATCACAAGGTTCTGAAGCTCGGGGAGGATTTTCCAATGTTTCACGAGCGCATGAAGCGTTAAAAGGAGGATCAGATTCTTTCCGGAAAAATTTTTCAGCTTTTTTTTAAGCGCGCCCACGCTGCCGGAAAATTTGTAAGCAAAAATTTCTGTCCCATCTTCCATCCTAACCTGAGAAAGCGCCTGATACATCTCGGCAAGCTTGGCCTCATTCGGCAATAAAAGCAGTGTGCGTCCGGAAAAACTCCGGGCGAACGCGATTTGCTCAGGGACGCTGGAATTTTTAGAAAAAATCTTTACTGGAACGGAAATGGGTTTGATTTGCTCGAAACATTTCTCGTAAACATAATCCGCCAATCCCAGGCGCTTTTGAAAATACGCGCGCGACACTGCCGGCAGATTCGTATCAACGATGGTCATTGACGAGAAATTTTTTATGAATCCCGCCCAAACCGGTTTCAGATCTCTGGACTGAAGATTGAGATCCACAAAGTCCGCGTTAAACTTTATCCAGGAAATAGTCGATTCCTCTGAGGCAATAAAAAAAATCTCCAAAAACATACTCAGTGCAGCCAAAGCTGTTTTCAAAATTTCAAGTTCCAATTGCAATTCACGGCTCGCCAGCTTCCGCTCGCGCTCGAGATACATCTCAAATTTCTTCAGTTTGTCTTTTAATTTATGTGCCGGGTGAAACAATTTTTGAAATCGTTCCTGGTTTCGTTCACGCTCGTCAATCACCAAATTTTCGGAAAATTCTCCATCTCGTTTTAGATACACTAAATGCAGAACTCCAAAAAACAAATCAAACTCGTTTAACATTTGCCCCACCTCTGGCGGCATTTCTCCGGTCATGTTCGGCTGGCCTTCGTCCACAGGAAAAAGCGGCGCAAACAGATTGCGCACTTTGCGCAGATTCCAGATCTGCATTGTTGTCGCGGTAAATTCATCCTCAATCGCGGACAAATCAAATAATATTGACTTCACCGATTTACCCAATACTCCCAATCTCCCCAGTTCAAACACAGTCTCCAAATCCCCAATCCGCGGCCCGGTATTTTTTTTATTAAGCTCCTGCACATACGCACAATCATGCCGATGGCACAGATCCAGGTTCACGGATAAATAATGCAGAAATCCAATTTCATCCGGCGACCATTTTATGCGCGACAGATCAAGGCTCGCCTCGGTTTCTCGAAGGATGAGAACTTTGGCCAGGATTTTCGCCATCTCGGGGGACAGCGCCTCTTCGAAAAGAAGCCAGGAAAAACGCTTCTCGCAAAGCGCGAGCCTGGGATTTACCAGTTTTTGCGTCCGAAAATCTGCCAAAAAAGCGCTATGCGACAAGCCGATTACCGCATTTTCTTTGCGTGCGGCCAAATCGGCCAGCGCTTCTCCCATGCGGTTAAACGACAGTGGGTAGCAAAAAATCGTTTTATCAGCGAAATCAAGGTCAATGACCCCCTCTTTCTTCTCCCCCTCATGAGGGGGAGATTGAGTAGGGGTCTGGACTCCTCCCCTTAAGCTAAGGGGAGGCTGGGTTGGGTTATGAACCACTGGCAAATCTTGTATCAAATCCAAAAAATTAATATCAGACTTGCCCAATACCCGCTTAACCTCTGTCTGCAGTTTCTGCGGATAATCCAAAAACGCATTCAAAATCGCAGCCAGCACCCGAGCTGTGTTCTGACAATCCACAAGAGCGCGGTGCGGGATATCTTTGAGCACATGGTAATTTTCCGCCAAAGATTCCAGAGAATGCGATTCCAAGAGCGGCGCCAGCGTGCGCGCTACCTCCAGAGTATCCAGGGATGGATTTTTCAATCGCAATCCCTGGTTTCGCAAATACCCCAGGTCAAACTCGACATTATGCCCCACAATGATGCTGTCGTCGAGAAATTGCGTCACTTGCTCTTTGAGGTCTTTCCATTTCGGCGCAGTCTTTAACTCTTCTTTTTTAATGCCGGTGATGGCGAGTGCGGTCTCTGATGGCTCGATTTCCGGATTGACCAATGACGAAAACGTTTTTCCAAACTTCACCTTAACAATCTTAGTCCCCGAGCTTGTCGAGGGGCTACAATATAATTCAAACTCGCAAACACCCACCTCCATGATCCGCCCCCGCTTCATATCCAAATCCGTCGTCTCCAAATCCACCGCCATAAATTTTTTCTGGTATTCCGCCATAGTCTCTAGAATTAATCAAAATACAAACATATCACGATCGTGATATAGCTGTCTTATAAAATTTTCTTAGCTGTGAAATGCCTTTTTAATTCTTTATCAATATCAGTATAGCTGACTTCTGCATAGGTCGTATACTTTTCAATATTATAATAATCAGCGACAAAGGATAGCTCTTTACGGCAATCAAATGGGTAGGCAAAGACGCTTCGCTGAATATTATATAAGTCAAGCTGTTTCAATTTACGCCGCAGATAATCTCGCTCATGGCGCATATCCTCCGGGATATCAAAAATGAACAGCCGCCATTTCCTGTCCCACTCTCCTGACTTGGCTAGTTGCAAATTAGACATTTGAATTTTTCTATACCTAGCCTTGCCCTTATTCAAAATTCTAACTATCCACCCATTTTCGGTTTTTGTTAGAGCCACATATCCTTTTCTTTTCAAACGCCTAACCTCATGGTTAAAATCCTTCTGACGGAACAAATAATGACCGGCTCCCACCACAGCGAAAACTCCCACCACAGCGGCCACTGGTGAAACCATGGCAATGCCGCCGAGGGCGGCGGCCAAAATTGTCTCAGCAAATTTTTCTTCTACTGGTTTATGAAATCTGCTTTTTGCTAACATAAGACAACTGTATCACGATCGTGATACAGTTGTCCAGTTGAGAAATTTACTCTACGCTACCTTTGGGGTGTTTTCTTTACTTTCTGCTATTGAAATTGCATTCTTTAACGACTCTCTGGTATTAGCTCCCATATATCGGACAGCTTTTTCTAGGACTGCCATATCAATATCTACCACCATCTCATCAAGCTTTGAAGCTATTTCGTATGCCTTGGCTTCATTTTCCGGATTATTTTCATTTTCAAATCCCATAAACAATGTTGTTAATTATTATCTTCCGCCTCTTTTCCCTCTTTTACGGCCTTTCTTATGGCCGCATCAATTTCTTTGGTGACTTTGGGTGTGTCGCGCAGGAACTGTTTGGCAGTTTCACGGCCCACTCCGAGGCGCTCCTCGCCGAACAGATAAGTGTTGCCGGTTTTGCCAATGACAGCGAGCGCCACTCCAGTATCAAGAAGGTCGCCGGAATAAGAAATGCCTTCGTTCCACATGATATCAAACTCGCAGGTCCGAAACGGAGCCGCGACTTTGTTTTTCACGACCTTGACCTTCACCCGGTTGCCGATGACCTTTTCGCCCTGTTTGATCTGGGCAGACTTGCGGACCTCTATACGCACTGAGGAATAAAATTTCAAAGCCTGGCCGCCGGTGGTGGTTTCCGGATTGCCAAACATCACGCCAATCTTCATGCGAAGCTGGTTGATGAAAATAACAGTCGAGCGGGATTTGGAAATAATCGCCGTGAGTTTGCGCAAAGCCTGGCTCATCAGCCGGGCATGCAATCCCATGTGGCTATCACCCATCTCGCCTTCAATCTCGGCCCGAGGCGTAAGCGCGGCCACGGAATCTACGACGATGAGATCAACAGCATTGGAACGCACCAAGGTTTCGACAATGTCGAGCGCTTGCTCGCCGGTATCCGGCTGAGAGATGAGCATCTCGTCGAGTTTCACTCCGATTTTTTGCGCGTAATCCGGATCCATGGCATGCTCCGCATCCACGAACGCGGCCTGCCCGCCTCGTTTTTGCACCTCGGCTATCATGTGCATGGTCAGCGTGGTTTTCCCCGATGATTCGGGACCATAAATTTCCACCACCCGGCCTTTCGGGATGCCGCCCACGCCGAGTGCCAGATCCAAGGAAATAGAGCCAGTTGGCCAGCTTTCCACATTCATGGTCCGGGCTTCGTTGAGCTTCATGATCGAGCCATCACCGAATTTCTCCCGGATCTGCTGAACCGCAGAGTCCAGAGAATCGTGCTTGATATCTGCTTGAGTTTCTTCCGAAGTTTTAGCCATATATCATATTATACCAGTCCCTACGAATTACGAATAGTTACTAATTACGGATCAAGTACGTTGATTCGCATGGTTATTTTGTAAATACAACATCTTTTAAACTCTCCCCTTCTTTCCCCATAATGCCAAGGTCGCGGCCGCCCAAAATCACTCGCGTAGAGCCAGCATTGCTGGTGTTTACCTTAATATTATTCCCCCTGGCGGTTCTGGCTGATCCGGCAAGCATTGTGCCGGTAAATTCATCGCGGCCGTCAGCCATAATGCTGACCCAGGAAGCCTCTGGTCCGATTTTTATTTCCAGCTCAACGCCAGACATCATCTCGGGCGTAGTGGATGCACTCTGACCGTCAAATACTCCGGCAATTTGTTTTTCAACAATAACCACAGAGCGCGTTATCACGGTTTCCTTTTCGAATTTGCTCACTGCCTTGATCACGAGCTGGTTAGTGCCGGGCGCCAGGCTGAGGTTTTCTCGAAACTCGCCTGACACGTCAACGACCACTGGTTGATTGTTCAAAAACACAGCCGCACCCGCTTCTGTTTTGCCCGCAACCGTGATCAGGCTTGTTTCCAGAGGGCCGCTTTGCTGAGGAGAAAACACCTCAAGTCGCGGAGGTTTTTTAACAGAGCTGATTTGAAAATACAGATAGGAAAGACTGGCAATCCCCGCAATCGCCAGACCGCCCAACGCTACGGTCCGAGGACTAAATACAAAACTTGATAGAGGATTACGCAGTTTTTCCGGTTTAGTTTTAATATTATCATTGAGTATTTTTTCCGCGTCATAAAGCGCCGCAAGGTTTGCCTCGGAGGCCCGATAAATCCGCGAAAGCATTTTCAAAAATCCTTTCACGTATACAGGGGATGGCAGACTTGCGTAATCGCCCTGTTCCAGGGCTTCTAAATATTTTGGCGGAATTTTCGAGACCTTGGAAATCTCCTGCACGCTCACACCAAGATGGTTGCGTAACGCAACTAGCTGTTCGGACAAGGTTTGGATTTTTACTGGTTTGGTTTTAAAAGCCATATTCCCTACGAATTACGAATAGTTGCCAATATACGAACCGGATTCGTATATTCGTGCTGATTAGTAATTCGTAGGGCCAAATCAATTTTCATCTTCGTGTCCGTAACCTTCTTCCCTGGATACACCATCGCCTTCGGCCGGGGCCACATACACATCTCTGGGCTTAGCACCGTCCGCCGGACCAATCACGCCCTGCTCTTCCATAAGGTCCAAGAGACGCGCGGCCCGCGCATAGCCCACACGCAGGCGGCGCTGCAGCAAAGAAGCAGAGGCTTTGCCCGCATTTTTTACGACCTCCACGGCTTCGGCCATCATGTCATCCCCGCCTTCATCATCAGAAGCCCAACTGCCGCCGAGCGCGGTCCCTGGCCGCTGTTTTTCCAAAATCTCCGCAGAATATTCCACGGTACCTGCCTGCCCCGAAACAAAATCCACCACAGCTTTGACCTCGCGCTCAGAAATAAAAGAACCTTGCACCCGCTTGGGTTTACCCAGCTCAGCCGTAATATAGAGCATGTCGCCTGCTCCAAGAAGCTTCTCCGCGCCTGACATATCGAGAATGGTGCGCGAATCCACCTGGCTTGCCACCGCGAACGCCATGCGGGCAGTAATATTAGCTTTAATAAGCCCCGTAATAATATCCACGCTCGGCCGCTGTGTGGCTACCACCAAATGTACGCCGACTGCGCGGGCCATTTGCGCAAGACGCACGATCGCGGCCTCCACGTCTGCCTGCGCCACAGCCATGAGGTCCGCCAGTTCGTCCACCACGATTACTATATAAGGAAGTTTGTCCTCAGCCTTGGAGTTGTATTCCAAAATATTTCTCTTTTTTGCCTCCGCCAGCAGATTATACCTGCGGTCCATTTCCGCGACCGCCCATTTCAGAGCATTGACTGCCTTGTCATGATCTGTAACCACTGGCGTGAGCAGATGCGGGATGCCGTTATAAAGATTTAGCTCGACCCGTTTTGGGTCAATGACTATCATGCGTAATTCTTCCGGACTGTTGCGATAAAGCAAACTAATGAGAAGCGAATTGATGCCCACGCTCTTGCCTGTACCGGTCGCGCCGGCAATGAGCAAATGCGGCATGGCGGCCAGGTCGGAAACAATCGGATGCCCGGCTACGTCCCGCCCAAGCGCAAACGCCAGATTTGATTTGTGTCCCGCAAAATTATCCGTGGAAATAACATCTTTGACGCGCACGATCGCAGTAGATTTGTTCGGAATCTCAATGCCCACGAGAGCTTTACCGGGAATCGGCAGTTCCATTCTGATGGAACTTGCAGCCAGCGCCAGCGCCAGATCATTTTGCAGAGCAGCAATTTGCGAGAGCTTGATGCCTTGTGCGGGCCGCAAAGTATACTGCGTAACTGTAGGGCCAACATTGACCTCGCCCATTTCTACATCAATGCCAAAATCCGCCAGAGTCTTCTGAATGATACTGACATTCGCCTCAATGTTGCCGCTGTCCACCTCAGTATGCGAATCTTCCAAAATATCCAGGGGCGGCAATTGCCAATTGCCTTTTTTGAATTTATTCAGAAGTGTCCCCCCGGCAAGCGCTGCCGCCACGGCCGTGTTGGCCGGCAGATCGCCAGGCTTGTTTACTTTAATGGGACGATTTTCCTCCTCATCCTCTACCGTATCGACCGCAGAGGAGGCTGGAACTTTGGACACATTAAACCCAGCAGTCTGCATTTTATTGATCTTGATATCAGCCATCACTTCTCTTTGCATTTTCTTACCCAACGGCTCATTTTCTTCCCGCTCGCGCCGCTTAAACAACGCGGCGATGTTTATATTGAAAAATAAAATAACGGAAATGATCAGCCCTGCGACATAAATTGCAAATGTCGGCCAAAAATCCAGAAAACTAAACAGCGGCAGGCTTGATAAAACCCCAATGTATCCGCCTCCTGACCCAAGCTTTACGAGTTCAAATCCCATTTCCGGGCTAGTCCGCAGTTCCAGCAAATGCAAAAGCCCGGTTAGAGCCACAGTGAGAATGCCGGCGCCAATGTAAATGCGCAGATTTGAGGACGGTGTTTCTTCTTCATCATTGACATCGCGCCGTGCGGCTAGAAACAGGGCGAGGGCCAGCGCAAAAAAGATCAGCGGCGAAACGAGCGCGGCCTGGCCAAACAGCAGGCCCAAAATCTTGTTGAGAATCTCCCCAAACCGCCCGGCCTGTTCAAAAAACGCCAAAAAGGAAATCACAGCCAGCACTAAAAAGATAACGATCAGAATCCCGCGCTTTACTCCCGGTGATAATTTGAACTCGGGCAGTTCGCCTTCTCCCCTGACTTTGATTTTTCGTTTCTTCGCCATGTATTAGTTGTTTTATTCTACCACAAAACCTTGTCCCGAGCTCGTCGGGGGATCAAACAATTTCGCTCTGCCCTTTGGGAACTTCAATTTTTAGCTTTTCACCGAATCTTTTAGCCTCGGCCCAGGATAGTTCATAAATAGTTTTCATGGCTTCAGCGATCTCTTTGCTTTCGATGATAATGCCGAGCTTTTCCCGCCAGGAGGCAATCATCACCTTATCATCGTAAATGTTTATCTCCGGAGAAAAATAATATTTGTCCGGCGGTACCAGCGCTGATTCGCGGATTTCTTCCGTGTCGCGGCTGGCGCGCTCTCTTCCAGCTTCGTTTGCCGGCACAATCGCGCGGATTTTGATTTTGCTGCGTGTACGGCGGCGGTAATATTCAGGAAAATAATTCGGCACGCCTTTATGCATATCGTCCACATTCGCATAAGCGCGGATTGGCTCATGTGAGGTAAGCGTATCCTCATAAACCTGTTTCAAGCCTTCGACGCCTTCGTAGAATCTGACTTGCGGCCGCTGGCTCACATTATGTATGGACTTCAATTGCGGAATTAAATCTTTCGATGCGGCCTCTAATTTCTTTTTATCCTGTTCGAGCTTTGCCTCGAGCAGTTTTTTGATGCTATCCGGCGATTCCGCCGCATATTCCTGTTTCGGCTCTTTGCCAGAAATGCTCACCAATCCCTTGGCCGCCAGGTCAGAGAGAATGTCATAGCCGGTCGTGCGGTTAATCTCCCCTTTCCTGGCAATCCTCGCCACAGTACTCCTGCCCAATTCCAGCACAGCCAGGTAGACCCTGACCTCTTTATCGCTAAAACCCAGGGAAATAAGGCTTTTATAGATTGGCGCTTCAGTATTTAACATCTTTGCATTCTTCCCTCCCCTTGAGGGGGAGGGACTGAGGGAGGGGTGAATATTTGTCTTCTTAATCATACACCCTTTTTTGAATTGTGTCAATATCTTTCCACAATATTCTTTTTGTGTCTATTTTTATCTCTAATTAGCTAAAATTTAGCTCTCAAAATGACGATAAGTATTGACATTTCATAAAAAGTGATATATACTCAGCAGTTCAAATATGGAATCAGCCCTATTTGATGTACCTAACAAAATCCTGGAGGACATATATATGACCACAACAGCACACATGCTTAACATTGTTCTTGTTACCCTTCGCTATCCCTATGGCAAGTCTCAGACATTCATGAATGGATCGCTCTGCAGTGCAGCTTCCGTGCTCGTTGCGGCAGGCCACAAGGTCGAGGTGATTGATCTCAACCTTGATGATGAAGACCAGCTCCAGGACAAATTTGCTGCTACGGATTTTATAGGTGTGTCCTTGGTCGGCGCGCCTTTCATCCCTTCAAGTTTGGAATTCATTGACCGCATGAAGCGGCTTGTTCCAAAAACTCCGATCCTGCTCGGGGGGCAGGTGATCGAACGATTGTCTGAGAGAGAGTTCGCCGCAATCTATGGCGAAAGAGCAGTTCAGGTCAAAAACAAAACTGATTTGGCTAAAGCCTTAGGCTGCTCACCGTCCGATTTGCCAGAGTGGTCAGAAGCCCCCATGCTCCCGGTCTGGCAAACAATGGGAGACAAGAGGCTCAGACAGTATCTCTCAACCGAATTCACGCTTGTGATCTCTCAAGGATGTGTGTTCCAGTGCGTCTTTTGCGCCGCGCGTAAAGCCATGAAAGAACAGCACGTGCATATCAGCATCTTTGAATCTGATATGCACTACCTTGCGGCCAAAGCGTTCGAGTTCGGCATCTCGGAACTGTCCTGCTACACATCCTCCCTCGATTTTTTTCAGAATCCCTTCACTGTTAAACAGCATCTGGAGATTCTGGCGAAAATCACAAGGGACACTGGGATCAGATTCAAAGTTCGCTGCCTTTCTTGTGTGAGTTCGTTTCTCAGAGCCGAACGTGCGGTTCCGGGTCTCGAAACCATACTCAGGAATGCCGGGCTCTACTGCATTGGCTTTGGCGTTGACGGCACTGAGGAAATCTGGAAAGTCCAGAAAAAAACTCACAATGCCGAAGACGACGTTCCAATGTGCCTGGCCACCTGCCACAAAATGGGCATCCGCACGGAGATCCTGATCGTGATGGGTTATCAGGAGGATAACCTCGCCACCTTATCCAAACTCTTCCTCAACACTCTCCGCTACGTGTTCACCTGGCCGAAAGGCGTGGACATCAGGCCTTACCTCAACAAAGAGGTCGTGCCTGGCAACGAGGGTTGGAACCGCGGCAATGGCCGGATCGCCAAGCTTCTGGCTAATCCGTCCCTATTCTACAACCTCGATTTCGCGGCTTGCGCAAGCAGGCTGACCCATCCGCGCGTGGGGCATCGGCATATGGTGAATGTCTTCTACCTCGCCATCATCGCTGTCTTCAAACTCATCGGCCGCTGTCCCAACAATCCGCTCTTCCCGCAGGGCGGCAAGGGACTCGGTCCGACTCTCGCAAAACTGGCGAACCGGCTCATGCCGTTCGACCGCTGACATAAGGAGGACTTATGCATAACAAATCACCGCCGGCAAGAGATTCTCACTCTGAATTTCTTGCCCGCTCTTCAAAGGAAATTAAGTTTTGTTTCTTTTGAAGAGCAATAGTGCTCTGAATCAAAAGGAGTTTGCATGAAAATCCAAATCACAGTGATAAAAATGAGCGGAAAGCATTACGCCTCCAGATCATTTCCAGACCAAGACCGCGATCCTTACCAAGGAGCCTGGCCGGCATCAGCCAATATTGATAAAGTATTTACTGTAATTGAGGATATCGAACCCGAAGCATTACCGGATTTTGAAAGACGGGTAAAACAAGAAGCACGACGGCGTGGTATCATGCATGTCGTGAACCTGGATTAACGCGGCGCTTGGCAACTGCCGTTCGGGCAAGAGATCGCGAATCGCACATTCGCCTCTCTTGCCTTTTTTGTTTTTTAATTCAATTTTTACATGGATTCACTTACTTCACGGCCGTGAAGTAAGTGAATCCATGTTGCCCTTGGGTAAGACTTTCGAGTCTTGCCTTTTTCTTTTTGAAATGCTAAATTATACTCTTCTATTACTGCAATCGTTTTCCCGAAAAATCGAAAGGAGCGACCAATGACCGAATACCATCGCAACTGGCCGGCAATTTGCGCGTGTTCTGACCCTGACCTCAAATACCTGATCACCTGGACCAACAATAAAGCCGTTTTAAAAGGCTTGAGACAAGGCTTTTCACCGCTGTTTTCAGAAGTGCCAACGCCCTTACGTGTCCCGTACTCGGCACTGCAGCGCCGCGCGCTTCTTAGTGCAGTCGAGCGCGATCGAATGGAAGGCACCCTCGGCGACCCCAATGGCGGACCAACGTTTGCATCTCTGTTGTACTATGAATCGTTCGTCGCAAAACTGCACGCTTTCCCTTTCCCGAAAAATAAGATAATAAAATGGAAATATCGAGGCGAGGGAAAGGCCGCAGATATCCCCGAAGAAATCCTCGCACAACTCCGCGGCAAAAAACTCCGGGCCGGAATGACCGTGGTATATAAAAAGAAAACCTATGTCGTCCTGGGACTCGGTGCTGAGAAGAGCACTGATTTCGATGACATGGCATTCCTCGGGACCATTTTGAATCGAAAGTTTTATTTCACGGACATGTATTTGGTACCCGTAGGATACATTGATCTCGACGCATAGTCTGAACCGTTCAGATCCAAAAGGGCAAGAGATCGCGAGCTCGCACCTCTTGCCCTTTTTTATTTAATCGAACTTTTCACGGTAACTCATAGGATTCACGGTCGTGAATTCTATGAGTCATTTTCAAAAAACCATTATTATAATTCTCGGGTCTTTTACTCTTTTTTGCCTTTTGCTTCTGACACCCCTCCCTCAATCCCTCCCCCTCAAGGGGAGGGAAAATCCGGGAGAAGCCTGTTTGACAAATTTGCGATTGGTGGTAATCTTTAAATTACCCTTAATATTTTCTATATGGCAGAACTTACGAAAGAATACTTTGACCAAAAACTCGATACACTGGTTACTAAAACTGATCTCGATCAGAAATTAGGCAACTTAGTAACCAAAACTGCCCTTGATCAGCAAACAGAGGAATTAAAAACACATATTAGCGACAAAACTGAGGAATTGGCACGCATGGTCAAAGAAGGTTTTGACGGTGTTGATCGTCAGCTTGGGGAAATCGTGGAAATGCTTGATGTGCGTAAGGATGTAGCGAAACTAAAACAGCAGATGTTTGAAATCCGCCACGCATTGAAGCTCAACGACTAAATTCAAAAAACTGGCGCAAACCAGTTTTTTACTTGCAACTTATTCACTTTCTATTTACTGACTCCCACTATTCCATCTGGGTTTTAACCTTGACCTTTTTCGTTTTGGACCGTGAGGCTTTGGGCAGGATCAATGTAAGAATCCCGTCTTTGATGTCTGCCACGCTTTTGTCCACGTCCACCTCAACCGGCAGGTCAAAGCTTCGGTAAAAACTGCCCCAGTAACATTCCTGCATGAGATAATCCTCGCCCTTCACCTCAGTATCCTGTTTGCGCTCGCCGCGGATCGTAACCTGATCGTTCTCAATACTAATATCCAAGTCCTCAGGCTTTACACCGGCAATCGTGGATTTGACCACAATATTGTCTTTGTCTTGATAGATGTCGAGAGCTAGCTGTCCTTCCGCGCTTTCTTCACTATCTTCCGCATCCGTTTCAGCCCCTTGTATCTCTACTGTCTCGTCATCTTCTGTGCCAAAAATTTTCTTGAATATATTCACCCTGTTGGAAATAAATGATTAATGTTGCTCCACGTATTGAATTACTAGAAATTTCTAACGGGATTCATAGATTCATATTAAAACGCGACAAGGCATCAGTCAAGCTGACACTGCCTTTCGGCTTGATTATCTTTTCAAAAGCCTCGGCTTTATCGTACTTTACCTCGCCGCGCAGAATCATTTCCACGAGTTTCGCCACTTCTGCCGGATTTCGCCCATGAAAAGCAATGTTATGGCGCTCCAAGTACTTCATATTTAGCGTCTCATGCCCGGGATGCGCGTCCGTCACTACAATGGGCAAACCCTTGGCCACAGCCTCGGCAATCGTCGGACCGCCCGGTTTAGAAATAAGCACGTCCACGGCAGACATCAGCACCTCCTGGTCTGTAACGTAACCGAGAATTTTTAAATCATGTTCCGGCGTAGGTTTCAGCTCTTCGAGCTGTTTCTTTAATTCTTCATTCTTGCCGGTCACCACAGCGATCTGAAACGGCACAGGGCTGGCCAGTAAATCCATAACAATTTGTACCGAAGCCTGTAGGCCGCGGCGGCCCCCGGAAACCAGCACAGCTTTTTTTCGCGAGTCGAGGGCGAATTTTTTCGCGGCATCTTCACGCGAAACTTTTTGTAAATATTTTTCTGAAACGATCATGCCGGTGACAGCCAGGCGTTCCGGTGCTACGCCAAGTTTTTTCAATTCAATCGCTTGCTCCCCAATATTGCACAAATATAAATCAACCTCATCGTAGAGCCAAAAACGGTGCAGATGATAGTCGGAAAATGCGACTACGAGCTTGCCACTATATAGTCCGCGAGTTTTAAGATAGGAAACAATGCCAGTCGGCGAGGTTTCCGTACTGATGATTATGTCGGGCTCAAATTTCTCAATGAGCTTGAGGGTTCTTTTATACTTGAAAGAAGAAATCAGCGGCCGCAGAGGAATAGTGAACGTGGCGACTCGTTCGGAATAAACCCAACCCCAAATAAACGGAAAGGTCTCGGTAAAGAAAAAATATATCTTTTCCAAAACCATAGCGAACATCCCGCGTTCCAGTTCCTGGAAATCCTCGATGCGCGCCTCAAACCTCCCGCTTTTCACGAGCCGCGCGTAAATATTCTGCGCCGTGATTTTTATGCCATGCCCGACCGAGGTATGGAGGATTAAGACTTTTATCATTGATCTTTAGGCTTGAAAATCAAAAGCAATGAACCGACGGCCAGGACAAACCCGCCCAGGACAATGAGGATGTGCGTCACGCCAATGCGGTCCGTGAGAAACCCGATGAGAAAGAGCATTACGGCCGCAGTCATGGTGCCGATCATGCTTTGCACAGAGATCACAGTGGCGCGGTGGCTGCTCGCAATGTAGCGATTCGCATAAGTGCTAACAAGGGGCCGCGCGATTCCTTCTAAAAACATGTAGGCAAACACGATCACAAGCGCCCATTTGAAAGGAAACACGCCGAGTGCCGAGACGGCCAGCCCGATTCCTAATATGCCCAGCCAGAAAATCTTGTTTTCCCCAAACTTTAAAAATTTACCAAACGACCAGCCGCCAACAGCCTGCATCACAAACATGACAGGCAGAATGAAACTAAACTGCGCCACCGGAAAACCGATGTTCACAAGGTATGGCTGATATGTGTTGCTGAAAGTATAAGAAATAGCGAATACCAGGGCTAGGATGCCAGTGCTCCACAAAATAAACCTATTCGAATAGCCGATTTTAACGCCAGCTTTGATTTGCTCTAGATGATTGCGTATTGTAAAGCCTTTTGCCTCAAAATGCGCTTCGTGAAAAAAACTCACTGCCAGCGCGGCAAGGCCAAAGGTGAGGCTTGATCCAAAATACGCCCATCGGAAATTGAGATTAAAAAGGTACGGCCCAACAATTCCGGCCAAGGCAGTGCCGAGAATCGCGTAAAATCCAGCCTTGCCGATAATCTGCCCAAACATCTGTTCATCTGCGACGCGATCATACAAAAGAGCCTCGCTTGCCCCGGAAATAAGGGAAAAACCGCACGCCCACAAAAAATAGCTGGCAAACAATTGCCAGAAATTGTTACTGGCGCCGCTGGCAATCGCGGCCACAGCGAGCATAATGCAGCCGAGGATGATGGTTTTTTTGCGTCCCATGAGATCCGCAAACGCGCCCGTGGGAACCTCGAACAGAATGAACATCAGCATGTAAACGCCAGTGAGCGTGAAAATCTGCGAATAGGCGAGACCCAGCTTTTGCGCGAACAAGACAGCCGTGCCATTGGCCACGTAAAAACCGATGAAAAAACAAAATGCGTAATATAGCCGAATATCTTTTTTGAGTGAATCAATCATGATTATGAATTTTATTTACTAGTGACCCACAGACTTCGCGGCCGCGAATCCTATGTCTCACTCTTCCATTTCAAAAACAACTCAATTGTCTGCAAGCCGTCGGAAATAAGCGGGAGGCTTGGAGCATCCTGAGGCTTAATCCATTTGAAATCACTGTGTTCGTCAGGGTTGGCTTTGGCCTCTGGACGCTCCAAAAAATTTATATAAAAACAGTGCATTACAAATTCTCGATCTGGTTTGCGAACAAAGACTTTTTTGACAAATTGTAGAGCCTCTACCGGCAGATCGATTGACGCTTCCTCTTTGATTTCTCTGATCACTGCCTGCATTGGAGTTTCGCCTGGGTCAACCATGCCGCCTGGCAGACACCATGTGCTGCCATCTGTTTCCCACGGCTGCCGCAGGAGTAGCAGAATCTCTCCTTCATGTTCAATAAAACAGGTTGCGAGATCGAATTCCGACTGAAAATTTTCCGGTTCTTGTTCAAAAATCATGAATTTACATGCTTAAGGATTCTGCGGCCAGCTTTGTAAGCAACCAACGCGGCACACAAGGAAAATGCCAGAGTGAAAACCAAAACCGCAATGTCCATTTCGGCAAACCGGCCGATGCCCAACTGCGGCAGATAAATATTCTGAACCAAGTAAAAAACAAAAACAAATACCGCGGTCGCGCGCAGAAATCGCTTCAAATTTTCTGCGCTGTTCTTACTCAGCAAATAATCATAGAACATCGCGGCGGGGATTACGAGCGGCGGGAAAATCGGCCAAGAATCACCCGAAAACAGTATCAAACTGAGGGCGAAGCGGATAATAAAATATAGCGCAGCGATTCTGGTCGCGACGCCTTTGTTGTTTACCAAAACTTTCGCCAAGGTCAGCATGAAGCTGAACTGAACTGCCAGGATTGATAGATAAAGAAAATTCGGCCGCTGATGCGAGATGTGATAGCCGGGAATGGTGCGAAAATATTCATATTCCGCCACAAAAATACTCAGGCCCACCAGCGCGATCGCGAACATCAGCTCCAGCTTGAATTCATCACTGGTAAATCTGCCCACCCGGTCAAGACGCGTCACATGCAGGTAAAGGCGCTGAAAATAAATAAAACTCAAGGCAATCAGAAAACCCGTAAGCAACAAAAGCACGTGCGGCGGACTCCAAACCGTAATGTCCAGACCAAATATTCTGTGCCACAGATCGTCAATCGGCGCGGCGAGAATTTGCGAAATTACCGCGACAAATATTACGCCAACAGCCCACGATAATCTGCGGCGCAGTTTTTTATCAGCTATCTTCCTGACATTCCACAAACCCAACAGTGAACCGGCAAATACCAGCACGACTCCGCCGTAAACCATCAGGTGCGGGTTGATCCAAAAACTGTCGCGCCCAAAATCAATATGATATTGGATATCCCAATATGTACCGCAGACTCCGAGAAGCGTTCCGGTCAATAACGTAAAATCAACCAATTCGTGCAGCCAAAAAAGTTTTTTTGAAACCATTTTTTATTTAAAAAGTTTGTTTTTGAATTCGTCCAGCCGGCCCTCAAGCTTGAGCCGTAAAATATCATTGGAAAAACTGGGTGCCCAAAAGCTGTCGTCAGTAACCTTTTCTACAAATTGTTCAAAACCAATCTCATGCTGCTCGATTTTTTCACCGTTATCAAGGCGGGGTTCGGCGACCTTGCGGCAGTTGCGGGCAATAAACACATAAATCGTCCATTCCGCTTTCACAAACGGCTGATAAGTTTTCCATAGCTCCCAATGGTCTGACTCCATTCCTGACTCTTCGAGCAGTTCTCGCTTGGCAGTTTCTAGCGGCTCCTCGCCCTCCTCGCCGCGGCCGCCATACAAACCGAACTCACGAACCGGCCGTTCAGGCTGCTCCTCGCGGGTAACTAAAATTTTCTTTTTCACAGTAGCGATAATCTGGATAGTATTCGGCCTTTTGAGCATCTCAAAAACCTCGGTGGAGCCGTCAAACATTTTCTGCTCCCACTGCCAGATCTCAAATATTTTTCCTTTGTACGCCCGTTTGGCGTTTGCCGGAATCTCTCCCATATGATTTTATTCTCCTCCTCGTGAGTGAGGGCGCGACCCCTCTCTTTCCCCCCTCATGAGGGGGGACTTAAGGGGGGTCATAGTGAACTTAATTTAGTTAATAAATCCTCGAAAACACCATCAATATTATACAACACATCGCGATTGTTGTATCTGGCTATCTCATAGCCCAGATTTTCAAGATATTTAGATCGTGCTGGATCAGTTTTAGAATCCGCGTGGCTATCGCCATCAATCTCAATAATTAATTTCTTTTCTGGGCAATAAAAATCGACAATATAATTGCCGATCCCGTGCTGTTTGCGAAATTTCAAGTTCGAAAATTGTCTGTTAGCGATTTTTGACCAGAATAATTTTTCAGCTGGCGTCATCTCTACACGTAATTTTCTACGAAGTGGGATCGTTTTGCGAAAACCTGATTTTGCGCTTCTCAAATTCACTAGACCTCCCCTAGCCCCTCCTCACGAGGAGGGGGAATAATACCAAATCTATTTCTCCTTAAAATCCAAGGCGCACGAATTAATACAAAACCGCTTGCCTGTCCAATACTTCGGGCCACCTGGCCTTCGTAGCCCAGAGGGCGGAGTAGGCTCATCAAACACGTGCCCCAAATGCGAGCCACAGTTTATGCACCTCACTTCAGTCCTATGTATTCCATGTGAATCGTCAGAAATCAATTCGACATGCTCGGCATTCACCGGATCGGTAAAACTCGGCCAGCCAGTACCGCTTTCAAATTTGGCTTCTGAGGAAAAGAGCGCTTGCCCGCAAGCTTTGCAATGAAACATGCCGTCCTCATGCGTATCCACATACTGCCCGGTAAACGCAGGTTCTGTCGCGCCCTCGCGCAGCACTGCGTATTCCTCAGCGCTCAATTTCTTTTTTAGTTCTTCTTCGTTGATTTTCATATTTATGGTTTAATTATACTCTTTCTGCGGAGAATAATCATCGCTGTCAGCGCAGCATCATTTACTATGATAACAATGGGAAATAACGCAGTTGTCAGATTGAACGACTTGAGGGCAAAAAGCTGAAGAATAAATTTGATTAAATCAATGCTCCAAGAAAATAGATTTTCCTCGTATGGCTTCAGATAAGTTTTGCGAAACGTCGGATAAATCGCAAAACAGTCAACAATGCTGATCAAAATCACCGCAGTCAACGGATTTCTAGTGATAATCCAGACAACAATTCCTCCCATGGCACCGAAAAGAGCGTACCAATCGCTTCTAGTGATGTTTTTTTCACCGCGAGATAAAGCAATGGCCGCAACCAATGTGCAAAGCAAAGCGTTCGAGGCCGTGATCCAGGATCCTGCTCCGCCGCCCTTTACAAGCTGTGCAAAAAAAGCTGTCCAGTTGATAATAGTCCACACGAGCCAAGAAAACACATGCGGTTTGGTCTGGCCGCGAAAAATTCCTCGGAAATAAGAAGCATAAGATACAAACCCTATCACAATCCCGATGCCAGTTAAAATAATTTTATAATCCATTAATATCCTTTTTTCACAAAAACCAATAGTTGATTACTCCGTTGATGACGATGAGGGTAATGACTATGGTAGTGATGAAGATCCCGAATTGATTGGCGCTCCTCCAGGCTTTATAGCCCGCGTAGATCCAAAAAAATTCAGAAATTAGATTAGCGAGAAGACCATATTGCGGGAGCTTCAATGAAGTCAATATGAATCCCAACATGGTAAATCCAGTCAGCCCGATCTGCATAATGGTATTGAAAGAAAAAAACTCTTTCTCACGGGTCTTTTTTGCAGTTTCGGTAAAAAAGGTAACCTCAAGCCCCTCAGGATCGCTGACCTTGAATGACGTATCACCCCAGGAATTATCCGTGAGGTCCTGCACAACCGGAGCTCTCTGCGCTTTCAGATATTCCGCAAGCTTCCAGACATTTACCACCTCGAGCGACACATTACAGCCAGCGACTGGAACATATCGGCCATGATGAGAAAGGAGCTCAATGATCGCGGATCCGCTATCAAACATCACCCCGCGGCTTTGTTCCCCGTCATCCCATTCATGGAATATTGGATATTTTAAAGTTTCTTCGTAAAACTTCTTTACCAACGCGAAATCCTTAGGATAGAGTTTGAAACGAAACAAACTGGCTTTGGTTAGAGGATCGAATCTCATAGACTAATAATATTCCTAAAATAAAATAGCCGCTAGAAGGCAATTGAAATTCGCAAACCCTTATGATACTATGGTTTGCAACTCGAGAGGAGGATAAGATGCCGGTTTCGCACAGATCTTCGCAGATTCTTCGATTTTTGAGCGCAGGCAGTGTCGGGGTGACCCTCTACTATCTTATACTTTACACGCTGACCGATTGGGCGGGCGTATGGTACATCGCTTCTGCTGTTATCGGCAGAACAGTGAGCTTCAGCTTGACCTTTATTCTCCATAGATTTTGGACGTTCGGGGAGAAAAGCCGAGCTAACGCGCTCAATCAAGCGGCGCTCTATACGTGCATGGGTGTTGGGATATTCGTTGCTAACATGGCCATGCTTTACACCCTAGTGGAGCACGGCGGTCTCTGGTACATGGCCGCCCAAGTCATTACAAGCGTCACGCTTACCACTATCGCGTATTTCATTTCACGAAAAATCTTCGCGAACTAACCCCAGCCTGTTTTGCAGAAATGCGCGGCTGGGTGTTTTAGTTTACGGCTTTTTCACTCCTTTGACCTCGTCAATAAAAAAATCTGTGCCGTTTGTACGCAGCCTGATGTATCCTGAGTTGGCCATAGATCGAGGCGGCAATTTTTCTGCATAGCCTAAATGCGCGAGCAGAAGGCGCATCATGCCGCCATGAGACACTGCTAAAATAGTTTTTCTCGGATAAGCCGCGGTGGTTTGCCTGACAAAATTTAGGAATCTACCGATCATGGCCAAGCTCGTCTCTATTCCTTCTCTTGCCAGTTTCTGATTGTCCTCTTCTGTAGTGTGAGGATGTTTCAATAGAATGTCGAAAAGATCACCCAATCTATCCCACTGCCCGCCTTCAAATCTGGCAAGATTTCGCTCCCGAAGTAGTTCCGTAGTATTCACAGGCAGATGTCTTGGAAGTGCGACTATTTCTGCAGTGTGCCTGGTGCGTTCTAAATCTGAAGAAAAGATCGCATCAAATTCCACATTCTCTAATTCACGAGCTAGATCTCTAGCTTGCTGTTGCCCTTTGTCAGTAAGCGAAGTTTCAGATTGGCCGATTATAAAGCCTTTGACATTCCATTCTGCTTCCCCGTGGCGGGCGATATATATAGTAGTGAGATTATCTTGGAGGGGTTTTTTGTCGTCATGGACGCGCGCGAGCGCGAATAGCCCGAGCAGGATAAATCCGGTGATCGCCAAGACTGCATAACGGTAGCGGTCAGATCCTATAGAGACAAGGCTGGTGACCACAATGCCCCAGACCACTGGACCAAGTAAAGCAGAAACGCGTTCCGCCAGACTGTAATAGGCAAAGGCCAGGTTGTGCCGGCCCAGAGGCGCTACAAAAGACATCACCGAGCGCGACACAGCCCAATTTGCGCCAAACCAAAAACCCATGAACACAGCAACAATTACCATAATCTTAAAATTGGTTAGCAAGGCTAACGCGGGTAGTAGCACTAGCCAGCCGACAAGCACCACAAATAAGGTGCGCTTATGCCCGAGCCGATCTGCCACAAAACCGGCAAGCCCCCCGCCCAAGGCAGAGGTGATGAGGATCGCCAGCAATAAATAAGTTTTGATTGTATCAGAAACGCCCCAGACCTGCTCCATGAAAATCGGAAAATTGTTCATGGCGGTTAGTATCGCATCATTGAACAAAAAGAAAGCAAGGAGAAACCAAGTCACACTGGGAAACGCCAAAAGCGCTTTGGTTTCCCTCAGGAAATTTTTACCCACGGATTTCGCGGAAATCCCAGCCTGAGCGCGTTTGGGTTCCTGAAAAAATAAAAGCATGGGCAGGGACAAAATAAAAAACACCAAAACCGCGGGAAGCAATGTCTCAGCCCGAGGGCCAGCGCTAAAAAAATCCCAAGTGCCGGCAGAAAACGGCAACACCATAACGAGACCGGCGATTTGCCCGAGATAATTGGCAGCAATGCCGAGGCCTGAGATAGAACCTCTTTTTTCCGGAGTGGCTATATCATTGATAAGCGGAGTGTAAAAAACAAAGGACAGCTGATAAGAAAAAAGGCCGAGCGTAAAAAATATCAGCGCCGGGCCTGCCATGCCCGAGAGCGCAAAGCAAGCGCAGATGCCATAAAGGATTGCCCCAGCAGCAGTCGCATAGCGCAGGCCGCTGATGCGCCGCCAATATTTATCAAGCATGACCCCGACCAGCGGCGCGGTGAGGAGCAATAAAAAGGCCGAGCCAGTAAATGTCAGGTTGAAAACAAAATCCGAAACACCGCTGTCAATCACTGCCCACTGTGCAAAATAAAGGAAAAACACGATTGAAACAATCGAGTTTGCAAAATCGTAAAGCACCCAGAGGAAAATATTTCTGCGCGTTCCCATAGCAGAGGTTATTTGATTTTCTCCAGCTGTTCAAGCTCAGCTAGCATCATTTTTATGAGCTCGCGCTGTTTTTCCTCTGCGAGATCATCGAAAATCTTCAACCAAAAATCAAACTCGTTCTGATTTTCACCAAGTTTCACAAGTTTTTGCGCGAGCTCTGCGAATTGCTGTTTATTATTCATTGGTCGGCACACTTTCCAGATCAAGTTTTGCAAACGCGCTTGGCATGCTTTCGGCTAGCTTTTCCGGCGCCTCTTTCTTTTTTGAAAGAAAAGAGCTTGCAGCTTCAATCATATGTGCAAATTTGGGATTTTTTTCAGCAATCTTTGATCCGGCAGATTTCATTATAGCCAAGGCTGCATCGGATTTGCTCAGCGTCTCGGAAATCGCGTGCATGAGAGCCGCCTCTGAATATTGCCCGGAATAAACCAGAGCAGCGCTGACAAATTCAGTCACTGCGGCTGCGCCATAAACAAAACGCGTACGCGGCCTCAGGTCTTTACCACCCTCGCGGCCGAGTATCGCTTTACCAGCCATAATAATGTCCCCGAAACCAGGGGCTAAATTTACAGCTTTCTGAAAAGCTTGTGAATTACTTAGCTCTCGGGCGTAAGCCACCACCTGGCCACCGAGCAGACTCAGCCGCGCTGAAGAAGCCGCGTCCATGATCCGCTCCATTCGAGTTTCCGGCATCTGCATCAATTCCGGATTTATATAATATTCTCTATTTCCTTCACGCATAAGCTAATAGTATTTCAAAAACAAAAAAGCCGCCACCCTCCTTAGTCCCGATCAAAATCGGGACTGCGGACGGGCAGGGGCTGGTAGATGGAAATTTCTCCCCCTCTCACTCTCCCCCTCAGGCAGGGGGGAAAAAAGATAAACGGAAAGTCACATTGGACAGCTTTGCGAAACGTCTTCTTTGAATCCATCGTGCAAGGCAACCGGCTCGAACGCGAGTCCCATTTCTTCGCCGATTTTTTTTGTGATGTCCGCTTCGCTCACCTTGGCATCGTCAAAACGCACATCCACTGATCTTTCCTCATAATGGATTTTTGCCTCCTCCACTCCCGGCATGGACGACACGATTCCTTTCACTGTCCCGGGAATAGACGGACAGCCGATACGCGAGGGCCGAAATGTGAGAGTCTTTATCATATGACATGCGCCGGATCCGAACCGGGAGCGATAATTTTTTCCTTGGCTGGCAAATTTATAGCCACTGTGGTGCCGTGGCCTTCTCTGCTCTCAACATTGATTGTGCCGCCGTGGCCTTCAATAATATTTTTTACCACATAGAGTCCCAAGCCGTTTCCTGAGGTTTGAAACCGCAACGCATTATCCGCGCGGAAAAATTTATTAAAAATATGGTCAATCTGTTCGCGCGGAATGCCGATGCCCGTGTCAGTGACAACAACCTTGAATCCGGCCTGGGTTGGGCTGGCATCAATCGTAACTGTGCCGCCGGGCGAGGTGTATTTTATCGCATTGTCAAGAATGTTGTCGATGGCAATTCCCATTTTTTCTTCATCCATTTCCATTACCGGCAAAGCCGGGGAGATTGTAGAGATAAATTTCACGCCCTTTTCCTCAGCGAAACGGTTGAGCCGTTCCACTATTGGCTCGACAAACCGCACGAAGGATAATTTTTTGAGCTGCAGGCCAAATTTGCCTTCTTCAATGCGCGCGACATTCAAAAGATCGTTAACCAAATCAATCATGCGCACTGAGGATTTTAGCCCGCTTTCCACGGCCTTATATTGTTCAGGGTTGAGCTCCCCGAGCTCGCGATCCAAAAGCGCGTTGAATGTCCAGCGAATGCCCGTAAGCGGGGTGCGCAGCTGGTGCGCAGCAATCGAAACAAATTCTGATTTGCTTTGATCAAGCGCAGTCAGCCTCGTATTTGCATCCGTGAGCTCCATGTCGCGGCGGACCAAGATTTTGCCCACCTCATAGTTCTCCTGGAGGAGTTCAGCCATCCGGCGGTTCAGATTTTTCAGACGGACAATAACAAACACCAGCCCCGTCAGCATTGCCGCCGCCGCAAGCACAATCAAAAGCGTTTTGCTGGAATAGTTACGAGTGTTAAAAATCAGCCAAGCGTGGACAATCGACAAACTCAGAATAACCGCGATGACAATGACTGCGGTTTTGCGCGCCATCTGCTATTCCCCTACCGCGAACAGTACCATGGTTTCGTTATAAAACCGGGACTGTATTAATTTTTCATTCTTGGTTTCCCCTCCCAGGGGAGCCTGCTCGCCATAAGTATAAAATCCCAAAAGCGGCACGTCCTCGCCGAGAATCTTTTTCACGGCGTCAATTTCTTCTTTAGCTTTTTGCGCGAACAATTTTTCCCGCGCAATGCAGTTGAACATCAAAACAAATTTCGGCACAGATTTATCGCTCTCCAGATCGGCCATGACCTTGCGCGCCGCTTCCTCAGCCGCCTCGATAGCTTTCTCTTTAGAACCGATCATCAGCCTGACCTCCGATCCTTCCGGCATTTCCGCAGCGCAAGTAATCGCTCCGTTAGCATCAACCGTGATCGGATCCCTGATGAGATATTCATCCATGTCCGGGATTTTGATGCCCAACGGATAGGTGATGGCCATCCGCGCCAACGGCTCTTTGCGCAGTTCATCGGCTTTGGTCCCAAAATAATCCTCGTAAATGCTGATTGCCGGACGGTTATCAAGCGTGTGGATCACCGCGCCTTCCGATTTGGTAACCTTCATTGGATGACCGATCGGCACCCAGCCGTGGCGCACACCCATGGCAAAACGAAAATCTCCGGAAAGACCGGCGCCTGCCACTGCGCCGCTGACAGCAGCGCCGTCGCGGTATTCGTAAGTTTTTTCGAAAATAAAATCGTCACCGGCAGCCCCGCCAACCACAGGGAAATGCGCGCCCAAGACGTCCAGAATGCCCCGGACAATTTCCGCGCCATTGCCGGTCAGCACGTCGGGCAGCATGATCAAAGTTTTCAGGGGCGCTTTCGCGCGCTTTTTCACGTCTTCGGCCAGAGCGCGGCCAGCGGCCCGCGCGTCTTTCTTCACATCTGTGCCCAATCCGCTCGTGAATGCGATCTTGTCCGATTTAATCGCCATGACCGCGACAGATTTGGGGCTTGGGCCATCAGTAGTGATTGCACCCGCATCGCTGCAACCGATCCCCGGAGCGTTATTACTGGCTTCTTTGATCCCGCTTACCACCTGCTCCTGGTTCATCACAACTGAAGAAAAAGCAATGGTAAAATCCGGATTGCCCTCTCCCATATTCTCCATTGCCCTTTTGCAGGCCTCGAAACCGGCCTGCTTTGGGTCGTTAACATTTCTGCTCAGACCGACTCCCGCGAGTATTGCCATATGATTATTTTTTTACTTTTTAATAAGATCGAGAACTTTCACAACAATTTCGGCAGGCGTTGCATTGGCTTTGATAATATAAGCCGCTGCTCCTGCGGCCATGCCTTTTTTTATCTCCTCGGTCTGCCCGAGATTGGAAATGACGATTACGGGAATAGATTTTAGACGCTCGTCCACCTTGAATTCTTTGAGCAGTGTTATCCCGTCAATCCCCGGCAGAATAACATCAAGCAGTATAGCGTCAATCTTTTCGCGGCTCAAAATCAAACGCGCGTGATCCGCGTCCATTGCCACAAACGCTTTAATGTGAGAGCGTGTAAATTTTCTTTCTAAAAGATCGACAAGAAAATTATCATCTTCCACGATAAGGACCGTCGCAACGGTAGGCTGATCTTTTCCGTTTTTATCGCGGCTTTCGCCAAACACCAGATTAACCTTGGTAATGACCTCATTGATATCAAAATTAACCTTGATGAGATAATCCTTAACGCCCAGTTTGAGGGCGCGGTCAATCTCAATAGGTTGGCCTGAATTGGAGATGATGATCACCGGCAGTTCTGGCAAAAGTTTTTCCTCGTGGAGTTTTTCCAAAACTCCAAAGCCGTTCAAACGCGGCAGCATCATGTCCAAAAGCACCAAGGTGGGTTTTTCATCATGAATAAGCTGCAATCCAGCCACGCCATCCAGCGCCGAGCGTACCGTGTAGCCTGCCTGCACAAGTTTATTGGTCAGCAGCGTAACCATTACTTCTTCGTCCTCTATGAGGACGATTGTTTTTTTGTTTGCGTTTTTATTTCCGACCGGCATGATTATGTAAAATTTATAATCTAATTATAGCATAAAAAACCGCCTTTTACAAGGTGCTCAAAAAACTTTGTCATTTAAAAGTCAAAATTGCACTTTAGTAAAATCCGGTCTCGCGGGTTTAGGATATATGGTTAACCGGTTAACCCTAACTTTAGAAAGGTAATCATATGCCCCAAATCCACAAACGTCTGAATGACGTCTTTGTAAGCACTGGAAAAAAGATTGGAATTTTTTGAACCAAACGTGGGAAACGAATCATCAGATGTTAAGAAATAATCTTCCTTGATACAGAATTTCGAACAATTTGACAAATAGGGGGAGGGGGTATAAACTAAAACTAGAAACTTTTAACATTAATCATTTTGATTGTTATGTTAGATCAAAAATTAAAAAAGAGAGCCATTCACAGGGCCAAAATCATCCGCGGCCAGATGGATGGCCTTATTAAGGCCATTGAGAAGGAAATTTACTGCCCCCGATTATTGGAGCAGTCGCTATCCATTCAAAGGTCGCTCAAAAGCCTTGACGCCTATATGCTCGAAAACCATCTCCGGACCCACGTCAAACACCAAATGCGGGACAGAGGACAGGACGAGAGGGCTGTAAAAGAGCTTGTGAAAATTTATACTTTAGCTAATAAATAATTTCTATGTGCGAGATCAATCAACATCATAACCACGCCGACCAAGATCATAGAGGCCTGTTTTCCCGCAAAATATGGGTTGCCATTGCGGCAATCGGGACCTTCGGCCTTGTTTTTCTCTTATCCCCTATTTGATCTTACTGCTATGCCCCCTGATGCATATCTTCATGCATAAAAATCATGGCAGCCAAAAAAAGATGACACCGGACAGCGCCCCCATTAAATTTAAATGAAAAGTATCGACGAAGTCCCCGAACGCTCGTTTAAGTGGAGCATTAAATAATATATGAATCACGATCAGGACAAAAAACTAAACAGCGGGAAACAGATTTACACCTGCCCCATGCATCCAGAAGTGCGAAAAACTGAACCTGGCAAATGCCCTGGGTGCGGTATGGGTTTGATTCCCCTCGACGAATCTCAGGGCAGGCCGGAAAAGAAAAAGTCAGATGAAGGCGGAGATGAGCACGCTGGACACGATATGCAAGCCATGAGTCATATGGATCACGAAGCGGCGATGACCAATCCGCAGATGGCTAAAAAAATGGAGGCGGATATGCGCCGCCGATTTTGGATTTCCTTTATTTTATCCATTCCTATTTTCTTTCTCTCTCCCGTTGGCACAAATATTCTGAAGCTGCACATAGCATCACCCCAGATTTTGAACTTGATACTGCTCGTGCTCACGACGCCAATCGTCTTTTGGACCGGCTCCGTCTTTATCACCGGCACATACTATTCGCTCAAAGCCAAAAAGCTCAACATGGCCGTGCTCATCGCCACCGGTGTTTTGGCGGCCTATCTTTTCAGCGTATTGCTGACGTTTATCCAGCCGGAATCAGAGACTTTTTACGAGGCCGCGGCTCTCCTCGTGACTTTTGTACTCTTTGGCCATTGGATGGAAATGCGCTCGCGCAGAGGAACATCGGATGCGTTGCGCGCGCTTTTTGATCTGGTGCCGCCCAAAGCCAATGTTATCCGCAGAGGCAAAGAGATCAGTATTCCCAGTGCGGAAATAGTTCAAGGCGACATTGTCGTGCTCCGGCCCGGAGACAAGGTGCCGGTGGATGGCGAGATCTCCCTTGGCGAAACTTCCATTGATGAATCACTCGTCACCGGAGAATCTATCCCGGTCATTAAAACTATCGGGGCAAAAGTAGTCGGAGGATCGGTAAATCTTACCGGCCTTGTGCAGTTTAAAGCTACAAAAATTGGATCAGAGACGGTATTGGCGCAGATTATTAAAATGGTGGAAACGGCACAAAACTCCAAAGCTCCCGGCCAGCGCATCGCAGACAAAGCCGCCGGTTGGCTGGTCATGGTCGCTATCGGCTCTGGTCTTGCCGCTTTCTTTGGCTGGTATTTCGGAGCTGGCGCGGGGCTTCTCGCCTCCCTTACCTTCGCGGTCTCAACCGTTGTTATCGCCTGCCCGGATGCGTTGGGACTCGCGACGCCGACCGCTGTTGCGGTCGGGACCGGCATTGGCGCAAAATATAACATCCTTATCAAGGACGCGGCAACGCTTGAAAATACCTCCCGGCTTACGGCCATTGTGCTTGATAAAACCGGCACGCTCACCGAGGGGAAACCAAAAGTTACCGACGTAGCCGCGTTTAATGGATTTACCGAAGAAGAGGTTTTACTTCATGAAGCCAGCGTTGAAGCAGGCTCAAATCATCCGTTGGCCAAGGCTATTATTGAAGAGGCAACCAAAAGAGGCACTATGCCGCTAGAGCCTGTTGAAAAATTTCAATCTGTAGCCGGCCACGGCTTGAAAGCAATTATTAAGGGTATGCCTGTCCTTGCGGGTAAAGAAAAGCTGCTCACCGATAACGGAGTATCTATCAATTCTGCCGCGCGCGCACTGCTAGATCGGTTGGCCGGCGAAGGTAAAACTTTGAGTTTGATTGCCTGCAGCGGCAAGCTTGCCGGTGTGGTCGCAGCCGCTGATACCATTAAACCGACTGCTAAAAAAACTATTGCCAGTTTACAACAGCTTGGCATTGAGGTGGCCATGATTACCGGGGATCACAAAGGAGTAGCTCGCGCGGTAGGAAAAGCGCTCGGAATGGATAGAATCTTTGCCGAAGTCCTGCCCGGAGATAAGGCCAAATATGTCAAAAAACTCCAAGACGAGGGCAAATTTGTGGCAATGGTAGGAGACGGCATCAATGACGCTCCCGCTTTGGCGCAGGCCGATATCGGCATTGCCATCGGCGCGGGAACCGATGTGGCGATTGAGACCGGCAACATTGTGCTTATGAAATCAGACCCATATGACATTGTAGCCGCTATAAGACTTTCCAAAGCCACTGTCACAAAAATGAAGCAGAACCTGTTTTGGGCGGCGATCTACAACATGCTGGCTATTCCCGTGGCAGCCGGAGTGTTTTACAATTCGCTCGGCTGGTCATTGCGCCCCGAGATTTCTGCCCTGCTTATGTCCGCGTCATCTATTATAGTGGCAACGAACGCGGTACTATTAAAGCGGGTTGAACCAAAATTGAAAATCTAATATATCGCACTTTCGCAGGCAACTAAAAAAATAATTAACGGCTTTTAATTCAGATATGGCAAAGATGAATCAGTTGGAAAAATTTTTTGTGAACAGCCGGCTCCAATACTATTTGCACAGATGGTTTGGTTTTGGCAGATTTCTTGAAAAATTACCCTCGACATCTTATGGAGATATTTTAGAAATTGGGGCAGGGGTAGGCTTCACATCGCAGTTATTGTCAGAAAAATATCCTAATGCCAGAATCCTAGCTACGGATTTTGACGAAGGTTCAATTGAAATCGCAAAACAGAAAAAACATTCGTCTAACATCTCATTCCATCAGGCGGATGCAACCAAACTGACGCTTTCCGATAGTCAATTTGATGCTGCCTTTTCTATCTTGACGCTCCACCATATTCATGATTTTGAAAATGCAATTGCCGAACTTGCCCGTATCGTCAAACGAGATGGTGATGTTTATATCATGGATATGCCATCGGCTTCGTTTAATTTTACTCATTTTAGAAGGAACGTTGTTCCGGGAGTCTTTACAAAGAGTGACTTGATAAAAATAGGAGAAAGGCACGGCCTCAAAATGCAAGATTGTGGAGGCAAGTATTTATTTAAGCTTTGTGGAAAAAAATATGATAAACCGGCCCAAAAAATATGCACTTTCAGCTAGTCTTGCAACAACTTGGATTATCCGAACATGAGGCAAAACTTTATCTTGCTTCTTTGAAAATGGGCGAGGCCAATATCGCAGACTTGGCGCAGGCTTTGCAATGGCCGAGATCCACCGTAAAAGAACTGGCGGAGGCCATGCACAACAAAGGCCTGATGCATTTCTACGTCAAACACGGCCGAAGATACTGGATTGCGGAAAATCCTGACAAGCTCATGATCAATTTGGAGGAACGCCGGGCGGCCCTCAAAACCATCATGCCTAACCTCCAGGCCATGCGCTCGGAAATCGGCGGTAAACCCAATGTTCAGCTTTACGTGGGAGCACAGGATATCAAACAGATTCTCGATGACATTATCGAGACCAAACATCATATAGCCGCCCTAATGTCTCATGATGACTGGCTGGATACTTTTGGCGAGGAATATACCAACGATTTTATCGAACGGCGCAAGTCTCATTTCTTAAGAATGAGGCTCATTGCACCGCGTACGGATTTTACCACGCGCCTCAAGCAAAAAGACTCGGAAAGCCTGCGGCAAACCCGATTTTTGTCCGAACATATTGACCTGCGGCGCACTTCCAATTTTATCTACAACGGAAAAACCGCGGTAATTTCCCTGAACCAAAAGCGGCCGACCGGCATCCTCATTGACGACCCTGACGTGGTGCACGCCCAGCTGATCTATTTTGAAGCTCTGTGGCACCAGAGCAGCGAGCAATAAAAATCGAACTACTGCAAAAACTAACGGCAAATTTGCCGTTAGTTTTTTATGCAAACGCAGAAAATTTCAGCAAATTTTTTCCATAAATAAGCAAAAAACAAAGATAAAAAAATTTCTCCCGAAATCTTTTTTCCTCGAGGCTTGTTTCTATTGCCATCGGTGTTGGAAATGGGATACTGGATCTAAGAGGATTCCTGCTCTCCACAAACGCAGAAAAGAAACAACAATTCAAGACCGGTGGAGGCGGCCAAAGCGAGCGGTCTTAAACCGCAAGGCAGAGCAGGAATCCCGCCAGAAAAAAAATATACACGAGCAAAATGAAAAATCGCAGGCGTTAGAATAGTTAGTCAACCATCAGAACAAAGCCGAGGAAATTAATAAAACTTTTTTCGAGGGAGGTGAAAACCATATGTATCAAACTATTCTCACCATTAAAACCGAATGTCGGCAGGAAGCTGTTGATATTACCGGGCAGGTAAATGACATAATCGGCAATCACCAGATTGAACAGGGTCTGATTCTGCTGTTTGTTCTGCATTCCACGGCCGCGCTTTCTACGGTAACTTTTGCGCCAGGTAAAGACCTGGACATTCTGGAATCACTTGAGCCTGACGTGCCTGCCGGTTTTGAACACTTGCATGGGCATTTTCACCTGCCTCACCATCTGGTTTCAGCCCTGCTCCACCAAAGTTTAGTTCTACCGATCAGAGATAACCGACTTCTGTTGGGGCAGACTCAAAAGGTTAATCTTGTCGAACTAAATGGTCCGAAAGACAGGCAAATCGCGGTGATGCTCTTTGACCATAATGGCCTGAAAATTCCGGCTTTGGCCCACTCGCAAATTAACTACGAATGATAATACCAAAAAATATCCATCCGCTGCGCCCTTACGGGCAAAAAAAATAATCATTAACGGTCGAAAACTTAATTTGCACAAAGGAGAATAAACATATGAACAACTTCAATTGGACAAAAGCTTTCGGATTCGGAGCTCTCATCTGGGTTATTATGTTCGCGGCAGCCGCAATCCTGGTCAGTTTGAATGTGGTTCTCTCTGTCTGGACCATGTTGGCTCTGGCCGTGATCGCCGGAGTACTCTCATACAGCTTTGCGATCAGTGCCAATCCGCAGACAGCCGGAGAAGCTCTGGGTTATGGGGTACTGTGGGCAGCACTTGGTATTGTGCTGGACCTGCTCATCAGTCGGCAGTTCAATGTGGGCAGTGGAATCTTCGGGGTCTGGACCTACTGGCTCGGCTACGCGCTGATGCTATTTGTGCCGTCCCTGCGGGTCCCGTCCGAGGTGGGCACCGGCGCCCAGCACCATCCAATCTAAACTTCGCGAGGGCGCAGCAGTTCAATTCAACATTAAGCAATTAGCAAGGGAAACACGTATATGATGGGTTTTGGATATTATCAACCATTCGGCGCGCTGGGGATGATCCTGTCATGGGTCGTTATCATAGCAGTCATTGCGCTCATTGTTCGCTGGGTTGCGCGGGCTAACGGCAAACTGCCCGGGACAAACACTGCCTTGGATATCCTCAAAGAGCGTTATGCCAAAGGCGAAATAGGCAAACACGAATTCGAGGAAAAGAAAAAAGACCTGGAGAAATGAGACGGTGACTCATGAACGAAACCATTGAGATTCCCAAAATTCCTCACTATATATTTATGGCAATGCTGAGTGAAAAAAATAATCCTAACCCATAACCATTATGCATTTTAAAGACCGACAACACGCGGCCAAGCAACTATTCCCGGCTTTGGAAAAATATAAAGGCCGAGACGTTGTAGTATATGCGCTGCCGCGCGGCGGTGTTATGTTGGGTGTAGAGATAGCCAGACACTTGGGCGCTGCGTTTGATTTACTAATTCCTCGGAAGATTGGGCATCCATACGATCCCGAGTATGCTATAGCCGCAGTTTCCGAATCAGGCGAAGTGATAAAAAATGAAGAGGAACATAAGCATATTGATCAGCAGTGGTTTGCGAAAGAAATGGAAAAGGAGCTTGTGGAAATCAAACGCCGCCGCCAGCTTTATCTGGACGGCCGAAAATCTGTTGATCCAAAAGGCAAAATCGCGATCATTGTGGATGATGGGTTGGCCACCGGACTGACCATGAAGGTAGCGATCAAGCAGCTGCGCAATCAAAAAATCAAAAGCATCATCGTAGCCGTACCGGTCGCTCCAGCAGACACGGCCAGGGAAATCGGAGATTTGGCGGACGAACTGATAGCCCTGCATGTCCCGTCAGGCTTTGCCGCCATCAGCGCCTATTACCGGGATTTTCCGCAAGTATCGGACGAGGAAGTTATTTCGCTTATTAAATCTCTGGAACCGTAAAAAATGTTTGATTGAAAGAGCTGGCATCGGCATTGTATGATCACGGATTTTTCTGATCTCCACGAACATTTTTATCAAATACCGGATTGGGGAAATATTTGAAAAAGGGGTATAATATATATCTATGTTTTGGCTGTACCAGGGGCAAAGACAGGCACTGTCAAAACAAGTACATCCAAGAAAAGGACATGATCGAGGAACTCCTGAAAATCCTTAATCAGATAGACTTAAGTGAACTTGGAACGCGGCAAAAGCTTGAGGAAGAAATCAACCGGTTCCATAAATTCCAAAATACGGTACTCAAATCCAAGGATTCGGCTGGACAGAAAACAAGCCACATTGATATCCGGACCTATGCCAAATATCTGCTCAAGGAAGGCAGTATCACTGAGAAGCGAGAACTGTTGGCGAACCTGAAAAGCAAACTGGTGTACAAAGATAAAACAATCACACTACTCCAACAATAACCGCTAAACAACAACACCGCTTTTTAAAGCGGTGTTGTTTTGGTTGCCACTCGATCTTGCTACCAGCGCCACCCGAGGTACTCGGGTCTCGCTCGATAACAAAATGTCGTGGCGGAGAGGGTGGGATTCGAACCCACGAGACCCGATGAAAGGTCACAGTTTTCGAGACTGTCGCCTTGAACCACTTGGCTACCTCTCCATCTAAACTTAGTCCTATCAGTTTTTTAAATGCTCCACCACCTTTATAGCCCTTATTTGAAATTCTCGTCGGTAAGCATCCTGCTCAGTGAAAAATGTTTCATAATGCACTCGAACCGCCGTATTTCCGAAAAAATTGTTTCTTGGGATTTCAAAAAACCTTTTGATTTGCTTGCAAATCTTCCCGCCGACGAGCTTCGCTCGGAGGCGGCGTCATCAAAAAATTTGCAAAATTTCACTTGGTCGGGGTGCTGGGAATTGAACCCAGTCTACACGCACCCGAAGCGTGCGTACTACCGGCATACTCCACCCCGAATGTGCTTTTGAATTTACTATTTAGTTTTGCCCCCAGAGGGAATCGAACCCCTATCTTGTCCTTAGGACGGATCTGCTCCCCGCCCGCCTGACTCGTCTATGTCCCTGGAGGGAATCGAACCCCCATCTTATCCTTAGGACGGATCTGCTCTATCCATTGAGCTACAGAGACGTCAGGCGAGTCGGGCGGGTATCCGCTTGTCCGACCTGGATCGGACTCCGACATTGGTCGGAGAGCTACGGGGACATGTGGTGGACCCGAGGGGAATCGGACCCCTGACTGCTCCATGCCATGGAGCCGTGTTACCATTATACTACGGGCCCTAATTAACTTTTCAGTTTATATATTGTAATGAAAATCGTGATTTATTTCAATGTTTCACATTGAGGCGTATATAATGAAACAGTGATCACCCCAACCTACACTAAAGAATTAGAATTACTCCCGAATTACCGCCTTATTGCCGGCGTTGATGAGGTGGGCCGCGGGCCGCTCGCTGGGCCCGTAGTGTCAGCGGTTGTAATTCTCAATCCTGCAGCGGTTGGAAAATACCGTAGCAAGACCAAATGGTGGAGCGCGGTTCGCGACAGTAAAACCGTGCCAGGGCACAGACGGCAATCTTTGGCGGAATTCATAAAAGAGAACGCTATTGATTATGCCGTCGGTCTTGCTACGCATCGGGAGATTGATGAACTCAATATTCATTTTGCCTCACTGCTCTCCATGAAGCGTGCAGTAGAGAATCTGAAAATCTCACCCGATATCGTGCTCATAGATGGACTTTACAAAATTCCACATTCCATATTCCAGATTCAAACTATCGTAAATGGCGACGCAAAAATTTTATCTATCGCGGCTGCTTCCATTCTCGCCAAAGTTTATCGCGATGATCTCATGAAAAAATATTCCGGAGAATTCCCAAATTTTGGTTTTGAAAAACATAAAGGCTACAATACTCTATTTCATAGAAAGGCGATTATTGCGCACGGCGCTTGTCCCATCCACCGCATGAGTTTTCCTGCTCTGCAAACAGTGATTAGCAAAAGATTTGCAAATCTGCTAAAATAGTACCGCAAGGAAATCAAGAACAGCCGCGTAAGAGTTGCTGTTTTTTTACGTCAAATCATATGGATCAAGATCAAATGCAAAAAGAAAAGTTCCTGGAAAGCTATGACAGCTACGCAGATGCGATTTTCCGCTATTGTTTGATTCGGGTCTATGACCGCGAAAAAGCGCGCGACCTCACCCAGGACGTATTTATCCGCGCCTGGGATTATATTGTTTCCGGCAAAGAGGTTGAGCACTGGAAAGCGTTTCTGTACCGCATTGCCACGAACCTTATAATCGACAATGCCCGCAGAAAACACGAGCTCATCTCCCTGGAAACATTAATGGAAACCGGATTTGATCCGGGCAAGGATGATCGCTCGCATGTTGATGATTACATAGACGGGCAAAAAGCTGTCGCCGCGATCAACGATCTCGGAGAAATCTACCGCGAACCGGTATACTTAAGATATGTGGAAGATATGTCCCCCGCAGAGATTGCCGAAATCACCGGAGTCTCGGAAAACGTAGTCTCGGTTCGCATCCACCGCGGACTCTACCAATTAAAACGCAAGCTGAAGCAATAATATGACAAATTTCTTTAAACAATTTAAAAATATAAAACTCGCGGACCAAGAGCGTACAAAAATCCGCGCTAATTTGCTTGCTTATTTGGAAAACAATCCGGTAAGACCTTTGAAGATTGCCCGTCATAACTGGCAAAGGTCGAGTATCTTTTCTTTATTCTTAACTAGAGAAGGAACACTCACTATGCCAGCATTAATTATAGGTTTAATCATCACGCTTTCCGGAGGAATCTCTGCGGGTGCTGCCGGCTCTCTCCCCGGGGATTTGCTTCACCCTATCAAGATCAATGTCAATGAACGGGTCAAAGCCGCGCTAGCCGTAGGCTCCGAGGCCGAGGCCGATCTCGCGCTGAAACTAATGGATGAAAGGCTTCAGGAAACCGAACAGCTTGCTGTCAAAGCTGATCTGAAAACTGAGCTTGTCGCCAAGGTAGACGAACGGTTTACTATTCAAGCGGATAAGCTCAAAGGTTTGATTGCCCGGTTTGAAGCGGAAGGAAAATCCGAAGTCGCTGCCAAGCTAAGCGCGAACCTGAACGCTCTCCTGAAAGTTCACGAGCAAATCCTCGCGCAGCTGCGTGAAAAACTCGCAGGTATTGATCCGGCAAACCTTGATAAGATCCAAACCAGGATTAGAGCCGAGATCAAAAACGCTGAGGACATTAACGTCCGTGTAGAAACCCGAGTCAAAGCAGGCGACCAGTCTGCAACCTCTACCAAACCCGATATTGAGCACCGTGCAGAGGCCGCAGCTCGCGCCAAGCTTGCCGCTGCAGAGAATAAAATTGCCGAGGTGGAAAGATTCCTGAATGCGAAAAAAGATCAGGTGACTGCCGAATCTTGGAACCGCGCCAGTGCCAAGCTGGACGAGGCGAAAAACCTCGTTGTCCAAGGCCAAGCCAAGCTGGAAACAAAAGCTTTCGTGGAAGCTTTCCGATTATTCCAGAAAGCTCATGTGACAGCTCAGGCCGCCAAGCTCCATCTGCTCATCGAACATCGCCTGGAAATAAACATTCCGGATCGTAACGAAAGAGATGATCGCGATGAAAGCAAGACTGAACAAAAAGAACTCGACAGAACGGATAAAGACAATCATGATGAAGATGACGAAGACAGAAATGAAAAAAATTCCGATAATGAGCTCATCGAACTCAAGCTGAACGGCAAAACCAAACTCGAGGTTCGCTAGGATAGCGTTTCACAAACCCCTCCTTCATTGAAGGAGGGGTTTGACTAATTTTATTAATCGATTATGATTATTCTTACCATATGTTTAAGGCTCAAGCGCAAACAGCCACAAAAACTGCGGAAAATCTCCATAAACGCCAGAAACAGGCCGAAAAAATAAGTCTTTCCAAGTACTTCCCCAAAGGAAGTGTTTATTTTTACGCTTTTCCGGCTGGAGAAGAGTCCAATTTTTACAATGCCGTCCCCCCATGGATCGAGGAACTTGTGGCAGCCCGGCCCATGATTTGCGCGGGAGACGACATCAAGGTTTTGAGCTTTGCCGCACCCGCAAATCCTGATCTCAGAAACGTTCTCGAGAATGAATGTGGTCTCAGTCTCAGCCATCCGGAACGGATCATAGCACTTTCCAAAAATATTTCTTCGGAGGTCCAAGGCCGCGAGCGTAACGAAATTGTCAAAAACAATCTTGCCCGTCTGTTCAGCGAGAAGCAGCTTATCATGGCTCAGCCATTCCTCGACCGCAATCTCAAATCTGCCTTTCAAATCGATCCGGAGCTGACCATTTGGCTGAACGACAAAAAAAACCTGCCATACCTTGTGCCCTCGCAATACCTGCCAGAGCGCCTGGCCGAGTTCACCAGCGGATCGGAATTCGCTGCTGGTGGCAACCTAGGAACACCCTGCGTGGTCAAGGTTTCTTCCTCGAGCGCGGGAGACGGAGTGCGCATTTGCCAAGGAGAAAAAAGTCTGGATCAAGCGCGGCAAGATCTAAAAAATCTGCGCGGTCATATCCTAATCGAACAGTATATTCGAGCCCGTGATAATTACTGCGTGCAATTTGCCATACCTTACGACCCAGACCAAGACATAGAAATCATCGGCCAAAATCGCCAGCTCATTTCCCCGGCCGGAGAGTTCCTTGGCGCGGCCGTGGATCAGCACGATCCCAATCCAACCCTCGCAGATATCTACCGCGTCCTGGAAAAATACATCTTGCCGCGAGTACGCGCCCGCGGCTGGTATGGCATCGGCGGCATTGACGTGCTCGTCGCTGAAAATGGAGAATTCTATTTCATTGATGCCAATTTCCGCATGACCGCCACCTTTGCTTATGTTTGCCAGGTAAAAAACGGTGCTATAAAAAAACCACTGATCAGTTTCACTGGCTCGTTCCAAGGTTCCCTTGATGAGCTGAAAAATATTTTTGCACCGCATGCGGTGCGCGGACACGCAAACCAGATTCTGCAAATGCTGTCCATAACGAAAAAACAAAACAGCTACTGGTTTAATGCCGGCATGCTATTTGACCACCCGGAAACAGTCTGGGAAAACGCACAGGATTTGCTGAAGCTCGGGATTAATTCCCAGGTCCTGGCTAACCTCGCGCAAAAAAATAACCTAGTCTAGCAATCGCGTTCCCGGAATCGGCTTTATAAATTCCTGCGCCAGAGTGAAACGATAAGCCCCTTGGTTTGGTATCACGATCACGTCCCCGGACGTGATTTTTTTGGCAAAAATATAATAGCCCCAGATGTCCCGCGGCGTGCAGAGCGAGCCATAAATGGGAAACCGAAGCTCGCGCTTGGAAAAATTACTTAGATTGATAATAGGCAAATAAAATTCTTTGCCAAACTCCCAGCCCATCATGTTAATGCCACCGTCAGTGATAGCGAGCCCCTCTTTGACATCCACGATCCTCAGCACAAGATGCATGGCTTTCGTGGAAATGATTCGGCCCGGCTCTAAATAATATTCCGGTTTCAGAATTGACTCGAGATGTTTCTTGATTGCGATTTTTAAACTTTTTGCAAATTGCTCGGGACTAACTGCTCGGGTTGCCGAATAGCCTTTGCCGTTTTTCAAATACACCCCTTCTACCTTATTAGGAAAATATCCCCCGCCAAGATCAATATATTTGATTTGAGAGAGCATCTCCGGAGAAAAATTCTTTCGCAAATACTGCCCCAATTCTGCAATGATCTTTACATTTCTATCCGCGGTCAAATTGTGACTGGAATGAAACTGGATGCCCCGCAGATGAAGATTGGGAATTTCATTTGCGGCTTTCCAAAATCTTGCCAAGTCTTTCAGAGGAATGCCAAATTTTGTCCAATGCCCATGATGTTTACTGAAAAATCGTACACCTGCGTGAAGCTGAACCCGTTTATTTTTTAGAAGTTTACCCACGCGCGACAGCTCGCTGAAATTATCAATATTGAGAATCACTTTACCTGTGTGTTTCAAGGCCAGTTTTAACTCTGCATCGGTTTTGCCTGGGCCAGTAAACAGAATCTCCTTTGCACCAGCCTTTAAAGCTAGGTTTAGTTCCCTGCCGCTCGACGCATCAAGTCCCCAGCCGTGCCGAACGACTTTTTGAAGTATGTGCGCATGATAGTTTGATTTGATCGCGTAAAAAAACCTGCTCTGCGGCAAATGCTTGCGAAAGGCTTTCTGGAATTCATTAATACTTTGGTTCAGACCCAAATCATCAATCAAATAAAACGGCGTAGGGAATTTCTTGGCAATCGCCAAAATTTTTGCTTGTTTTTTCTTTATGTCCAAAACTACTTCTATAAATTTGTTCATAGCTTCGCCAGTATAACAAAAAACCAGCTTCAATTCATACCTCGAATAGCTTAAACCCAGCAACCAAGAAGGCGTGAAGCAGGGTAGGAATGAATAGGCTGTTTGTTAGTGCAAATATCAAACCAAGGAGCAGGCCTGCCAAGAATGTAATTCCAGAAAGTTTCCAATTCCAGCTCAGAGGGTAGAAACCTCTAGCGCCATTGAATAGATGAGCGATTCCGAATATGAGCGCGGAAAGCAAAACAGCAGTGGCGATATTGGTATAATATTCTTGAAAAAATCCCTGAATAATACCCCGAAAAAATATTTCTTCCGGAAAGGCAAACATGACGCCATACAGTACTGCTAAAATAACCCTCAATCTATGGAAAAAATAAACCCCTAGTAAAGAGGGGGCGATAATAATCACTATCGCTCCCCAAAGATGGTGGGGCAGATCATAACGTAATTTACCGGGGAGGAAAATAAAAAACAAAGGAGTTATTACTGAATAAAGAGCCAGAACTCCTAAATGATAGTTGGAAAGTCCGAAATATTTTTTCACGTTTATGCAATCTTCGACAAATCTGCTTCTGGCGTAAGCCAGCCGTAGCTTTAGCGAAGGCTGGAGCGGCTAACGGGAATCGAACCCGTGTCCTCTCCTTGGCAAGGAGAAATTCTACCATTGAACCATAGCCGCTTATTTTTGGTGCCGGGCCCCAGAGTCGAACTGGGCACGCCTGCCTCTTCAGGGCAGCGCTCTACCGATGAGCTAGCCCGGCAAATTATTAAACAGCTTTTGTATTTTACCCTAACTTTTATTTTTTTTCAACCCTCACCTCAAACTGCTCCAGAGCTGGCGGAACCACATTACAAATGTGTCAACGATGGCTTGGTTTTCGATAATGATCCCCGAGGGATGACCGGTCATATCCAGAATAGCAATTTTATTCATCCAACATAATGTATCCGTGGGGAATTCTTTTTTCTCCTGCGGCCAGACTTTATGGAAAAAATTCTTTTGCTCATGCTTTTTTACCTGCTCGAGAAAATCCTTCAGCATAGGCGTTTCGCTGATGATTGCGTATTTGCGCATCTGCTCGTAGTAAATATGCTGATTATGTTCGATCCATCCGGGAATCACAGTCTCCATCCGATCCGCGGAAAACACTACGTAAAAATTATACGGGCGTACCAACTTTGAAAGATCCTTGCGAATCTCCGCGTTGATGCTCTTAATCCCTTCGACCCCTTCAAAAAATCGCACCTTGGTTTTCTGCGGCATACTGCTTTGCAAAGCCTGGAACATTGGCGCAGCTTTTACCAAGTCCTTTTCTAGCCGCTGCATGTCCCTCTGTTTTCTTTCCACATAAGCTACGAGCCCGCCGTAATCTAAAGCCTGCACTTTTTTTATGCCATGCTTTTCTTCGAACTCTGCAAAAAGCCCTTTTTCTTTGAGTTGCTCGGCAATCTCATAAACATAAGTGCGGGCAACCCCCGCCTCTCTTGCGACCCGGCTAATCGGAGCGGCGCCGATTTTGAGCGCGCCTAAAAACACTTTGGTCTCATTCGTGCTCAAACCGATATCTTTCAATATCTTTTCAATTCTATCCATAAATTCGTAAGTAATTTTCTTACACTATTATATTATATCTTAGCCATAATCTCGTCAATTACTATTGAAATTGTTAAATTAATGTTTACAATTATTTTTAAATTCCTTATGATTCTTCGTTGAACATTAATTTCCGCGGAATGAACACGAGTATTGATATCACAGACCTGTTCATCATGGCAGGTATTGAACACAAAGGTCGGGTACAAATAACTCACGAAGATATGAGCGGGCTTGAACCGCACCCCAAAAACGATTGGCTTTACTTGGGACTCTTGTCTTTAAAAGAAATCGCGAAACGCGAAGGGGTTTTTATCCGCTCATCTGCGTTTATTGGGAGCGGTAATGGCATTGAAACCATAGCCGCACTGAAGCTTTTTCCAAATCTAGAAACCATTTTTATCACTGACCTGGTAAAAAATATTCAACCCGCGATCATCAAAAACATTACCGCCAATGCGAATGAAGAACTAAAAGGCATCAGAACCTACTGCTTGGAAGGACGCGACTGCTCCCCTCTTTCAGAACCTGTTGACCTCATCTATGGGAATCTCCCCTTGATCATGATTGACCAAAGGGAAATCGAAAAACACCGCCTTTCACTCACGACTCTTACGGACGAGCAAATGTATATGCATCTCTCGCAAGGACCGTATGATATGCTGACACGCTGGTCTCTGCTTTCTCAACTGGGATTTTTACTCAGCGCGAAAGAAAAGCTCGCACCGGGCGGCTCTATTCTGACCTTTATTGGCGGACGAATTCCTTATTACGCAATCGAGCAGTGTTTTCGTAGAGCAGGGGTTGGCTATCGAAAGCTCTTTACTTCGTTTAAACGACAAAGTGATGGGCAGTTTTTCAAACAGTACGCAGAATACGAAACCAAAGAAGGGGTAGATTTTGCCTTTTATGATTATAAGGAAGCAGTAGAAATCCTCCGGCAGAAGCTCGGCATAATCGCTCCAGAAATCATTGTCGATATTGAGGATGCTGATTTAAAAATCCTTCTTGCCCCAACGCTGATCTCAGCAAACAAGGCCTACGAAAATTATCAAAAAGGAATGTCGGTGGGACATATTGCGCATGCATTCGAGGCTTGGAATGACTAATTTATTGGGAGCGATCGGCAACACGCCGCTTGTTCAGGTGAATTTCAAAACTAACGCAAGGGTTTTTGCCAAGCTTGAATATCTAAATCCCGGCGGCAGTATTAAAGATCGCTCTGCTTTATACATGGTAGAGGAAGCGGAAAAACAAGGCTTGTTGAAACCTGGCGGCACGATTGTGGAGGCATCCTCTGGAAACCAGGGAATCGCCCTGGCGATGATCGGCGCGGTTAAAAGATACAAAGTTATAATTACAGTCTCGGAAAAGATCAGCGAAGAAAAACTAAAAACTCTTAAAGCCTATGGTGCAAAGGTTGTGATTTGTCCCGCCACAAATTTTATTGATGATCCAAAGAGTTATCATAGTCAGGCCAGAATCATACTGGGAAAAACGCCTAGGGGGTTCATGCCAAATCAGTATTTCAATTTAAAAAATCCTGAGGCACATTATAACTCTCTTGGTCCAGAAATCTGGCAACAAACCCAAGGCAAGATTACTCATCTTTTCGCGGCCGCGGGAACTGGTGGCACTGTAAGCGGAGCTGGCAAGTTCCTTAAAGAACAAAATCCTAAAATACGAGTGATCGCTGTGGACGCCGCTAGCTCTTTTGATGCGACACGAGGACATCCGAAGCCCTACAAAATGGAAGGAATAGGTATAGATTTTAACACTCCGTGTCTTGACCGAGAAATTTTGGATGAAATTATCCCAGTCGCTGATGATGAGGCTTTTGTCATGATGAAAATCATGGCTCGCAATCGCGGCTTGCTCGTTGGCACTAGCAGCGGCGCCGTTGCTCATGCGGTAAATCAATATGCGGAAAAATTCGAGGACGGCGATGTAGCGGTGATGATCTTTGGGGATTCCGGCAGAGCTTATTTGTCAAAAGATTATTAGAATTAAAAAGCCCCAACGCGGAGTCGGAGCTTGAGCGGGGGAATTAAGTAACGGGGAATTTTACGCGAACTATCTTCGCAGATTTCTTTGCGATCTTGGTTTGAAGTTCTCCATAAAGAGAACTAAGGCCAGAATACTGAGCGCTACCACGAGTCCGGTTCTGACAATCGAGTCAAGCGCCGAACGACTGTCGTTCAAGCTGACTGCCGCGATTACTGCCAAAACCGCAAGAACAACTGCGAAGAAACAACCGGCGATGCGGTCGATTCTTCCGGGCAACCACACTACTTTTTTCATGTGGGCTTCCTCCTTTGACTGCGCAGATGATAGCACAAAAACAGCCCTCTGTCTAGGGCTTGTTTACTTACAACTTATAACTCTACAACTTACTACTTCTTCACGAGTCCCCACTCTTGCTTGGCGATTTCTTTATCGCCGGCAAGGAGTTTCACTATATCGGCTCGCGACACAATGCCGACGAGCTTGCCGTTATCAAGCACGGGCACCGGGTTGGCTTTTTTGTGCAAAAATGTTTCAGCGAGAGTCTCGAGCGTGTCGTCCGGTTTTGCAGTCATAACCTCTTCAGTCATAACCTCTTCAACCTTGGTCGCAGTGAGAACCTCAAGCTGTTTTTCAATCTCATCGCCGTTGGCGGGGTTGTCCAGATAAACGAAGCTCCCCAGTATGCCTAAAATTTTTGGGATATGGACAGGTTCTTCCATTTTGACCAGGTCCTGCTCAGTCACAATTCCTATGAGTTGTTCGGCCTCATCCAAAACCGGCAAACCGGAAAGACCGTTAAGATACATAAGCCTTGCTGCTTCCTTGATCGAATCATAAGGCGTACAGAAGATTACGTTTTTGGTCATTATGTCTTTGACTGTTGTCATAGTTTTACGAATTACGAATTTTTACGAACTTACGAATTCGTACATTCGTATCCATTCGTTATTCGTAAAGCTTAAGTTATCTTCCACCCATTCTCTGTTTTCTCTATTGTCCCTTTAAATTTAAATCCTGCCGCCAGTTTGTGTCCTCCCCCGCCGAAGCTGCGTGCAATCTCGGAAACATCCACGCCTTTGTGAGGTTCGCTGCGTAGACTTCCCTTAATCTCAGAACCGCGCTGCTTTAAAAGCATGGAAAATTTCGCTTCGGGAATGGTGTTGAGGAGCTCTACTACCCCCTCGAGATCCTCCTCGGAAGCCTGAGCTTTTTCCAAATCCTCAGCTGTAACTACAGTATATACGACTCTGGCTTTCTCATCAAAACGGGCTTGGTCGAGTGCCATGGCCCAGACCTTCAGTTTCGGCAAATCCTTTTGCGAAGAGGTAAAACGCGAAACAAGATCGAGCCTTGCGCCTTTGCGCAAAAGCTCGGCAGCGATTTCCAGAGTCGCGGCCGTGACATTAGCGTGCCGGAAACCGCCAGTATCCGTAAAGATCCCGGTAAGCAGACAAAGCGCCATGGCCTTGTCTATTTCCACCCCCCATTCTCCGAGCATCACGTACACGAGCTCGCAGTTGGCAGCCCGGGTTTCATCCCAGACATTTACTGTTCCAAACATTTGCGTATCGTGATGATGATCAATGTTCAAAATGGATTTTTGCCAATTGTTCAGCTCGGCAAATCCGGTGCGATCGAGCTTGCCGCAGCCCATGGTAAGGATCGCGTCGTAATTAGCAAAATCTACCGGCAGTTTGTCATACACATCGCTGTGACCCGGCAGAAAAAGTAAATTTTCCGGTACCCCGCCGTACGCCATACTCCAAACCTCTTTGCCCATCCCCTCCAAAGCTCGCGCAAGCGCAAGCACGCTTCCGAGGTCGTCCCCGTCAGTGTATTCATGGGAAATCAAAATAAAACGCTTGTTAGCGTTTACCAAATCATAGGCTTTCGTAAACTCGGTTTTTAATTCACTCTTAATCTCAATCGCCATGCAATTTTTTTAAGACTTTGGAAATGTACTCGGCGTACTCGCCGGAAGAATCAGAGATAAAGGCAATGCGCGGCACTTTTTTCATTTCCAGCTTGTTATAGAGCACACCCTGGATTTCATAAATGTTTTTCTTCAAAATCTCCAGCACATCCTGCGGGTCCTGTCCGAGAGAAGAAAAAAAAATTTTCGCATGCTCCAAATCGCCGGAAACATCAACTGCGGTTACTGTAACAAGACCAGTGATGCCTTCCGGCTTATCTTCAACCAAGTGCTGGCTTATCAGCTGCTGGATTAATGAATTTACTTTCTCTTGCCGTGTAGACATTCCCTACTAAATTACGAATAGTTACCAATTACGAATCCGGATTCGTAATTGGTATTGATTAGTAATTTGTAGGGTTATGTGCCTTTTTTCCTCACCGTCTCGTCAAAAATTTCCAGCACATCTCCTTCTTTTACCGGTGTTTTAACCTTGATTTTCAGGCCGAACTCTTTACCCAGAGACACCTCACCGACTTCGATTTTATTTTGCTGAAGCTCTTCGATCTTGCCTTCGCCGGCCAATACCTTGTCCCTAAAAATTCTAAATTTTTTCTTATCCACGATTTTTCCATCGGCCACCTCGCCGCCAACAATCATGACATCTTTTTCCGTGCGGAACACCGCCTTAATTTTGGCTTTCCCAAGAATAGTCTCCACTACAACCATGGGCATCATGACCAGAAGCGCCTGAGTGACATCCTCGATCAGCTCATAAATAATGTCATACATATCAACCGTAACATTTTTCTGCTTGGCCAACTTGGCCGCCCCGGCTGTCTGGCGCGTATGAAATCCGATGATGATGCTTTGCGTATTTTCCGCAAGCGCGATATCCGATTCGTTGATCTCCGCAACTTTTTGATCAACTATATTCAGCTTTACATCCTCAGTATCGAGTTTCCCCAGCGCGTCCGTAATCGCGCCTAAACTGCCGGCCACATCCGCCCGTAAAATTAATTTCAATTCTTTCGTGTTTGAATCAGCTTTCAGCTGGGGCCGGCTCATCAGCCTTTTTACGCGCTCCAATTTCTGCAAATTCAGCGCCTCATGCTTAGCCTCATCAAGCGAACCCGTGACTTTCAAAATATCGCCGACCTCCGGCACGCCAGAAATTCCGGAAATGAGCACCGGGTAGGATGGTCCGGCTTCTTTAACTTTTTTAACAAGAGCGTCTTCCATAGCGCGGATTTTCCCATACGCAGTTCCCACGATCACAGTATCGCCGATCTTCAACGTCCCGTTCTGCACCAGTACAGTCGCAACTGCGCCGTGCGAGCGCGAAAGATGTGATTCGATGACAGTACCAAGAGTCTGCCCTTCCGGATTGGCTTTCAGCTCCTCCACGTCAGCCACAATCAAAACTGTTTCCAGCAATTTATCAATCCCCATGCCGGTTTTGGCAGACAAAGGAACAGCCGGGGTATTGCCGCCCCATTCCTCAATAGTTACGCCAAGCTGGGACAAATCCGCTTTGACGCGGTCTATATTGGCCTCGGGTTTATCAACTTTGTTGATGGCCACAATCATCGGAGTCTTGGTAAGCTTGGCGCGGTTGATGACCTCAAGGGTTTGCGGCTTCACACTGTCGTCAGCCGCCACCACCAAAACAATAATGTCCGTAACGTTTGCGCCGCGGGCGCGCATGGCCGCAAACGCCTCATGACCCGGGGTGTCGAGAAAAGTAATTTTGCGGCCATTAGATTCAACCTGATAAGCACCGATGTGCTGAGTGATCGCGCCCGATTCCGTGGCCACAACATTAGTTTTGCGAATCGTATCAAGAAGCGTGGTTTTGCCGTGGTCAACATGGCCCATGACCGCCACAATCGGGGGCCGCTCTTTCAGGTTGGCAGGATCTTCTTTGGCCACCAAATCGAAAACATACCCGAGCGCCATTTTTGCAGGATCAGAGTTCGCTTTTTCCAGTTCTACCTCTACTCCAAACTCGGAAGCTATGATGCCCGCAGTATCAGCATCTATCTCTTCATTAATAGTTGCCATAACCCCGTTCATAATTAATTTCTTTATAACTGCCGTAACCGGCTGTTTGAGCTTGGCAGAAAAATCCTTGACCGAAATAAGCTGGGGAATAATGATGCTGGTAATTTTCTCATCCATGACCACAGGCGCCGTGCTCTGTCCCGTCAGTTTTCTCATAATCTCGCGCGCCAGACTATTGTCAACTTTGCGCGCCTTCAGAGACACGCGAAAACCCGCCTCGCGCATTTTATTGCGCAGGTCCTGGACTGACATATTTAATTGCTGGGAAAGTGTAGAAAGATCCATCGCTGTTGATCCCTCTCCTTTGCAAGGAGAGGTAAAACTTTATGAATTAGAAATCATTATGGCACTTTATTGGCATTTTTGCAATCATTCGAAAAGCGAAACGGGCGGTCCTAATGAACGCGCCCGTGAAACTTACCGCTTTTTAATTTTGGCTTTTCTGCGCCGATAACGCTCTGACTCAAGACGTTGTTGTGCTCGAATTGTAATATCTTTCATTTCTTCTACACAACGACGTTCCCGCTGTCTCAATATCAGCCTTGATTCCAAAGAAAGGCCTGCGCAATCAATCGGCACCTCTATAAGGCGTTCCGCAATTGCGTCAGCGTCGGCCGCACTCAATCCGCCGCCGTAGAATCTTCGAGCCTCCCTGTATCGCTCAACAAACTCGGAGGCCGTGATGATTCTAACCAATTCGATGCCGAGTAGACAAGCAAACATACCCGCCAATGCATACTCCGCCGATTCGATAATACTGCCTGGTATCGCTGAATTAATTTTGGAGAACCAATACAGCCACTGAGCCAACCATAATTGTATTCCCGACCAGTACGGAGCGATTAGCCACATTGGCCAAAATACGCTCCCCGCAACAATGGCTGTAATCCAAAATTGATCTTTCCGAAGCAATAAGCATGTCATGCCCGCACCGAATGCCAATACAATTATCAACTGCCCCCATCCTACCTGTGGGGGGATGATCTTGAAAAAAGACAGTACAAGCATCGTGAAACTCGTGCCCAATGACCAAAATGCCCGCGTTCGCACTTTATGTTTGTCTTGCAAAGCCGCCAGCGATTTTTCTTTAACCGATACCCAGACGTTGCCCCACGCCAAAACTTTACTCATCAACTCCTCCGCCGTATTGTGAAACCCTGATTCCCTATTCTACATCTACTTGGATTTTTCGCAAAATCAACTCTTGATAACTTTTTCGTAAGGCACGCCTGCCATCCACGCCATATCAAACAAAATCCGCAGGGACTGGCTCACCTCCCGGCTTTCGATCTGCACTGCAAATACTGCCGGCTTGAAAGAGAAAAAAGCCACATGATTTCCGTAAATCGCGCTGTCAGTTAAAAATTCCGGAAAACTCTTTGGTGCAAAACGGCTTTGATAATATTCATGCTGTTTTATCCAGCTGACGTACTCGATGTCGGCTGGCGTCTGGGTAAGAATTTCTCTGACTTTTGTTTGTTTGGTAATCACCCGCTCCCGCAAAAGCTTGGGCATGTCCGGGAACATGGCGAACACATCTCGGATCGTGGAAAAAAAATCAATCGCGGGCGAGGAAAATATTTTATCATAGACCTGCCTCAAACCTTGCTTGCCTTCATAAAGCTGCACTTGGGGTTTTTCTTTTTTCGCATTGTAAACCGCGAGCAGATTGGGCATGAATCTTTTGAGGAGCTCTTCCTTGCGATTAATCTCTGTCAAAATCAGCTCCGGTGATTCGGCAGTGTATAGAGTTTTCCTGGCACGAGGCACCAGACTCACTAATCCTCGCGTTTGCAAATCATCTAAGACCAAATAAGTTGTGGGTCGTTTGGTTCCGGCTTTTTTGGCAATGGATTCTACCGAAGCCACGCCCAGCTCCAAAGCGGCCAGGTAAACGCTGGCTTCTTTGGCATGTAGCCCCAGTTTTTCTAAAGTGTCTGTCAGTTCCATATAATCGCATTGTTCCCCTCCTCGTGAGGAGGGGTTAGGGGAGGTTATTTGTCATTGCGAGGGTATTCCCGAAGCAATCTCGGGTGGGATTGCTTCGCCGACTACGGCTCGCAAAGACAGCGTAGCGAAGAATTTATATTCTGTCAATTTTTCTGACAAATTGCAAATGAACAACAAATTTTGCCTTAAATAAGGCATTATTTTCACTAATTTCTATCTAAAACTCTAGACAAATGTGTCAAAATTTGCTAATATACATCGTTACGCTGGAAATGTCTCTAGCCTAACATCAAAGCCAAAAGGAGGGTTTATGCCAAAGGTCTTAAAAATTGAAGGAAATGTAGCTGACAACGGAACGCTTCTAACCGGGGTAATAATGGTTCACTATGACCCGGAAGACTTGCAAAAATTCATGGATGATTGGCGCAAGGAAATGGAGGAGCGGAAGAAAAAAAGGAAAGAGCCTTAGCACTCCCTCCCCGTCTGGCCAAAATAGACGGGAATTTTTTCCAGACAATATTCAACGCAATGAATGTTGTTTGAAAGGAATTATAACAATATCAAGGGGGGTCTTATCTTCCAGTAAGTCCTGACCGAAAGGCAGGCATGGATTGGAGGAAATCATGAAAACCATTAACGAGAAAGTGGAATATCTTCGCACCGTCCTGATCGCTGTCTTCGGCCAAGAGGGGGATAAAAGTATGTGCTTGTCTTGTCCCCCGGGTTGCTTGCAATCTTACCGGCCATGCCCCGATGTGTCAGACCTTCGAGCGATTCTTGCTCGAATGGAAGCTGACCGCGTGGCGGGAGAAGCGTTTAAGCGGAGATACCGAACTCCGATCTATGAGGCGCTCCTCAAGATCGGATTCAATCCGCAGGCTGCAGAGAGACTCACCGACAGGACTAGCCGCGACTGTATACGCGGTGATGAGTTCCTGGAATTGGTGAGGAGCAATCTCTCGTAGCCCAAACCCTTTCTCCGCCCGTGATTTGGCTTGCGACAATTCACGGGAATTTTTTCCAGATAAGTATCGCATGGGGCGATGGTTGTCTGAAAAGAATTTGAAAACCTTTTGGAGGAATTATGCAACGGACTTGGAAGAATTTCTTTGGGTTAGCAACTGCAATGATAGTGGTGATGATTATCGCCAGCAAATGCGATGCGCACGGACAAGGACTAGCAGAGATTCGCGGGACGAATACGAAATACCGTTACATTGATGCCGCCTACAGTTTCAAGAACAATATCATGCTTGATGGATTCTATCTTGGCGTGCCTGGCGAAAATCAAATCCATGCCGGTGCCGGATACAATATCAAGCCCAGCGAACATTTTACAATCACCCCGGCTGTCTACATGACACGTTCAAAGGAAGGTGAAACTGGAATCAAAGCCGCTTTGCTCGTGAATGGAAGCCTGGGCCGCTGGAAAACTAATGCTTTTCTTGGGAAACACAAATCCCTAAAAAGTTTACCATCTTACACTTTTTTGGACGCTCTCGAACTGGCACGCAGCGTGAAACAATTCGAGATCGGTGTCTCAACAGGATTCGTTCACATGGAGCGCAACTGGAACCCACTCGTCGGCCCGGTAGTAAAATTCAACGACAAATCAGGCGCATGGAGCTTATCCGTACGCAGCGGCAGTGAAACGGAAATCCGGCTCACGCGAACTTTCAACTTCTGACAAGGAGAGTTTATGGACAAATGGACACGACTTGACGACCGAATGCTGGAACGGCGATTCTTGACTGAAAAAAATCCCGCCCTCGTCAACATCGAACGGCAAAGTTTATCCGCGGCCGAGGAGCAAGGAACATGGATAGTCCGACAATATTGTTCCCTGGTCCGGATGATCATCGAATACCTGGGACTAGGGATGAGCCTCATCCCGATACATAGGGTGCAAACAGAACTTGCTCGAAATATCGGCGAAGAGCAAGGCTCGCGCACGGGTGGCGTGCCGCACCGGGAACTGCTAGCCAAGATCCTGCGCGATGAGCTGAACATGGAATGCTTTTCGCCCTGGTCACAGGCCACCCTGCGTTTTCACCTGGCTCTGCTGGGACAGTTTCAAACACAAGCTAAAAACCCGGTACATATCGCGGGAATGATCTACGCCCTCGAGGCCAGCGCGTGTCCGGAGCTTCTCGTGGTAGCCAGAATCATCAACAGTTTTGCCGGCTATCAGGTGGTCAATCTCGACACGGTTCAAGATTTCAATCGAAGTCGTGAGATCAAAACTCTGGAGGACTTCATCGCCGTCCATGTCATTGATTTCGAGCTCGGCCACAAGCTCGGGCTCTGCCAAACCCTCGACAGATTTGCCTCCACTGACTGGGAGGCGTTCGAGCTGGGATTTGAATTCGTGCTGGACACCATGGCCGAGTGGTGGGAGGCGCTGAGCAATGGGGGATGAATTTCGTACCAATTCAAAACCCGGGCGAGAGCAATCTCATCGCCCGGTTTTTTATTTTGCTAATTATCCACAGAGACTCACTTACTTCACAGCCGTGAATGAAGTGAGTACTTGTTAAATTATGCTGAAGTACCCCACAGACTTCACGATCGTGAAGTCTGTGGGGTACTTTATTTTTCTTCTCCGGTGGACTCCCAAATAAAATAAAAAAGCGAGCGCATGGTCGCGGCGATCTCTTTTGAACGGATGATGAGTCCGATTGGCTCGCTATCTTTGCGCCATAAAGCAAAAGATGCATTGTCGCCATAAATGTAGCAGTCGAGTGGCAACGGAAATTTCTTTGAATCCAAAGTTTTTACTCGGCGCAAAAAGGCAGGATCAGTTTTTAAATTCATCTCCGCTGATCTTGCGACGCCGCTCAGCAAAATATCAATTGCAATTCCGTATTTAATTCTTCTGGGAATATAATAATTACTCGCATACTCATCAATCGCAGGATGGATGTTTTCTAAACCTACAAAATTGAGCGTCGGCTTGCGCTGATGGAGATTGTCCAAATAGATTTTCTTTACGCCTTCTACGCCTTCATAAAAAACAATTTTCGGTTTCACAGAAGCAGTTGCTAGTAACATCCGCAGCTCTGGCAGACGTTTCTGTATTAGCTCCAGTTCAGCTGCTTTTTTCTCTACATAGCTTTCCGGATCTTCTGCCACTAGAAAGCGTCTTTTGCCAATCATGGTTTCTGAGAGAAGGCCTTTGCTGAATAAATTTGGTAGGAGTTTATAGAGTGTTGGCCTTTTTACCCCTGATTTATCTGCCAAGTGTTTAGGCAATGACCTGCCCAATTCCAAGGCTGATAAATAAATGGCTGATTCGGCCTTGGAAAGTCCTAGATTTTCTAATGTTTCTTCAATATGCATATTAAAGTGTTGCAGTTTATGACACTTTATATCATGCATTATTTACTTTATCTCGTCAACAATATATGATCCAAAGTCACAATAGACACAAATTGTGACAGAAATTGGAGGAACGATGACAGTTGAAGAAGGAATGTCCCGTGCCATTGAGATTGCAAAACAGCTTGCTGTGCAAATTGGTTGGAAACGACAAGGTGAAACCAGTGCATATTACGCACTAACTGTTGCAATTCTCGCCGCAGCAATCTTCAGCCGCATGGGAGGAGAAGAATGATCGAACAATTTCGAGTTACAAAACATAACGGGGAGGACCCTTACTATCCCGTCCGCTTCACAGCAGTGCTTCCCGAAAAAAAGCCTCTCAAGGCCCTGGTTAAGGAAGTCGTGAAAGCCATCTGTAATTGGAAAGCTCCCTGGGGTAAGGTCTTCGAGATTTACTGCGACAATCCCGCGTACATTCCTTACAACTATGTTAAAACTGATGAAAAACGCGGAGTGGCGGCGTTTGTCCTTCTTCAAGAAAGACCTCTCATTGCAATCCTTCAAGGACCTGCAAGAGCATGGGATGAAGCTATCTACGCAATACGTCTGGAAGGTGACGTTGTCCGAGGCTGGCGCATTGAACACGGCTCTGGTTACCACGGACCTGATGGCGATGCATTCGGCAACCACTACCGATTCGTTCTGACAGAACTCAAAGCCGGAGTGCTGCGCTACACTGCAATGACCAAAACAGATCGGAGGAAAAACGATCAAGGTGTATGGACTTCGAAAATTCAGGATACTCCAAAAGAAATAGACCTACTCGCGGAGATACCCTAAAAATTAAACCGAGGCGAGAGCAATCTCATCGCCCGGTTTTTTATTTGCCTAAATGAACCACCCCCGCAGCAAGCTGACGGGGTATCATAAGCCTACGATTCACCCCTCCCTAACCCTCCCCATCAAGGGGAGGGAAAAAGCAGGGAACCGCGGCAAGCCGCGGGGAATTAGACCCGGGGAGATTAAATAGTGACCCATAGGATTCACGATCGTGAAGTCTGTGAGTCATTTTACGCTATGACCTCCCCCTAGCCCCTCCTCAATGAGGAGGGGAATTTCAAAACTGCCGGGATTTGCCGACGATCATTTTGATTTTTTGTTTCGCGACCTTTATTATTGCGGGGGCTTTGGTGTAGACTTGCCCCTCAATAGAGAGCGGTAGTTTCCGCGGGCCAAGGACTTCGATCTGTTTGGCGTGCATGATGGTAGCGCCGGGCACATTGTCGAGACAGCCGGTAGCCAGCTCACGGCGGTAGCGGATAATTTGCCCGCTTGCAAGTTTGTTCAGTAATAAAATATCGAGAAGTTTGTCAGTGGGATCCCCGAGTTTGACCTTGCACCCGGCGTTATTGCGGCAATTGATAATCTGCGCGCCCAACACCTCTGAGGAAACCCGAAACGAATCATCAAGCTCAAGCTGTACCTCGAAAGGTGCTAGCCTCATGAATGTGCGCACGCTTGATAGGCCCATAAACCCGGGCTCGATCTGGGAAAACTGATTTTCTCCAAGCTCCACCTTGGATAAAAAATAATGCTCATTAATCTCACCCAAATCCAGGCTCGCTACCAAGCGACCTGCCAAAGTCTTTACTGAAAGCTCGATGTCAGGCGTGATCCCGAAAATCTGCCCTAACCTGGAATCTGAATCAAGCGAAATAAAGCCCACAGTAATGTCAGCGTGATGGCGCACCAAGGCATTGATAGCGCGGTTGAGCGTACTATCCGAGCCTACCACAATGATAGTTTTGGCCTCAAGGCCAATGGCTTGATCCACCAAAAGCTCCACGGTTCGGATCGAGGTCACCCGATAAGTCTCCCCTTCTATATGGTGTTCCGCGATCAGGTTCAGGAGGCGTCCTTGGATGCGCTCAAAATATTTGACTTCTTTGTCCTTTCCCGGATCAAAGATATAAAAATACATGGCTTTACGAATTACTAATCTTTACGAATATACGAATCCGAATTCACATTCGTAAATTCGTACCAATTCGTTATTCGTAAAACTTTTTATTCTTCTTCCTCTGGCAGAACGTCACTAAGACTTTCGCCGCCTTCCGGCATGCTCATCGTGCAGGAGCCGGTAAACCGCGCTCCCTCAGCAATAGACAGACGCCCGCAGGAAATATTTCCCGAGACTTTCCCTGTTTCCTGGATGAGCAGACTGTCCTTGATTTTAATCTCGCCTTTAACCTGGCCTGCGATAACCGCGTTGCCAGAATCAATGTCGGCCTCAATGTTGGCGGCCGCTCCGACATAAAGATTTTTTGTAGTTTTTATTTTTCCGCTGACCGCTCCCTCAACGCGGATATCCCCTTCGCTGACCAAATCGCCTTCGATTTTTACTGAAGCGCCGACCACTGTTTCCGGGGCGCCGCCGTCATTGTAGTCTTCTCTTTTCGACATAATACCCATTATTAATAATTTAAAATTAAAAAGTCAAAATGGAAAATTACGGTGTAAAATTGTTAATTGTCATTCTACGCTTTGATCTTTCAATTTTGCATTATTAATAGCTAGTTTTTCCTCCTCAGTCAGATGATACTCGGATTTGCCGTTTGCAATGGATTTGCCATATATCCTCGTTCCTTCCCTGGCATGGAGTGAGCTTATTACTATACCATTGTCATTCCCATCCAGTAAAGCGAGGGTAAAACTCATGTTGCCGCCTGCTTCCGCAAACGGATTGAATCGCACGAGCCCGGTTTTTTGAACATTAAATCGATTACTCTCCACCAACTCCTCGAGAATCTTGCCCAGCTCTTTGAGATTTTTGTTGTGAGTGGCCAGGGTTTTTTTATGCTTAAGCACGATCTCCTCGATTGACGGCACTTCTTCACCGGCTACCAGCTGGCTGTGCTGCATGCCGAAATCACGCAAACGCAAAAATAGCCAAATCAATAACAACACATTGATTATTGATACTATTCCGACAGCCAAAATGAAGTATGGATTATTTAAAAAATCTATCATATAATAACCGAGTCCTTAACCTTAATTTCCCTAATTATACTCACATGTCAGATAATACCCAAATAGATCCGGATTTTCAGAAAGATTACGACCACATCAGAGCTGATGTCAAAAAGGTCGTGATAAATAACATCCTGTTCGTGGGCTTGCTCGTGGCCATATATTTCGCCAATCAGCGATTCGGGTTTCTCAGCAGACTGGAGAATTTTTTTTAATATGAAGCGCGGCATTTTTACCCCATACTAAATTTTTGTGAATGCTTGGGGGTATAGTAAAGTGGTATTACGCAGCATTCGCATTGCTGAGGCTCGGGTTCGATTCCCGATACCTCCACCACAAAAATTTTAGTACCGGATCGCATTATAGAAATATCTACTATAAATCACTACCAAAAAAACGGCTGATATTATCGCCGCTTTTTTCGTTTCTCCCAAGAAGTTTTTATCTCATTATGCCAACTGCGGTAGAGACTGGGATGAATAGGAAAACCGCCCGAGGCTGTGGCATTAAACTCGGCCACCAGACGGAGGACCTGCGTCCTGGTTACCACGCGGTCAGCAAGCGTCATCTCCATATCCGATTCAATCTCTACGATACCGTCAATGACTCTGTTGAGTTTGAATATCCAGTCCAAAAAATCAAAGATCAGAAGAGCGGGTAAAAGCAAAAAAACCAGCGACACAATCGCTGACGCTTCAATCTCATCATGACGTATAAATGACATGACGCTGACGACGATTCCGGCACTGATAATGGTGACCAAACCTAACCACATCAGACCGCGCAGTTTCATATACAATCTCTGCGCCCAAAAAGCAGATTCTGCTGTCAGCTCCAAAAGCCGCCTGGGCCCAGGAGAGGCTTTGGTATCCCAGTAATCTACCGGACGATTGCTATGCTTGAATTCATTTATCACTTTGGTTCCCGCTCGGGCTTTCCAAATTGCAAACTGACGGCGATTCACATCCCAACCAAGGCCTTCGCTGAGTACAGATTGCCTCCTCATGGTTTCGGCCATATCAAAAGTGTCCTCGGAAACGAAACGCAAATAGTACCCTAAAGTAAAACCGCTAAGCGCAAAAATTACCAAACCAAGCTTGATGGATGGATTCAGATGACCTTCGCTGAGCAGTACCATCATTGCCCCCATCACCATCTGAATCCCCACGCCCCACTGCCATTCACGTGCCGCTCGATTAAAAAGCAGCCCAGCCAAGTGGTTGAGCTCTTCGCCATGCTTGATATTCTCAATAATATCCGGCTTCAACATAGTGATTTCATCATAACATAAATTGAAAATGCCTTCGAAAGCGCCTGTTCCCTACTCGACGAAGGAATCTTCGGGGTGATTCCTCTCGGGTCCGCTTAAATAATTTTGTACAATTAGAAATGCTCCGGTCCATACTTGGGATCGGAGCATTTTCTTTTCACGTCAGCTCGATAGCAAGCTATTGAGAGAACGCGAAATTCACAGTAATGGTGGTCACAACCGGCACCGGCTCGCCATTGAGCAGAGTTGGTTCGTAACACCACTGTTTGACTGCGTCGAGCGCAGCTTGGACGAGCAGTGGATGTCCTGTCAGCACTTTCAGTTTTTCAATCTTGCCGGCAGTGCTGATCTCAGCCTCCAAAACTACCACTCCTTGAACGCGCGCTTGTCTGGCGAGAGCTGGATATACAGGCGTAACTTTACATTTCAAATTAGCAGCCTGGACATTGCCCCCAACACGGACGCGCTCAGGAGTTTTTGGCGCTGGTGGGGGTGGAGGAGGCGGTAGAGGCGCGGCTTCTGGCGTGTCGCCGCTCGGGAATGGAAATCTTGCCCGATCAGAACCACCACCTGGAATCCCTCCCGGAACTCCGCCTGTCACACCCGTATTATCCTTGGGAGGTTCCGGAACAAAAAGATCAGGTCCTGGAATGTCCCTTGGAATAGACGGCGGTGCGGTAAATCTATCGTCTACTTTCGTCTCTGTTTCTCTGGGTTTCTCCTTTTCTTTCGTAAACACTTCAACATCAGGTGTTTTCTTTTTTTCCGGCGGCGGAGCAAACAGCTTATCAGCGAGCACGACTGCCGGAGTGTTGGTGATGAAAAGCGGCACTAGGATTAGCAATGCTACGACCAGCACTTGCGCTGCTGTCGAAAGAATCATGGCCAAACCAAACCGCTTGCGGTTTTTACCGTTGAGTTGTGAATTTTCGAACATTTTCCCTCCTACGAGGTGGGAAAGTTGCAGGTGCCCGTTTGCACAGTACACGTCTCGAGAGCTCTCGGCTCCCCGGCAATTTCAGCCAAAGTAGGACCGACTATGCACGTCTCCTGCAGTTACACTTAATATCATTGTAGACCTGTCATTTAAAACGTCAAGAAAAAATAACCCATAGGCTTCACGATCGTGAAGCCTATGGGTTATCGGATTTGAATACAAAAAACACAAGCCGCTGGACATCCATTTCTGGACGCCAGCGGCTAAGTTATCCATGCGAGCCCCTACCTCTTATTCTCGGTTCTCGCGAGAAGTAAACTGCGCAGTCGCCTCTCTTCCTTGGCCGGCTTTCGCAAAAAGAAAGCCTCAGCCTCGCGAATGGCTTGCACTTCTCGCGCACAACTCACGCACTGTCGCACATGTTGAGCCATGCGTGTGTGCTGATGGCCAAATGTCACCGCCTTCGCAAAAAAAACCTGCAGCCTTCTGAAGTCCCTGCAATTTTCAATCATTGGCTTCCTCCTTCAACGCACTGCGGCAAGTTGCTGACCGACGACCGGTGCAGGCTTTGATTTTTGCCACCGCGGAGGTGGCGTATCCGGACTCCAGAAACCCATGATTCCTCCAGATCGAGGCTGGTATTGTTGGTCAACTACACGCACTCCTTTTATAGTTTCCAATGGACGGCGAAAGTGCGAGCCAGAGATCACAACCGGTTTGGATGAAAGGGGGATTTCGAAAATGATCGTAACATTTCCTGAGCTTTGACTGTACCAATTTACAAAGCCCAGTTTCTTGAACTGTGAATCCTGACCGATCATCTTCCATTCTTCAGCGGTAAAAGTGATTTGTAAGCGCGGCGGATTGGTGTAGTTTTGCTCTCCGAATTCATAGAAGTATCGGTAACCGTCAGTAGTCCGTTCGGCTCTGGTGCTCATCACGATACGTTCGCCCTTCGGATCACAATCTCCAAACAAAGCGCCAAGCTGTATTCCCAGGATTGATTTTGGGATTGGTGCAAAAGCCAGCCCAACCGCCACGCAAATCAAAACTGCCAAGACAAGTTTTTGTATCATATTCTCCTCCGAGAAGTTCGAAATTTGCCTAGACTAATTTTACTCTGAAACCAGCATCCCTGCCACTATCCAAAACAGCAGACTCCCCTGCTGAAGCGACAAAAAATAGTGGTCGAAAAAGCCGAGGAACAGGAAACCTGCGAATGCAGTGAGCAGAATTAACTTCTCCTGTCCCCCGCCTGCCATCCGGCTTGAGCCGTCAGGCGATTGGCGGGCAGGCCTATCCCCCCAGCCTCTTTTAAGAATTCCGTAAAGCACCCATAGAAATGCTCCGAGCCCGAGAATCCCAGTTTCGGCAAGAAGCAGTAAATAAATATTATGGGCAGGCTGGTGTAGATGCGGCAGGAGTTTGCCATCCATAAAAGCGCGCGGATATTTTTCAGCCATCCCGTTATCCGACGGGATCTGCGCTAATGCTACGACAAAATTGCGCAAACCCACCCCGAAAACCGGATTGTCTTTGATCTCCCTCCAAGCGGCAGAATCAAAAAGCTGGCGATCGCGAATGCTTTCGTCCAAGACCTCCCCCATCCTCGCTCCTTCCCGAGGAGGGGGGTAAATACGGTCTTTAATTTGTTTACCAAATAGAAACCAATTGGTACTGAAAGCAATCAATAGTAATAAAATGATAACTAATAACCGGCCGGGGAGATAAAACTGATTTCCTGTTTCACGCTGAGCTGTTTCCATCCGCGCAAACACTCTGTTTCGGTGAAACCGGCTTAGAATAAACAAAATAACTAGCGCCAAAACAGTTACCAGCCAAACTGTTCGAGAAAAGGTCAGGGTCAGGCCAGTGGAGATGAGGATGAGGGAAAGGGCAAGAAATATTTCACGCGAAATACTTTTCACCCTCTCCCGACCCCTACCCTCCCAGCCTCCGCCCGAGGCTTCGGCGGACACAGCAAGGGAGGGGAATTCCTCCCCCTTGAGGGGGGAGGATACAGGTGGGGGTGTAGTTTGCCGAGATTTAGCATAGATAAGCGAAATACTGGCAAGCAATCCAACAAAAAGGAAGGCTCCGAGCAAATTTGGATGAGGAAACGTGCCATATGGCCGAATTATAGGAATAAAATCCTTACCACCCGCCATTATTTCATCGAAACGAAGATATTTCACAGAAATAAGGCTGTGAGTATAAAATTCCGCGATTCCCTTCATACCTGATGTAAAAAACGTTTCACCGAAATGTTGAAATCCGAGAGAATGTTGATCAAAGTACTGAAGAATGCCGATTACCGACTGAATAACCGCTCCCGTCACAATTAGCCAAAGTGTGGTCCGTATTTCTGTGAAACGTATATTTTGTTTCATGTAGAGAAAAACCAACAAAAATTCCGATATTTTCACAAAACCGTAGAAACTAAGCAACGGTTTCTGTGAAATGGTAATAGAAATGCCTAAGATAAGCCAAAAAACCATTGTGGATTTAATGAGGACATCTTGTGAAATACTGGTGTATATCTTGTGGAATAACCCCTCACAACCTCCCCTTACCTTAAGGGGAGGAGTCATCGTTGGTTTTTCCTCCCCCTTGAAATAAGGGGGATTGCCCGCCTCGCCGAGACGAGTCGAGGTCGGGAGGGGGTCATGTTTCTGTGAAACACAAATTTCATACAACCAGCTCAATATCAGAACACAAATCAATATATCTGTCAAGTATATAAAAATTGTGTGGTAAAAAATATGATAACCAAAGAAAAAACTCGTTTCTGTGAAATACGCACGGTTGATGTTAAAGGGCAAAAGTAGAACCAAAGCATAAAAAAACAGCTTGGAAAGAGGAACACTTCTTATTATTTGGTATACGCTCTTACCTTGAGGCATGATATAATATTTCTATGGGGCTTCCAAAAAACAAAGTTAAAATCGGGTGGTCGCCAGAATTTGCATATGCTATTGGGCTCCTAGTAACAGACGGTAGTTTATCAAAAGATGGCCGGCACATTAACTTTACCTCGAAAGACTTAGATCTCATAGAGACTTTCAAAAAATGCCTGCATTTGGAGAACAAGGTCGGAACAAAAACTGGTTATAGAAGAATAAAAAATATTTTTCAAATACAATTTGGTGATGTAAATTTCTATCGGTTTTTACTCTCAATAGGATTGATGCCGAATAAAACCAAAATCCTTAAGAAAATAGCCATCCCCGAGGAATACTTCTTTGATTTTTTGAGAGGACATTTTGATGGGGATGGATCATTTAATTCCTACTGGGACCCACGATGGAAATCCAGTTTTATGTTTTATATGAACTTTGTTTCCGCCAGTGAAAATCATATAAAGTGGCTTAGAAATCGCATTTTTGAAACACTGCAAATACGCGGCCATGTCAGCAAAGCTCGACTCAGCAGTTGCTATCAGTTAAGGTACGCAAAAAAAGAATCATTAAAATTGCTGGATAAGCTCTACTATAGAAAAGTTGTCTGTTTGCATCGAAAATACTTGAAAATTCGTGATGCTTTATTTATAATTAGCAAGCTTCTAAAAAAGAGCAATGCCCGGGTGGTGTAATGGTAAACACGCTGGCTTGAGGTGCCAGTGGGGGAAACCCTGTGGAGGTTCAAGTCCTCTCCCGGGCACCAAAGCGCACTTAACTCAGTGGTAGAGTACTTCCTTTACACGGAAGGAGTCGGGGGTTCGAATCCCTCAGTGCGCACCAAATACTGCCAAAAAATGGCGGTTTTTTGTTGCTCGCAAAAAAATGCTGTTTTTGGCTAACTTTAGCCTAATTTATAAATAAAAATGGCTTAAATAAGCCATTTTTTCGCACAAAGCCCTTGATCAGATTGCTATTTTGTGCTAACATATACGGTTGCGTGCCCTATCCCTAACAGGGTAGGGTAGGCAACACCTAAATCGCACCTATGCCACCCCGCCTTCAAGCGGGATTAACTTTAAGAAAGGAGTTCTTTAATAAAGCATGAATGCTACTAAATTTACCCTGATCGGCGTGCTCGTGTTGAGCTTTGCTCCACATGCGGCTTTCGCCCAATCTGTACCGGCTTATGAGCCATTCGTGTTTGAAATAAAAAATTCCCAAAATGTAAAAATCGCTCTTTCTGACCTGGATAATATAATTTTCGGCGATGAGCTTGCCAGAGAGAACATGGAGCATGAGCCGAAGGTTGATCCTCGCGCAGCGCCCTTAAGAGAATATTTGAAAAGTAAAAATTCTCCGATGGCTGAACATGCTGAGGAGCTTCTCAAACACTATCACTACCGCTTGATTATTGGTATCTCTTTTGCGGAAAGTAATTTCTGCAAACGAAACATCCGCCCCCACAACTGCTGGGGCATTGGCGGCGGGAAACCCGAGGTCTACACAGACTATGCGGCCGCTTTTGAAAGAGCGAACGCGCTCATTCAAAAGTATCACGACGGCGGCCTGACCACTCCGAAACTCATGCGCAATCGCTGGGTCGGCTGGCAGAACAACAGCTGGATCGTGGCTGTAAACCAGGTTACCAAAGATTTGGAAACCAGAGGAATATGACAAAAAGCTCTTCGAGAAATCGAAGAGCTTTTTGAACTTATAACAGATAACTGATAACGTATAACCATGCAGATTGAATACGACATTGAAAAAGACAAATGGAATCAGTTCGTCGCGGACAACTCCAGCCCGGCTTCTTTCCTTCAATCCTGGCAGTGGGGCGAGTTTCAAAAATCTTTGGGATTGAAAATTCACCGGCTTGGAGTTGCAGGGGAGTCAGGTGAGTTGATTGCGGTTGCGCAAGCAATTGTCCGGCCCCTACATCTAGGGAAAACATATTTGGAAATAACAAAAGGACCGGTCGCAAAGCGACTGGCGACTGGCTATTTGCAATTAGACTTGATAATTGAGGAGCTAAAGAGGATTGGTGAAAAAGAAAAATCCATAATGATTAGAATTAATCCCCCCTATGAAGATTTAAAACTATTCGCTAATCGCTATTCGCTAATCGCCCCCGCAATTCTCTTGCGGCAAACCGAACCCAACGACACTGTCCTTGTTGACCTCACTAAATCCGAAGACGAATTGCTCTCGAGCATGCATGAAAAATCCCGATACAATATCCGACTGGCTATAAAAAAAGGCGTAAGGGTTGCGGAAAAAACGACGGACCGGTCGGCTTTTGATAAATTTTTAGAATTGATTGAAGAAACTGCCAAACGCGATGGCATCACAGTCTGGCCGCGGGAAAGATTTGAAAAATTTCGGCAGCAGTTCATGATTCATAACTCACCCCAACCCTCCCTTACCTTAAGGGAGGGAGTTCCCCCTCTTAATTTAAGAGAGGGCGGGGGTGAGTTATTGAATTCCGATCAACCTCGCGCCATCCTCCTCACAGGCTCGTTTGAAGGCAAAATTTTGGCGGCTGCCATTGTCATGCTGTTCGGCGACAGCGGGACTTATCTGTATGCCGCGTCATCTGCAGAACAAAGAAATGCTAATGTTCCCAGCCTTGTACTATGGGAAGCGATTCGCGCCGCAAAAATGGCTGGCAAAAAAAATTATGATATGTGGGGTATTGCGCCAGCCGGCAGTGATGAATCCCATTCCTGGGCTGGCATCACGAGATTTAAAACCCGCTACATCAAGGCGGGGGAGACAGGGATGGAGAAACACTACACCGGTACATGGGATTTGATTTTAGATAAAACTTATCACAATGTCTTCAAACTCGGAAAAATTTTAAAAAAAATTATAAAATAAAAATACGGTCTGACGCACGCCATTGTGCGCCAAACCGTAAAATCCTACAGAGGGGAGTCATTCTGCTGCCACCTCCTCAAAAATCACTGCCTCAACCATAGCCCCAAGCGGCGGTATGATCATCTTACCGTTTTTGATTAAATCCCCGAAAGGACCGCCTGAAACAGGAAAGGCTGCCGCAAATTTTCCCCAGAGTATCACCGCCGCATAGCCTGACTCGCCTGGAAATTGAATTCGCCCTTTTGCAAGGTTGTAGAATTCGATCTGTTTGGTGACAATCCGCAGGCATCTGCCTTCCTTATTCAAAATTACATCCCCGACATTTAGGTCGGATTGCCGCACGGTTTCTTGTTTCCCATTAACAATCCGGACCACAGTATTCTCGCTCATAGTGCCTCCTTATGAACGTCATATTAGCATTAAACAACCTCGCTGTTAACCCCGCGCTATCTCAAGGAATCAGAAGATGGGATCTATGACGGTGCCAGAGATAAGCGGTTAATGCCAACGCGCCGAGAATCCAGGTGAGGAGCGGGCCGGGCAGGTAGAGATCCATGATTTCCCAAAGGCTGATCCAGTTCAGGGTGATGTAGCCCTGGACCGTGGCCACATTGTCCAGTAAATTCTGATCTTGTTTTTCGACGGCTTCCAGATTAGACTCTGCGCTGGCGATTTGAGAGTCAAACGAAACCAAGTTTGCTTCGTAATTTTTATTCTCATTGTAGACCCGACTTTCCAGAGTGATTTTTTGCGGTTGAAGCTGGGCGATCCTGGCGTCAATCTGGGCGCGGCGCTCTGGGTCGTCTGTGACCTCGGCGCGCAGAGCTGCCAGCTCTTTATTTGCCGCATTCAATTGGCTTTGCAGGGAAGACAAGGTTTTTTTGTGATCAATCATGAGCTTATCGCGGTCAGCACGAAGCTGTCCCAATGTTTTTTCAATCTGGGATTGCTCCTGCTCTATGGACTGTTTTTGCGGCAACAGATTTTGCGAGGAAACGTATTCCGTATAAAATTTCGCACGGATGATAGATTTAATTTCCGCTCTAAAAGCTTCGAGTTTGCTGGCCGGAATCGCAAAACTGACATAGCCATATTTTTCCGAAGCAGAATAGCCGTCAATGCGGCCGTCATAACCGCGGACCATGGTCTGAATGCGGCCCGCCAGCTCATCGATTTTTCTCGTGCGAACCTGGGCATTGTAATCTTTTTTCAAAAATTCCCGCGTGTCTGTAATCGATCCGCCAGGCGAAGGGCTCGGCCACGGCCGGATCAAACTGTTCCTTGAATCCTGCACGATCGAATTGGGCATGGCAAATGATCCCGAACCCTCCTCGCGCACTCCGGCCGTTGGAGCAGAAACCATCATGGTTCGCGAACTGTAATTGACGCTTACCGCGTTCACAACAAGAATGATGGCTGCCAAACTAGTAAATGCAAAAGACAACCAAGGTAATCGGCGCAGGGAGTGATTCACAGTCGGAATGTTGCCAGCAGGAACCCTCGTAAGGATTTCAGCCTTCAGAATCTCGTTGCGAGCAGGGGAGCGGCGCTTGCCTCTGCCCCAGTCAGTTAAAATATTATGAATGTTTCGCGGCATATGATTTGGCTTGGACAAGAGCGCGGTGGAGTCTCACGCGCACTGTCACAAAATTAAGATTCAAAATTCGGGCGATGTCATTTATAGGCAGGTCAGCAATGTACCGCAGGCGGATGAGTTCCCTGTCGTCTTCGGAAAGATTGGAGAGTAGTTGGTCAACTAGGATCTGATTTTCTGAATTATTATCTGGGGCTGCCTTGTCGTGCTGTTCCAGGTCAAACGCTGCCTCGCGATTGCTTTTTCGCCAAGCTTGCCGGCACTCATTGCGGGCAATCGCAAACAACCAGGCTGGGAAACCCGCGCCTCGGCTTTTAAATTTCGGCATAGCCTCAATGGCTTTGAGCCAGGTGCTTTGCAGAAGATCTTCAGCGAGCGACTTGTCGCGCGTGACGTTGACCAAGTAGCCGAAAAGTTTCGGGGTAGTTTCATCCCAGAGCTTTGAGAGAGCGTCTCTATCTAGGTTCATGTTTTAAATTAAAAATGTGATCACATTAGTATAATGCGGCAGTATACCGAAATGTTACACACAAATCAAAACTCCGCGAATCCCGCGGAACTTAAGTGTCGAAGACTTCGAGCGAAGTCGAGAAATGCCTGGGGAGGGACTCGAACCCTCAATCCCTCGCGGGCCCAGGATTTTAAGTCCTGTGCGTATACCAGTTCCGCCACCCAGGCATGGGTTTTATCCCTCCCCTTAGGCTAAGGGGAGGCTAGGAGGAGTTGTTTCCATTCTGAGCTTATCCGTAACTCCTTCTATGTTTTCAATGACGTCGTTATTCCAAAATCTTAAGACTTTAATTCTTCTATTTTTCAGAAATTCGGATCTTTTCTCATCATAAACCATATTTGTAGTTTCGGCATGTTGTCCGCCATCCAGCTCAATTGCCAATTTCATGATCGGGCAATAGAAATCAAGTATGTAAGAACCCACACTATACTGCCTGAAAAATTTCAACCCCTCAAACTGCTTGTTTCTCAAAAGTTTCCATAATCTTTTTTCTACTTCAGTTTGGTTTCTGCGCAGGCCACGGCGGTGGTTTATTGTTTCAGAATTGTTATATAAATACAATTCTTAACTCCCCTAACCCCTCTTAGCTTAAGAGGGGAATAATACTTGGAGGCCAGGACGGGAATCGAACCCGTGCATCGCGGTTTTGCAGACCGCAGCGTTACCACTTCGCCACCTGGCCATAGAGACATTATAACCCCTCCTAGCGAGGAGGGGTAAGGGGAGGTCTGGGGTTCTGTTCCACGACCCCCTCTATCTCCCCCTCATGAGGGGGAGAATCAAACTATTTTGTTTCGCTTACTGTCTCTACTTGGGGCTCTTCTTGTTTAGTTTCTTCAGCTTTGGACTCTTCTTTCTTTTCTTCCCCGGCGCTTTCGGTCGGGGCTCCGACTCCGCCATCGGCGTACGTCAGAGCTTTCGTCTCCGCCTTCGGTGGTTTAAGCGATAAGCCGAGCCTGTGATCTGCAGGTTCAATGGAAATGATGCGAAACTCTTTTTCCTCGCCTTCTTTTAGAACCGCGGAAGCGTCAGCGATTTTTTCAGCAGAGAGTTCGCCTAGGTGCGCAAGACCGTGAATTTCCGGATCAAGCTCCACGAAAGCACCGAACGGCGCGAGCTTCAACACCTTGCCTGTCACCATCTGACCGATCTTGTATTTCTTAACTGCGTCTTCCCACGGGTCTTTTTGCAGTCTCTTCAAAGATAAGCTAATCCGGTCATTATCAATGGCAATGACTTGAGCCTTGACCTTGTCACCAACCTTTACGATGTCCTTGGGATTTTCAATCCTCTGCCAGGCCAGTTCCGAGATGTGCACCAGCCCCTCAAGTCCCTCGCCGAATTTCATAAAAGCCCCAAAATCCACCACACCGGTAATCTCGCCGTCTACAATATCGCCGATCGCGAGCTTGCTGATTTTCTGCAGGATCTCGCCTTCGATAACCGCGCGCTCGGAGACAATGAGTTTTTCGCCATTCTGCTCAGCTGTAATAATACGCACATCAAAATCCTGATTAACAAAGCCGCGCAGGACTGACAAAATCTTATTCTTGTCGCCATCCTCCACGCGCGGATAGTGGGCTGGCGCAAGCTGGGATACAGGCAGGAAACCAACCACACTGTTGATGCGCACCATGAGTCCGCCTTTGTTGGCTTCCAAAATCTTGGTTTTGATAATCTCCCGGCTTTCCATTTTTTCGCGGAGAGTCTGCCACACGCGCTCCAGTCCTGCCTTGCGGAACGACAGCTCAATGTTGCCTTCTTTGTTCTCCATCTCCACGACAGAGGCAAACACTTCGTCGTCTACCTTGAGTGAGGACAAAATGGTTTCATCATCATAAAGCTCGCGGCCGCGGACCACGCCAATGCCAATGCCATCCACGTCCACGTAGACTTCATTTTTACCCACGCTCATAATGCGGCCCTTGATAACATCGCCATCCGTGAGAACTTTGATTTTTGATTGGAGGAGAAGCTCCTCCATGGTTAGTTCAGCCATAAAAAAATAGGTACTCTCTAATACCTAATTATTAACCCTGTCGGGATTTTCGCAAGTGATTAATAATTAGTAGTTTACCCCCACACCACAACATTGTTTGGTGTCGGGGGTTAATTAATGGTTAAAGTGTCTTGCAATAGACTTATTCAATTGTTTTCGTATATTAACAAATACCCGATGAAAAGACAAGTGGGCGCAGGATTATTGATAAATCCATCGCCCACCCCATAATTTCTTCCCGCAATCATGAAGAGATAAACTCTTGTATCATCTTTCCCAGGGACACATGAATCGGCGGAGTTTTGGTGATGACATTTGGCGCCCAACTCATAGTTTGGCAAACCGTCGACATGAAAATCACCTTGATTACCAATTTCATTTCATCTGTGGGTGGAGGATCATCGACATGAGTTTGCAAAAAAACTTCCTCACCGGACCATAGCGTGATTCCGCAGTGTTTAGAATGGAATTCTTCTAACAAAAAACGTAACTCTTTCACGGCGCTGCTCGTCTCGTCCTTAATCTGAAAAACTCCTGTCCAACCATCATCCGGAATCGGTTTAGTGTCGAACAGCGTTGTCACAAGATCAAGAGCTTTTGGCATAGGCCCTCCTTTCATAAATCCGTATTTTTATAACTATATATTAAAACCTTATCGACAACAATAATACCTATAAAAATCTAGATCTGATATTAGCGTACTAGTATGCTAATACCGTATAAGATAAAAAACTTAAGTCGCCTGCAGGGCGCCGAGCCAGGCCAGCTCAAAAATCGCTCTTTGCGTCTCAGCAATCTTTTGGCTTTCGATAATCACGCCGATTTTTTCCGGAAAAGAGAAGATTGCGACTTTGTCATTGTAAATATTGATCTCATTTTGAAAAACGAATTTAGCGGCAGAGACTAAAAGCAGATGCCGCATTTCTTGTTTGTCGCGGCGTGCATATTCTTGGCTGTCGTGAGTAGCAGGCACAATGCCGCGCATAAAAATCTTGCGCTTCACCCGCTCTCGCACATAGTCCTTTATGAATTCCTGTGAGACTGCTTCCCACATCTCCGTGATCGCGCCGTAAGCCAGCACCACGCCTTTGCTTTCGAGCGTATCCCAGTACATAGCTTTCAACCCCTCAACGCCTTCGTAAAATCTGACGCGTGGTTTTTTGCCGCCAGTTTGAAATAGGAGCTTAAGTTCTGGTAAAGCTTCGAGAAACGCATGCTGCCGCGCTTTCAAAAGCGCCAAAACATTCTCTGGATCCTCCGCCAGAAAATAACGCTTCTTTTTTTTAGTGACCATAGAAAACACACCCTTCTTTTCGAGGGAAGCGACAATGTCATAAACTGTCGGCCGCTTGAGATCCGCCTGCTCTGCCAGCCTTTGAATGGAAGCCTCACCAAGCTCAATACCTGCCAGATAAACCTGGGCTTCTTTTTCCGAAAGCCCAGAGCTAGTTAATAGAGAATGTAAATTGGACATATTCTGTCGGTAATTCTGACAACAAATATATTATAAATAAACCAATAGAATAAAGCAAATTTAATAAATAATTATAATCTAAGCCGCTAGAATTGACATTTGTGCCAAATTTGCATACTATGGCAAGTCCACAAATGGACAGAAAAGGGAGGAAGAAATGGATAAACTCTTTGCGTTCTATATAGTGCTTTTGACCGTGAACCTGCTTGTTGCTGTCATGTTTACTCAGAGCGTCAATACTTACGAGCTGCGCTTGCTAATGACAGGCATGATGTCTGTTGTCATGCTACTCCTGGGCAGACGTATTCTGCATCTTGACCTGAACAGCGACCCTCACAGGGTATTCATAGTGGTCGCGAGTGTCGCTTCAGTCGGTTTCCCAATTCTACTGAGCTACAAAATTTCTGCAAAAAAAGGGAAGTGAGGAGCCAATGAAACAAATATGGAGCCCGATGGGGCATTTGCAAACAGATGTGGATTCAATCACAAAGCAACTCAAACAGATTTTCGGCGCGCAGGCGAAAATAAAGAAAATCGAGGTTGGTGATACGCCGCATCACCTGTATATCACAGTGAGCCGCCGAAAAACGCCAGTCATCGTGATCTTGCCTCGACCAATCAGACAAAGCACCGAAAAACCGGATCATGGGACTTGGTCTTATGATTATGGTGATCATGATGAGGTTGTGGTAGTTCTTAAAAGATCACACGACTTGAGATAGAGGACTGGGAGCCAGAAAAGGAGAAATATGAGAATCGTGTTTTTGACTTACAATGAACTTGGCGGGAACCAGACAGTGACAGACAGGTACGAGCATAGATTCGAATGTTCGTGGATTCCGAATGGATGGACGCGAGTAGGAAAGGCTGGCCAGGCGCTCGTTTTGCAATATAAACGCAGTCCGACGGACAGCAAAGAAACCACCGCAATGTGGCAAGAGCTCGTGACAAAAATAATTACCGAAGATGATTACGTTGATCATGTAATCGCCTACGTGTGTAGGGACGAAAGATCAAGGGATACCCTCGCTCTTGTCAGACACCTTGAGCCATCGCGCGTCACCTTGGTCTACTGCCCCTGCAACAGAGAGTATTTCGCAGAGCAAGTGGATTTGGCTGAAGCGAGGCACATCATCAGCGAATGCGGCGGCTGTGTGACCATGCTTAGCCTCTTTGCCAATTACTTGGTGGCAGGCGAGGTAGTCAATGTCCGCAAACAGGAACCGGAGGCAACTTTGCCAGCAGAGCAACCGCACTAGTCATGGTCTGCTTTGGACAGGACACGAAACAAGGAAAGGAGGTGAGGGAAAACCGGAGCAAGAACTCATGTTCTTGCTCCTTTTATTTTTATTTTTGCCGCTCTTTCTCAACGCCCCTGGCAATATATTGTTTCATGAGGGCTTGATATGGGATATCGAGTTTATTAGCTTCGACTTTGACCTCGTTGATGATGTATTCCGGAAGTCTAATAGAGATCGAGCGTGAGGTGGGTTTTAGATTTGGAAAGATGACCCCCTGGGCCTTTGACCAGTCTAAATATTCAGTAGAATCATGGGTGTTCCAAAACTCGGCTTCTTCATCCTCAGATTTGAATTTGGGAATCTTTTTAAGTTTTTTCATAATTACTCCTTTCCTTTTTACCGGCGCTGCGCGCCGAAATTATTCTAATTTTATTCTTCCTAATAGTGAAAACTATAAAAAGTATTCGTCCGCTATTGGAGGACCCTAATAACTGATATCTCCTCTCGGCAATGCTGTGCTTAACATCAAAAAATACTGAATGATCATTGATAAATAGCTGCTCTGCTTCTTCCGAAGAGATATTATGGCGTAATCTGAGCTTGGCACGGTTGTGCTCATCCCACTCAAACTCTATTGGCTCAGAAAATTCTATATTTGCCATATTTCATATTGTATATGAGAAATGATACATCGTCAAGTCTTTCTCTTTATTTTTTGCCCTTTTCAGGGTATAATTACCTCATGGTAATATCCTGGTTTGGACTGTCGAGTTTCAAGATTTCCTCAGGCCCGCTAACGCTCATCACTGACCCTTTTTCCAAAAGCGCCGGGCCAACGCCCCCGCGGGGGCAGACTGACATAGTCATTATTTCTAACCCTTCTTCTGATCTCTACAATAACCGCGAGGCAGTAGGGGATGAGAAGACTTTTGTGGTGGACAGCCCCGGCGAATACGACATAAAGGGACTGTTTATCAGGGGTGTAGCGGCAGCCGGGGCTGCGATTTATGCCATACGCATGGAAGACATGCGCTTGGGGTTTTTAGGTTCGCTTAAACAAAAAGAGCTTTCTGACCAGCAGCTTGAAGACCTTGGTGATATTGATGTTTTGTTTGTACCGGTTGGCGGGAAAATCGTCTGCGATGCTGAGGAGGCCGTAACCATCGTCAATCAGATTGAACCGCGATTTGTGGTGCCCATGCACTATGCTCAGCCCGGCCTAAAAATCAGCCTCGATAAGGTTGACCAGTTTCTCAAAGAAATCGGAGGCGCTAAAGCCGCACCCCAGGAAAAACTAACTATCAAGAAATCCAACATCCTGGAAGGAGAAAATACCGAAGTCGTAATCTTGGAGCCTCTGAGGTAGTTTTACGAATAACGAATTAGTACGAATATACGAATGGAGTTATTAAAGAGATTACAAGCTAGGCCCGAGAAAGAAAAAATCCGCATCCTGCGAATCTCTGTAGCTGTCACTGTCATTCTTATCCTCGTCATCTGGGTGCTGACGCTGAAATATAGAACCATTGAGCAAGGGGATACCACGAAATTTCAAAAAATTTGGAATAATGTTAGAGAACTCAAGTCAAAATTTAAAAATCAAAATGGAAAATGACAATTCAAAATTTTAAAATTTTACACTGTCATTTTGATTTTTGAACTTTACATTTTTCATTTAACCTATGGCTAAGCACTCAAACAACAAAATTCCCGATAAACCTGAGAAATCCTCCAACGAGATTGGTTATCTCAAGCCGCGCAACATTGAGGACGAGATGCAGGAGTCATATCTTGACTATGCGATGTCAGTCATTGTATCGCGCGCTCTGCCGGACGTGAGAGACGGCCTCAAACCCGTGCATCGCAGAGTTCTATACGCCATGAATGAGATCGGACTGCAGCCCAGCGCGCGCTACCGCAAATCAGCGGCAGTGGTTGGTGAGGTGCTGGCCAAATACCACCCACACGGGGATGTGGCTGTCTACGATTCGCTCGTACGCATGGCTCAGGATTTTTCCATGCGCTATCCGCTCGTGGACGGCCAAGGCAACTTTGGTTCTCTAGACGGAGATGCGCCGGCTGCCATGCGTTATTCTGAATGCCGCCTGGAAAGCATGTCCCTGGAACTGCTCGGCGATCTTGATAAAAATACTGTTAATTTCATGGACAATTATGATGCCACCAAAAAAGAACCGGTTGTTCTGCCCGCGAAACTCCCAAACCTTCTTTTAAACGGCACGCTCGGCATTGCCGTGGGTATGGCGACCGACATTCCGCCGCACAACCTTGGCGAGGTTGTGGATGCGACGACAGCGCTCATTGACAACCCGAAACTTACAAGCGAAGACTTGGTGCAATTTATCCAAGGACCGGATTTCCCTACGGGTGGCATCATCTATGACTGGAGTGCAATCAAATCTGCGTATGCTACAGGTAAAGGCTCGGTTGTGGTGCGCGCGAAAACAGAAATCATTGAGGTGAAAGACGGCAGCTATCACATCATTGTCACGGAGATTCCGTACCGCGTAAACAAAGCCACGCTTCTGGAAAAATTTGCCGAGCTAGTCAATGAGAAAAAAATCGAGGGCATCCGCGACCTGCGCGATGAGTCTGATAAAGACGGGGTACGCATAGTCATTGAGCTGAAGCGCGACGCAATCCCCAACAAAGTGCTTAACCAGCTTTTCAAAAATTCTCAGCTGCAGGACACGTTCCACATGAATATGCTGGCGCTCGTGGACGGCATTGACCCGCGCGTTCTGAATCTGAAAATGATCCTGGAATATTTTGTGGCGCATCGCCGCGAGGTGGTCACGCGGCGCACGCGTTTTGAGCTGGAAAAAGCAAAAGACCGCGCCCACATTTTGGAAGGCCTCAAAATCGCGCTCGACCATATTGACCAGGTAATCAAGACTATAAAGCAGTCGGAGACAAAAGAAGAAGCGCACAGCGCTTTGATGAAGAAATTCAAACTTTCGGACAAGCAGTCAGCAGCGATCCTGGAAATGCGGCTCTCTGCTTTGGCGGGACTAGAGCGCAAAAAGATTGACGAAGAACTCAAAGAAAAGCGCAAGCTTATTGCCGAACTCGAAGATCTTTTGAAAAGTCCGAAAAAAATCGACGGAGTCATAAAAAAAGAAGTGCTTGACCTCAAATCCAAATTTGGCGACGCACGGCGCACCAAGCTTGTAAAAACCCCGATTGGCGAGTTCAAGATCGAGGACCTGATTGCCAACGAAGAGGTCCTGATCGTGGTCACCAAATCGGGCTATGTGAAACGCCTGCCTCCTGACACTTATCGCAAACAGGGGCGCGGCGGCAAGGGCGTGATCGGCATTACCACCAAAGACGAAGATTTTGTCGTGAAAATGCTTTCCGCAGAAACCCATGATGATATTCTGTTTTTCACAAACAAAGGACGACTCTTTCAGACCAAGGTTTATGAACTGCCGGAAACATCCCGCACCTCCAAAGGCCAGGCTCTGGTAAATTTCCTAAACCTCGGACCGGGCGAATTTGCGACCGCCGTCCTGACCTATGGCAAAACAGAATCAAGCAAATACAAATTTATGTTTATGGGTACTAAAACAGGCGTAGTTAAAAAAACCGCGATCGAAGAGTTTGTAAAGGTCCGCAAATCAGGACTTATTGCCATGAAGATGCGGCCAGAAGATGAACTCAAATGGGTGCACCTCACGAGCGGCAATGACGAAATCATGATGACCACCGCCCAGGGACAAGCCATCCGGTTTAAAGAAAGCCAAGTACGCTCCATGGGCCGCAATGCCTCAGGAGTGCGCGGCATCCGCCTCAGAAAAGGTGACGAGGTTATGAGCGTAGACATCATTGAAAAATCCGCTGATCCGAAAAATCTCCAAGTCCTCGTGGTGTCCGAGTTCGGCATGGGCAAAAAAACCAATATTTCTGAGTACAAAGTCCAAGGCCGCGGCGGCTCTGGAATCAAAACCATGAACATCACCAAAAAAACCGGAAACATTTGCGTGATGCACATCGTGGACCGCGCCGAAGAGGCAGACCTCGTGGTCATCTCCCGCGCTGGCCAGACTCTGCGCACCGCACTCGGCACTGTTTCGACATTAGGACGCTCCACCCAAGGCGTGCGCGTCATCCGCCTCGCCGAAAAAGACACCCTTGCCTCGGCAACGATTGTTTAATCTACCTTCCGTCATTGCGAGGCGTACTCGCCGCGGCAATCTCGTAAAAAAAGACGGTGGAATCGCATCAATGCTATCCACCGCTTTTTCTATCTCTCGCGCAAAACGTTTTCGCTTCTGATCAAACCTTTTTGAGCTTCTGACAAGTGCTTCAATGCGTTTCCGCAGGTCCGAATCATCGCCGCTTTGTCTCCTGAAATGACTGATTCAATCAGTTCGTCGGCAATTTCGGATTTCCCCTCAGCGTTCAGAATAGCAATCATCCTCGCATGGTCTGGCCAGAAATCCGCAAAGCCGAGCTGAAACTGTTCCAACCGATAACGCCGAGAATCCGAACTATTTTTCCAGCTCGCGAGGTGAATAGAACCAGAACAGAGCAGGACGGAAAGACCGTCGATTCCGGCTTCATGCCAGACCGCAGGCGTGAATATGCCAAACAAGGCCGCTGGCGCATACTGCAAGACAAATTTCTGCCACCACTCGCCCCGGGACAGGCCAGCAAACGGATGTTTAAACGATGCCACTAACGCCGTGATGGTAAAAGCTGACAAAAGCAGCGACGATCGGGATACTGCCTCTGCTGACAATGTCAGCCCAATCACGCACCCAAATAAATAGGCCATGAGCGTTTTCAACATTTCAACTCTCCTTTCAGCGTTTTTCTTCTGTTGACCCTAGAATTTGTTGTGATACTTCAATGAGCTCCCGGCAAAGTTTGTGGAGCTGCTTTTCAGCCTCCACAAGTTCGCCCTCGGTATTCTGGAGTTTTCTCACCGCCTCTTTTTTCCCTTTTTCCACATCTGCCTGCCAAGCCAGAAGAACTGCCGGCAACGTGGACAAAGCTTGGACTGCTCCAAGTACTTCCGAGGGTTTAACCAACAGCGCATGTCTTTCAAACCACACGCCCTGACTAAGCCTTATTTTCCTTCCCTGCTTTTGAGCCACAAGACAGGTTGCCGTACAACGACGCGAATCTGTTCTTGGAATTTCAGCTATGGCCAGCGACCAACCGTTATTAGTTGGTACGGAACCAAACAGATGTCCTAGCCTATCACTGTGTGGAAGCAATGCCCCTGCCAATATTTTCACTTCGCTAGGCAATGGGGTCACCGGAACTTTTTCATCACGAATCTGTTCGATACCCTTATCCTCTTTTGCTAAAAGGGCCATATTTTCCGCCAATTTCAGCCTCGCATTCTCTGTATCCATGATTCCTCCTCTGCACCCCGCCAAAAAAGCTTGACGATGGTGACAGGGGAGTGTATATTATTCTTATTGAGTGGCCAAGAGCACCATAGGGTGATAACTGCCACCCCTCCCTCAGTCCCTCCCCATCAAGGGGAGGGAAGAAAGATTGGAATGTACGCAGAAACATTAGAAAATATCGGGCTGTCGCCTAACGAGGCCAAAATCTACGAAACCCTGCTCGCCAGCGGGGAAATTGGCGTATCTGAGATTTCGTTGAAATCCAACGTGCACCGTAGAAATGTCTATGACGCATTGAATCGCCTCATTGAAAAAGGCGTGGTGTTTCGTATCTTCCAAAAAAATGAGCATCAATTTCGAGCGGTGACGCCGGATAAACTGGCAGAAATTCTTGCAGAAAAACAGCAAAGTTTAGATCGCATATTACCGGGAATGCGCAAGCTTTACGAAACAAAACCGATTGAGGAAGCGGCTTTCATTTACAAAGGCAAAGAAGGCTATAAAAATTATCTGCGCGATATGGCACGCGTGGCCGAGGATACATATTTTTTGGGGGCCAAGGGACTGTGGTTTACGCCTTGGGTGGAGAAACATTATTTGCTGGATTTTCAGGACGCCATGCATCGCAAAAAAAAGAAATACTACACTCTCTACGATCCGCGGGTCAAAGAAAAACTGCCCGATGCAGTAAAAAACGTCAAAGGCGAATATAAATTTCTGCCGACCAAATATGCCACGCCAGGCGTAACTGACGTCTTTGGCGATTATGTCGTGACTTTTACCAGTGTGGACATTGGCAATTTTGGCGAAGACGGAAAAATATTTGTTATGATACATCCAGAACTGGCAGAAACCTACCGCACATGGTTTCGACTCATTTGGGATTTACTGAAATAAATATTCATGGAAGTAAAATCCAACCCTAGTGTAGACAAGTTTATTTTATCCCTGGAAATATCTGTGGCTGCCAAAGTCGTAAAGACTGTACTATTGCTCAAAGAATTTGGCCATAGATTGACCATGCCTCAGAGCAAAAGTCTTGGAAATGGATTATTCGAGCTGCGAATTCGAGGGTCAAAAGAAATCAGAATATTTTATTGCTTCCATGAAAGATTCGCCCAGCTACTGCACGGCTTCGTGAAGAAAACTCAACAAACACCGCGGAAAGAATTAAACACTGCGGTTGCTAAACTCAGGATGTTGACATGATATAACTTATAGGTTATATTGATTCTACTATGAAAACAACCTCTTTCGAAAGCTTAAGAAAACGGCTACTAAAAAATAAAGAGTTCAAAAAGGCTTATGACGAGCTAGAGCCTGAATTTGCGTTGATAAGAATGATTATTAGGAAACGCCTTAATAATGGTCTTACGCAAAAACAGCTAGCTGCAAAGCTGGGCACTAAACAGCCGGTTATCTCGCGCCTTGAAAGCGGCACATACAATCCTTCTATTAAATTTCTGCATCGGGTTGCGGACGCCCTGGGCGCTGAAATCCATATCTCGATTTCATAATGTAAAACAGATATAATACCAGTACGGGCGTGTAGCTCAGCTGGTTAGAGCATCTGTCTTATACACAGAATGTCCCTGGTTCGAATCCAGGCACGCCCACCACTACAAAATAAAATTATGGTTGATCAATCACTAGTTTCCTATATCAAACAAAACATTCGGGACGGGTTTCCGCAAAACGAAATCCAGACCGCGCTTGTTAGTGCCGGCTGGGAAACCGCGGACATTAATGAAGCATTTATCCAGGCTGGCCTTATGCCGCAGTCCAAAGCCGCGCCTGTGAATCTACCTCCCGAACTTGCAGGAGAGGGCCTGACCTACAGTCCGACAGAGCACACCTCTTTTTTGGCGAGACACGGAAGGCTTTTGATAGTTATTGTCGTGATGATCATCCTGTTGCCAGTGCTCGCTTACGGCGGGTTTTGGGCTTACCAGCGGTATGCTGTGAAGTCCGAGAATCTCCCGACCCAAGTCGGGATCCCGACAGAGGTCGGGACACCGCCGCCAGCAGCTCCGCAAATCGATGCCCAAGCCGTAATCCGCGACGAACAGCGGCTCAAAGACATCGAGAGTCTGCAAACTGCGCTGGAAACATATTTTACCGCGAAAAAAACTTACCCCAAGCTGCTTGACGAACTCATGGCCGAAAAAATTCTCACGAGCGTACCCACAGATCCAAAAAGCGGGGTACAGTATTTATACAGTCCCTTTGGCCAAACAAGCACTGATTATTCTCTGTCCTTTATCTTGGAGTCTGACATCGGTACTCTCAAAAAAGGTTTGAACGAAGTCAGCCCCGGCAAACCTCTCAAACCAGAGATAATCAAAAGCCAGGAAGAAGCAGTGAGGGGCGCCACCACAAAGCCGATCTCGGCCAGTTTACAAATCACTGACCTCTCGCAATCTCCTTTTTACGCAGGCGAAGAGGTGACTGTCAGCATAAATTCCTCTGTCGCGCTTGACCAGGTTTTTCTTCTGGTCAACCACATGAAACTTACCGACGAACATTTTCCTTTTAATATCCGCTTTTCAGCGCCGAGAAATCCCGGAGAATATCCCGTGCAAATCTTTGGCTTCACTAATGATGGGGAGACTTTTATTCAGGCCACAAAATTAACGGTTAAACCTTAGAAAGGGGGTGGTTATAATGCCAACTTGTCCAATGTGTAGCGCTGATGTTGACGATGTAGATCAGCATAAAGGCGAAGCCCATCCTGCGGATGCGGGCGGGCCGACTGAGCCACCTTCTACTCCTGATTCTGGTCAGAGCGCCCAATAATTTCGCCCTTACCCTCCTCCCCCCTTCACGACCAGTCAGACTGGTCAGGGGGAGGATTTTTTTTATGTTATGATTCACATATGCCATCCATAACTTTTTACGGCGCTACTGAGGAGGTTACCGGGTCATGCTATTTAATACGCGGTAAAAAAATAACCATCCTGGTAGACTGCGGACTGTTTCAAGGCGAGCGGTTTGCGCGGGCCAAAAATTATGAATCATTGCCTTTCGGCTGCGGCGAGGTGGACCACGTGCTCCTTACCCACGCGCATGTTGACCATGCCGGGCGGCTGCCAAAAATCTGTCTTGAAGGTTTTGTGGGGAAAATTTATGCGACTGCTCCGACCTTGGAACTGACAAAATATCTCTGGCAAGACGCTCTGGAAATAATGGATATCGAGTACCAGGAAACCGGCCGTCTGCCTTTGTATGCGGCGAAAGATGCTAAAAACGCGGAAAAATTTTTTAAGCCAGTCGAATACGGAAAAAAAATCTTCCTCTCTGATACTGATTACGCAATTTTTTATGACGCGGGGCATATTCTCGGCTCTTCATTTATCGAGCTCGTCATAGACGGTAAAAGGATTGTCTTTTCCGGCGATATCGGCAATGTCCATCCGCCGATCATCCGTGAAACCGAAAAGCTTCCTGAGAATATTGACCTGTTGCTTTGCGAGAGCACTTATGGCAACCGCTTGCATGAGCCGCCGGGGGAGAGGCGGAGACTTCTCGAGAAAACTGTGGCCCAGACTATCAAACAAAAAGGAGTCCTTCTCATCCCCGCGTTTGCTGTGGAGCGGACCCAAGAAATATTATATGAATTTAATCGCATGGTAAATGCAGGACTGATCCCAACAGTACCGATTTTCCTCGACAGTCCGCTTGCTATAAAGATTACGGAAGTCTTCAAAAAAGATCTCGGGTTTTACAACCACGATGACCAGTTGATTGCCGGAGAGGGCGATCACGACCTGTTCAATTTCCCGGGACTTCGCCTGACCCAGACGAGGCTTAAATCCAAAGACATTAACAGTGTTCGCCCCCCGAAAATCATCATTGCCGGCAATGGTATGATGAATGGAGGGCGCATCGTTTACCATTTGGAGCGTTATCTGCCTAACCACAATAATACCTTACTCATCATTGGTTATCAGGCAGCAAACACCACGGGCCGGAAAATCCTTGAAGGCCATAAATGGATTCCGCTTTTTACGCGCAGCATTCCAGTGCGGGCTCGGGTGCAGGCAATCGGCGGTTTTTCCGCGCACGCAGACCAAAAAAAACTTCTATCATGGATTGGCAGCGCAAAAAACCTGAAACGGATTTGTCTAGTGCACGGCGACGCGGAAAATATGGTAGCATTCTCTGCAACTATTGCGAAAAGTCTCAAAATCCCCACTTTAATTCCTAAATACGGCAGCGGTGTTGAAATTTAGAATTCAAAATGCAAAAATCAAAATTCCAATCAAAATTTAAAATTACACAGAAGTGTCGTCCTGGGGTACTACGAAGGATCTCTGAATCAATACGAGATTCTTCGGCGAGTACGCCTCAGAATGACAATTAGATTTTCATTTTGATATTTAAACTTTACATTTTTTATGTCTGGTCACAGTAAATGGGCGCAAATCAAACGACAAAAGGGAACAGCTGACAAAAAGAAAGGCCAAGCGTTTTCCAAATTGGCCCGCGAGCTGGCCATTGCCGCCAAGCTTGGGGGAGATCCGGCTAGCAATTTCAAACTACGCCTCGTTATGGACCGCGCCAAAGACGCTGGCATGACCAAGGACGCAATCGAGCGGGCAGTCAAACGCGGCACAGGAGAAGACAAGGACGCGGCTGTCATCGAGGACGCGATTTATGAAGGTTATGGCCCAGGCGGGACAGCATTTTATATTCAGACAGCCACAGACAACACCAATCGGACGCATGGCAACCTCCGGACGATTTTCACCAAACACGGTGGCAATCTGGCCAGCCGCGGCAGTGTGGCATTTTTGTTCAGCTCTCGCGGCCAGATTCTGGTGCCACGCGATGGCAATCCAAATCTTGAAGAATTAGAATTACAAGCAATCGATCTGGGTGCGGAAGACGTGCGGCCATCAGATGAGGGTTTGGAAATTTACACGGTGCCGCTTGATTTGGAAAAAATAAAACAGGGGCTGGAAAAAGCTGGAATAAAAATCGCGTCTGCCGAAGTAATAATGCAGCCGCAAAACACAGTGGAAATCACAGACGAACAGCTCAAAAAACAAATCATCAACCTCAGTTCCGCACTCGAAGAGGATGAAGACGTCATTGGGGTACATACTAACGCAAGCTTTTAACTCAAAACTCAGATCTCAAATCTGATTCTGACATATGACATATGAGTTCTAACATAATCCTAGGCATTGATCCCGGCACAGCCACAACAGGATATGGAGTCATTGATTCCTCCCCCTCGAGGGGAGAGGGCAGGGTGGGCGTGATGAAATCAATCGAATTCGGCTGTATCCGGACTTCAAAAGACAATTCTCTGCCAGAAAGGCTTGAGGAAATTTACAATGACCTGCAAAAGCTCATCAAAAAATACCAGCCGGATAAAATCGCTGTGGAATCGGTCTATTTTTATAACAATGTCAAAACCGCGATCGCTGTCGCACAGGCGCGGGGCGTGGTTCTCCTATGCGCCAGGCAAAATAAAACTCCGGTTTTGGAATTCACGCCGCTCCAGGTAAAAAATAACCTGACAAACTACGGAAAAGCGGAAAAAAAACAGGTTCAGCAAATGGTCAAAACCCTACTGAACCTGAAATCAATCCCCAAACCCGACGACGCGGCCGACGCCCTCGCCCTCGCCATCTGCGGGGCAAATAAAAATTTATGATCCAAAGGAAGCCCGAAGGATATAAAGATCTTCTCGCTTACCGGAAAACCGCAGATGTCCAGGAGATGACTTTGGAGCTGACCAATCTGTTTCCAAGGGCAAAGAATATGCTTAATCTCAAGGACCAAATGGACAGGTCTGGGAGGAGCGGGACGAAAAACATCATCGAGGGCTGGAAACGAAATACCACCAACGAGTATTTCACGTTTCTCGGATTTTCGATCGGTGCGTTAGAGGAATTGAAAGACGATTACGCGGATATTGCGAAAGGATTATACCGGAAACTAATGAGAATCAAAAGATTGTGGAATCCAAAGGGAGAAATGGGCGAAACGGGAACAATGGGTCAACAGACAACAAATCAAACCCAACAACCGATTTTGTCTCCTGCTTCGGTTCTGCCCCTTAACCCCTTTCCGCCCTTTACTCCCATTCAGCTGGAATCCCTGCGATTCTACCCGCTCGACACTTCTCTTCCACCCATTGTCCAGCTTTACCTGAAATGCAAAGAGGTTTTAATGCTCCTCAATAAACTCCAAAAATCTCTGGACCTCAAAATGGACCAGGAAATGACTAAACCGTCCGGCGAACGCTCCCGCACTCGCATCCAACAATTTAAAATAGAGAACCACGCCGTCGAAAAAGAAATCACCAACCTGGGGTTGGTGAGGCCCGCGAGCGGCCAATTTATTTCCAAAGCTGAATTCGACTCCCGCACCGCCTCCGGCGAAAAATTAGAATTGTTCAATGGCTAATACCTCGTTTTGGCCGTTCCCTTTATTCCCTTTTCACCCTTTAAACAATCCTCAAAAACCTTTTACCGAGGCGGATCAAAGTGCCTTTTGTAAGTTTTACGCTCACATCTACGTCTTTGATTTTAGAGCCGTTCAGGGTAACGGCTCCTTCTTGTATCTTCCGGCGCGCTTCGGATTTGGAAGCCGCCAATTTACCCTCAACGAGAACGTCGAGAATAGCATAGCTTCCCGGGTTCTTTTTCAATTCAAAATCAGCTTTTATTTCTCCTTTGCTCTTTCCAAATTTGTTATCAAATTCGGGTTTTGCTTTTTCTGCATCTTTAACACTATGGTACAATTTGACGATTTCGGTACCAAGCTTCTCTTTCCAGGCTTTAGGGTTGAAATTAACATTCTCAAGTTTCTTGAGAGGGTTCAATGGTTCTAATTCTATCTCAGACACATCAGTCAACAGTAAAAAGTATTTCTGAATCAAACTGTCGGGAATTGACATTATTTTACTGTACATCTCCTGCGGAGATTCAGATAATCCAATGTAATTGCCGTAAGATTTGCTCATTTTCTTTACTCCGTCCATCCCCTCAATCAAGGGCACCGTAACAACATCCTGTTCTTTCATACCATATCTGCGTTGCACTTTTCTGCCGGTCAATAAATTAAATTTCTGGTCAGTTCCCCCCACCTCCACGTCAGCCTTTACTGCCACGGAATCGTAACCTTGCAAAAGAGGATATAGAGCCTCTAGCATACTCACATCGCGACCATCTTTAATGCGCTTTTGAAAATCATCCCTCTCCATAATGCGCGCAATTGTAAATTTACTAGTGAGCTCAATCAAAAAGGCCATCCCCTTGGATTTAAACCACTCAGAATTATAACGGACCTCAGTTTTTTTTATATCAATTACTTTACCAGCTTCTTTTAAATAATTTTTCATGTTGGCCTTGGCTTCTTTCTCTGTCAAAACCGGCCGCTGCTCATTCCGCCCTGAGGGATCACCGATTGTCGCTGTAAAGTCACCAATAATTAAAACAATCTGATGTCCTGCATTTTGAAAATGTTTGAGTTTTCTTAAAACCACTGTATGGCCTAAATGCAAATCCTTTGCTGTCGGATCAATACCAAGCTTAACTCGCAATTTTTTGCCAGACCTTAAAGCTTGCTCAAGATGGCTTTTCTCAATAACTTCATCAACTCCCCGGCTGAGAATCGTTGTAATGTCCATAAACTCAATATTATTGTATAATCAAGGAAATGTCTAACCATTTCCGAGGTTGGAAAAAATCCTCTACAGCGCCATTCTTGCACGGTCCGGAGAGAAAAGTTTCTTCCTGGCTCCGCAAGATTTTTGCATTTGTCGGAAGCTCGCTGAAAAAATTCTGGAAGGTGAAAGGGATCTTCAAAAAACTCGTCATTGCCGGAATCTTTGCCGGCATAGTCGGGTTCATTTTTTTCGGCTTAGCATTTGCCTATTACGCTTTTAATTTGCCCGATCCGAACAACCTGATTGTCCGCGAAGTCCCGGAATCAACAAAAATTTTAGACCGCAACGGGAAGCTCCTCTATGAACTCTACGACGAAGAAAAACGGACTCTGGTAAAATTGGAGGAGATCCCTCAATACGTCAAAGATGCCACCGTCGCCATTGAGGACAAAAATTTTTACAATCACAAAGGCATCAGCCTCACCGGGATTATCCGAGCCATACTCGTCAATATTCTGCGCGGCAGTAAGAGTCAGGGTGGATCCACCATCACCCAGCAATTTGTCCGCAATTCAGTTCTCACCCTCGAAAAAAGCTGGAGCCGCAAGATCAAAGAAATTGCCCTGTCTATTCAGATTGAACGGCGCTATTCCAAAAACGAAATCCTCCAGTTGTACCTTAACGAAATCCCTTACGGCTCAAACGCTTATGGTGTGGAAGCGGCCGCCCAAACTTTTTTTGGCAAAAGCGTAAAAGATATCAGCTTGATTGAAGCGGCCTATCTCGCTGCAATGCCGCAGGCCCCTTCCCGCTACTCCCCGTTTGGTCCGAATCGCGAGGCCTTGGACGGCCGGGCACGCACCGTGCTCGCAGCCATGGCTGACCAGGGGTACATCACAAAACAACAAAAAGACTCTGCCCTCAAAGAAAAAGTGGAATTTCACAGTCTGGGCAAGGGCATTCTGGCGCCGCACTTTGTCCTCTATGTTCAGGATTTGCTTGCTAAAACCTATGGCGACATCAGTCTACGGCGCGACGGACTGAAGGTTACCACAACTCTGGATCTCGATTTGCAAACCGCCGGGGAAAAAATAGTGGCCGAACAGGTTGCTGCCTCAGAAAAAAAATATAACGCCACCAATGCCGCGCTCGTAGCAATTGATCCGAAAAACGGACAGATTTTAGCGATGGTCGGCTCCAAAGATTATTTCAACAAAGAACATGACGGCGCTGTGAACGTAGCACTGCGCGCGCGGCAGCCTGGATCTTCATTCAAGCCATATGTATACGCCACGGCTTTCAAAAAAGGCATGAACCCTGCCACCATGCTCATGGATGTTACTACTAATTTCGGAGAGTTTGGCGGCAAGTCGTACACGCCTGGAAATTACGACGGGAAAAACTACGGCCCGGTTTCTGTACGCCGCGCCTTGCAAGGCTCCCTAAACATTCCTGCGGTGAAAACTTTGATTTTAACCGGCATTGAAGATTCCATTGAGACGGCAGAGAGTTTCGGTATTACCACTCTCAAAGACCGCTCGCGTTTTGGCCCGGCTCTGGTACTGGGAGGCGCTGAGGTCAAGCTTTTGGAACACGCGGCCGCATATGGCGTGTTTGCGGCCGGCGGGATAAAACATGACACCGCAGCCATCCTCAAAATCGAGGACAAATCAGGAAAAATTCTCGAGGAATACAAAGATTCGCGCGGGCAGGAAGCCCTTGATCCGCAAATCGCTTACCAGATCACAAACGTTCTTTCTGATAACCCTTCGCGTGTTTATATCTTTGGACAAAACAATCATCTGCAACTGCCAGGTCGGCCGGTAGCCGCCAAAACCGGAACGACCCAGGAATACCGCGATGCCTGGACCATGGGTTATACACCCTCTCTTGTCGCCGGTGTGTGGATGGGCAATAACGACAACACGCCAATGGCGGGAGGCGCTTCGGGTTCCCTTGTTGCAGCCGCAATCTGGCAAGAATTCATGAAAAAAGCCCTAGAAGGAAAACCGGTTGAAGATTTCGCGCGTCCCGAAGGGATAACAGAAATTGCTGTGGACAGCTTGTCCGGAAAATTGCCAACTGCATTTACCACGGAAACCAAAACCGAAATTTTTGCCAGCTTCAATATTCCACAAGAATATGACGACGCACACATCTCCGCTACAGTGAATGGTTCGACTCAAATTTATACAGTACTACATTCGGAACGTCCTGAGGATCCGGCCTGGGAGGACCCAGTGATTCTCTGGGCACTGGCCAATGGCTACAACTATCCGCCCGACGGTAGTTTTGAAGAACGACCCCAGGCTAGCCAAATCGAAATTAACCTCAAAACAGCGGACAAGATCAGCGCCATGCCCTGGACAGTGTGGGCAGAGATTAAATCAGAGGAGGCGATCCGCGAGGTGCGATTTCTTTTGAATTCGCGCTTTTTAGGAATAGATAGCGAAGCGCCGTACGAATTGACGAGCGCGGAAAACCATGTGGACGGCACGCACCAATTAACTACTGAGGTTACCACTGCGGGCGGACGAACTGCGCAAAAATCGAAAAACCTGGTTTTCTCAACGGGAAAAAATCTAATAATGATTGAGCCGCAGAACAATCAAGAATTAAAACTGCCGGCCAATCTGGCCGTAGAAACGAGCTTGAATGTTGATCCCTCGTCTGTTGAATTTGTACGGCGATCAGCAAACGGAAAAGAAATCAGAATTCCCGGCTCAGTTTCTAATCGCAAAATCGCTGGTATTTTTCAATATACTCTAAACTGGGCCATGTCAGACAAGCCGAACCCGGGGAGTTATATAATCTACGCAAAAATAAGCGGCAATAAAAGCAACGAGGTAACAGTCAAAATACAGTAGTTTTACGAATAACGAATAATTACGAATGTACGAATTTACCATAGCCATCAGTCTGTTATTATTCCTTCTTGCAAGCCTATACCGGCGGGAGTGGGGCGTATATTTGATTATTCTGCTTCTACCAACATATCAGATTCGCTTTCAAGTGCTCGGTATTCCCGCAACCTTTTTAGAAGGAATGATACTGCTGCTTGCCTGTCTGTCATTGCGGGCCATTTTAATAAATGACGAACCAATCTCTCTCAAAAACAGATTGCTTCATTTCATTCATAATGACAAATTTACTTCTGTCTTTATTTTCCTTTTCCTCCTGGCCGCCGGCGTCTCTGTTTTTTTGGCTCCGGACATGACCCGCGCTGCCGGGATTTTCAAAGCCTTTTTTTTTGAAGCCATACTTTTTTATTTTCTGGTGCGGCTCATCATTGATTCGCGAGAAAAATTGGAAAAACTTTTCCAGAGCCTGGCTGTCCTGGTTTTGTACCTTTCGATTTTCGGGCTTTACCAGTTTTTGACTCTTTCTGGATTACCCCATTCCTGGTGGGGCGTAGAAATCGCGGAGCGCCGCATTGTCTCCCTGGTCAATCATCCCAATGCGCTGGCCCTGCTCCTAGGACCTATCCTGGCCATGCTGGCATTCTTACCAAAAAATAAACTAAAATACGCAGCTATACTTTTTGGGTTACCGGCCTTCTATCTCACATTGTCACGCGCCGGCTGGTTGGCGCTTGTGGCTGTGATTGTCGGCATTGGGTTGTTTACACAGTACAAGAAAAAAATTATCATACTGGCTTTGTGTGCAGTCATCGCCATCCTCGCGATCCCTTACTCTCGCACAAAACTTGCAAATCTTGCTTCTGGTCATGACCCAACCCAGGAAAACCGTTACTTACTGTGGAGCGCGGGCATAGACCTTATCAAAAAACATCCCCTGGCCGGGGTGGGGTTAATGGGTTTTCGCGAGCATTTCAAAAACTACCCTATCGGCCCGGATCGTGTCATACAAAACTATCCGCATAATTTCTTTTTGAATTTCTGGGTGGAAACCGGGCTCTTAGGGTTGGTAAGTATGATCAGTCTGCTCATGCTTTTTTACAGAAAAATTTATCAACTTTACAAATCACCCCTCCCTAACCCTCCCCCTCAAGGGGAGGGAAATATAAAAGAGAATTCCTCCCCCTTGCCGGGGTCCTCCAAAACTGTACTCGGTTTTGGGGTGGGCTTGAGGGGGGAGGACAAAGGTGGGGGTGGAAAAAATTATGCCCTCGCCGTCGTGGCTGCCATGGCCATGATCGTGGTTCACTCCCTCGTGGACGTATCCTATTTCAAAAACGACCTAGCAGTGCTGTTCTGGCTCATCTACGCCCTGCCGTTTATTGTTTCGGTTTGATTTGTACTCTTCGTTCTGGCTCTTCGCCAATAGATTCACTAACAACATCGGCTAGTATGCCAATTTCCGCGTGCACGACCCGTCTCTCGTAAGATGCCATTGGTTTGAGTAGCAAACTTTCTTTAGTTTCGCGCACGCGGTCTGCAGCTTGTCTTGCTAGCTCCCGGAGAAAATCTTCACGCGATTTTTTATAGTTCTCCACGTCCACCACAAACTGCACGCTTTCACCGAGTCTTTTAAATGCTAAGAGGCGCGCCAGATACTGGAGTGAATTGAGGTTAGCACCATACTGGCCGATAAGCATAGCGCTGTCCTGCGTACGCAGATTAAAAATCACGGTTTCTTCTAGAAACCGCTGTTCAATCTCTGCGCTTATGTCCATCTTTGACAAAATATCGAGCAGAACCTGTTTAATTACCTCGTATTTCTCATCCACGCCGTTAGAAATCCTGATACTTAATTCTTGCCATGTCCCCCGTTTGCTTCTTGGTTTCTACTAGGGTCAATGCTTTCTCATTATATACCACTGCTGGCCGATGGCAAAGACAGTGGTAATGATCCAATAAAGCGATAGTCCGGCCGGAAGCGACATGGCCACTACCGCGGTAATAATCGGCATTACATAAGTAAACTGCATGCTCATCATAGCTGCGGTTTTGTCCTGACTCCCTGTTTTTGGCGGGGTCATGAGTTTAGACTGCACAAACTGCGATGCGCCGGCAACAATTGCAAAAACTATATTTGGCTTGGCCAGCTCCAATACCCCAAAAAGCTTAGTAGTAATTGTTCCTGGATCGGCGATAAATGGATAGAGTTCGCCTGTAATCTCCCCGGAAAGACCTGTCCGAAACACACTGTAAAGCGCAATCAAAATCGGCAACTGCACGAGAAGCGGCAAACAGGAAGAAAACGGATTCACCTTGTTTTCCTGATAAAATTTTAGGACTGCTTTAGTTTCCGCCTCTTTATCGCCCTTGTGTTTCTCTTTGAGCTCTTCGAGTTTCGGCTGAAGCTGTTGCAACTGCCTTTGCGATCGCAATGATTTTTGGAATGATGGATAAAGCAATATCCGGGTCAGCAAAGTTACGGAAATAATCGCCAGACCAATGTCATTCCCTGGCAAAACATTGTAAAACCAAATCAAAAGGTTTAAAAGCGGCTTAACTAGAATGATATGAAAAATATTCACCTCGTTAGAAATCCTTGTGGTTAATTATTGTCATAATTTTATGGTTTATCCTGATCGATTTTATTAGATTTCTAAAGATGTTCATGTCGTTCTATTAATCGGATCGTAAGCTGGGCGGCTAAACGGATTGCAGCGGATGATGCGCTTTATTATTTTTCCAATCCCCCATAACCCCTGATTTTCCAGTGTTTGCCTGGCATACTGCGAACAGCTTGGAGAAAATCGGCAAAATCCATAAGGATAGCGTGCTTTCCCTTGCACGCTATGGTCAGGAGAAAAAACAATCTGATAAATTTTTATAATCTGAATTAAAAACTTTGTCATTTGCCCGCCTAAAATTTTAAATTAATTGCATATTGCCGCATATCATTGACCTTGGCCTAAAATTTTGGCGGGTAAATGAGTTTTGCTTTGCTGAATAAATTCTCGATTTCCTGCCGTAGGAGCGCTGGTGGCGCGAGTTTGCTTGAGGCACGTGCTTGGATTATAACATCATATCCGGGTTTTATATTTTTTTTCTGTCCATGCACCGCTGCCCTGAGGATCCGCTTCACTCTGTTGCGCGCAGTGGCTTTGGATAATTCTTTTTTAGAAATAACAAAACCAAAACGCGTTACGTTTTGGTTTGCGCGAAGAACCGAAATGCGCAGATGGTTTCCTTGAATACGCTGGCCTTTTTTGTAAATACGCAAAAAGTCTTTTTCTTGCGTTAGTCTGAATACTCTGGAAAGCATTCAGATTGTTAAGCGTTTGCGTTTTTTTTGGCGTCTCGCACTCAAAACAGCCCGTCCTGTTCGACTTTTCATGCGTTTTCGAAACCCATGCCTACGCTGGCGGTGTTTTTTCTTTGGCTGATATGTCCTTTTCACCTATTAGAAACCTTATTTTTAATAATTATTATCGGTACCACTATCCAGCCTGTCGAATCTACAAATTTCTAACAGGGTAAATAATATAAATTATTATATATGAGTTGCGCGCTTTTAGAAAGAGCATAATGACCATTCCCAAGTTTTCCACATGTTATCCTCATGTGTCAAAATTTTTCTCTTATTTAAGCCAAATATCAGAATTTTACATGTTGATAACCTATCTGGTAGAATGGCTTATAAATCTCCCTTGAAAATACTCAATAAACTCCATTTGAAATTTTTTTCTTGTGGATCAACAGGGTAAAATCGTCAATTGCACTATTAATTTAAGGATTTCTAACAGGGTGAACTCTCCGAAACAAATTTGGCAGGCGGTCTTGGGCAATCTCGAACTTTCTTTGTCCAAGGCCAATTTTACAACATGGTTTAAAAATACCGCTGTACTTGAACAAACTGGAGATAAAATCATTGTCGGCGTACCCAATACCTTCACCAAAGAATGGCTACACAATAAATATCACCACGACATTCTTAAAGCCGTGCGAACCATCAATCCGGAAATAAAAACCATCGAATACCAAATCACCAGCAGTTTTGCACCGAAAATTTTCCCAAAGACAGCACCGGAAGAATCTCGTACCTCTGCACCAAATCCGACCCCCTACCAAAAATCCTATGTCATCAACTCTGGCCTCAATCCGAAATATGGATTTGAGAGCTTTATTGTTGGTTCTAATAATGAGCTTGCCGCAGCCGCTGCCCAAGCGATTACCAAAAATCCAGGAAAGGCCTACAACCCCCTGTTTATCTACGGCGGGGTGGGTCTTGGAAAAACTCACTTAATGCAAGCAATCGGCAATGCCCTGCTCAAGAATGGAGAAGCCAAGCGGGTGCTGTATGTGACCACGGAAAAATTCACGAATGAATTTATCCAGGCTGTCCGAGACAATAAAAGTGAGAATTTCAAAAATCTATACCGTAGTATGGACGTGCTTTTGATCGATGATATCCAATTTTTGGCAGGTAAAGAACAAACTCAGGAAGAATTTTTCCACACCTTTAATGCCCTGCACCAAAGCAACAAACAAATAGTGCTTTCTTCTGATCGGCTGCCTAAAGAAATTCCAGCGATTGAAGAACGACTTGTTTCCCGTTTTGAATGGGGTATGATTGCCGATGTCCAGCCGCCTGATTTTGAAACCAGGTTTGCTATTCTCAAATCTAAAGCGCAGGAACGAGGCTATGTTGTTGATCCGAATGTTCTCGAATACATTGCGCAGACTATTGAAACAAATATCCGCGAGCTTGAAGGGTCGCTGAACCGACTCATGGTATTTTGCCAGCTCAATAACACTCAACCAACCCTGGAACGGGTCAAAGATGTTTTGGCTAATATTATTTTTTCCCCAAAAAAGCGCTTAGTTTCCCCAAAAAACATCATGGCGGTTGTGGCGGATTTTTATAATGTTTCAATTGATGACCTGATTAAACAGTCGCGCAAAAAAGAATATGTTACCCCGAGGCAAATCTCCATGTATATCATTCGAAAAGAGTTGGAAACGAGTTTACCGATGATTGGGGAAATTTTTGGCGGTAGAGATCACACCACAGTCATTCACGCTATTGATAAAATCCAAAAACTTGCCAAAGAAAAGGAAAGCCTTAGGCAGGAACTCAGTTTGATAACTAATAAAATTTATATGGAATAACTGAGGGTAGTGTGTGGACAACCACAGGACAAGTTTTGGATAGAATTTTTAAATAAAATCTAAAACAAATTTTATCAACAATCATTCAACACACAACCTACAGCTTATCAAAACCTTTTCCTCTAAAACTTCCTACAAACAAACAATAATAACCAACAGTTAACATTTACACAGCCTCTATTACTACTACTGTATTTAATAAATCTAACAAATTACTCTTATGAAAATGGTTTGTACAAAAAAAAATCTAAATTCAGGACTCGCTATCACTTCACGGGTAATTGGCTCAGGGAATACCCTCCCTATTTTAAATAATATTTTATTTAAAACCGAGGAGGGGAGATTAAGATTATCAAGCACCAACCTGGAAATGGCGATTAATACCTGGGTGGGGGGTAAAATCGAGGAAGAGGGTGAGATTACAGTTCCTGCACGATTGATAAATGATTATGTAAACAACATAGTTTCAGAAAAAATAACCATAACCAGCAAAAACCAAACCCTGCTTTTAGAAGCACAAAACACCCAGACGCATATCAAAGGACTTTCTCCGGAAGAATTTCCACTCATTCCTGAAATAAAAGAGGATGGTTTTGTTAAAATTGACGGAAAGGAATTGTCCGCGGCAATAAAAGAGGTGACCTTTTCCGCGGCTTTTTCCGAAACCCAGCCGGAAATTTCCGGGGTATTGTTTGTTTTTGAGGAGAACACCCTAACCTTGGCCGCTACTGACCGTTATCGTCTTGCGGAAGCAAAGGTTAAACTGCAGTCACCAATTACATCTGCCAAACAGGTTATAGTGCCGGCAAGAGCCGTAAACGAGATCGGCCGGGTCATGGGATCAGGGGTGGTAGAAATCTTTCTTGGGGAAGGGCAGATCTGTTTCCGCGCGCCGGATATTGAGCTTATTTCAAGGCTTATTGAAGGGCAATATCCGGATTATAAACAGATTATCCCCAAAAATTACGCTACTGAGGCAGAGGTTTCTCGTGAGGAGTTTATTCAGTCTTTGAAGGCGGCAAGTCTGTTTGCCTCGGAAAATAATAATATTGAGCTTGATCTTAATCCACAAAACAAGCTCATTACCATCAAATCACAATCATCACAGGTCGGTGATAGTGAGATAGGTTTGGAAGCAAAATTCTCTGGACAGAAAAATAACATCATATTTAATTATCGCTATCTTTTGGAATGCTTGGGAAACCTTTCGGATGAAAAGGTTATGCTCAAGATCATTGGCGCTTCTTCTCCGGCCGCGATTGTGCCTATGGGGCGCGAAAATTATCTCTACATCGTAATGCCGATCAAAATTTAGAATACTGATTATTGAAGCTAGAATATGGAATGAGAGACAAGACCTCCTCTTTCTTCTCCCCCTCGTGTGAGGGAGAATAAGAGGGGGTTATAGTTTATGCACATAAATAAAGTTAGTTTTCAAAATTTCCGCAACTTTGGCAGACTGGAATTAAAATTTAATCCTGGTTTTATCGTGCTTGCCGGGCCAAACGGCATGGGTAAAACAAATTTTTTGGAAGGGCTTTATTGGGGGGCGGTCCTGCGGCGCTTTCCAGGAACAAAACTTGGCCAGCTAATGCGCGACAATGAACTATTTTACAAAATAAATTTACAGTTTCATTCTAAAGATGAAGAAATATTAGAGATCGTTTCTGAAAGAGAGGGAGAGAAATATTCGGCCCAAGGCCGACCAGCCTCGGGCTGGAAATTTACCTACAGATACAATAACCTCGCTGTGCCGCGCGCGAAATTTGCCGGTCATCTGCCAGTGATTAGCTTTTTGCCGGAAGATTTGAACCTGCTCGGGCACTCACCTGCTGGACGCAGAAGATATTTAAATGAAACCCTCTCTACTACCTCTGCGGAATATCGCCGCAATCTATCAGAGTATGAAAAAACTCTCAAACAGCGAAACGAGCTCCTGCAAAATCTCGAGTCAGAATCAAACAGCGGACAGGACGAGATCTGGAACGAGCGGCTGGCAGAGTACGGCAGTTTGATCATCGCGGAGCGCCAAAAGTTTTTAGAATTCGTAAAAGAAAGATTCGAGGCGGCAACCACAGCGCTGTCGCCAGAATTAACCGGAAGCATGATTGATTATCGTTTTTCCGGAAGCCCTGACAGGCAAGGATTTCTGGCAGAAATCAGCGGGCTGGGAGCGCGTGAAAAAGAAGCTCATGGAACTTTAATCGGCCCGCATAAAGATGATTTTCGCCTCTCCTGGCTTGACCGCGAGGTGATTGGTTATGTGTCGCGCGGCCAGCTCAGAAGCTATACTTTGGCCCTAAAAATCCTGGAGCGGGAATACATAAAAGACAAGCTCTCTGCCCAGCCGGTCATGCTTCTCGACGATGTGTTTTCCGAATTTGACGAGGCTCACCAGCGCGCGCTTATTGATTTCCTGCAAACTTTTGACCAGGTATTTTTGACCACAGCACATTTGAAAGAAGTCCAACCCTTTCTCCCGGTAAATTCACAAGTGTACAATGTAAATGACGGTACTATTATTCCCTCTCCGTTTCCGCATTTCCCTCCCCTTGAGGGGGAGGGATTAAGGGAGGGGTGAAAAATTTATGTTCAACAGCCTCAGCAAACTCCTTGGCGATAAATTTTCCCGCAAGGACGATCTCTCAAAGCAAATCGAGATCGTCAAGGTTTTTGACGTGTACCGCGAGGAAATGAAAAACCTCTTCCCCGAAGAAGAGATTACTGTGGTGAGCCTGAAAGACAAAACTCTTTTGATTCAGCTTAATAACTCTGTCCTGGCAAATGAACTGCGTCTGCGCGAATGGAACATCATCTCCAAAATCAACGCCACCATGAGCAAAGAGGTGGTAAAGAAAATTATTTATCGCTTCTAGTTCCCGTTTTTCCCTCCCCTTGAGGGGGAGGGATTAAGGGAGGGGTGATGGATTCGTAGACGTATTCAAACAGTTTTTTCATAGTCTTCGCGATATTATTGTCTTCAATGATAACCGCGATTGGTTCTTTTTCTGAGAAAGACATGATCGCGGTTTTATTATCATAGACATCTATTTCTGTATCAAACGCGAATTGCTCAGGAATCAATTTCGTCTCTCGCAGGAGTTCTTTATCGCGTGTCTGGCTTTTGCGCGACCATTCGGTGTCCGGCGCAATATCTAAACATTTGATTCCGCTTCTCGCGCGTTTTTGCAGATAATATTCTACCCACTCGTGCGGCATTTCGCGAAAGATCGCATCCGTACCGGTAAAATCGCGCAGGGTTTTTTCCTCGTTATTTATCAGTGTGTCTTCGTAGGCTTGTTTGATCCCCTCGATTCCTTCAAAAAACTGAATCCGCGGAAAAACGCTTTTTTGCCGGCGCAGGCGGGAAAGCTGCGGTAGAATGGATTTGATTTCTTTTTTTGTTTCGGAAAGATTTGATTCCAGCCGCTCTACATAGTTAATCAGGTGAGCTGGCTCAATTGACTGAAACATAAGCACGCCCTTTTCTTTGGTCTGAGACACGAGCCCGCGGTTCATGAGGGTTTTTAAAATTCCGTAAGCCGTGGTCCGGTTGATCTTGGCAAATTTCGCAATATCACGCACCCGCAGTTTTCCCTCCTCCAAAAGGAGAATAAGCACTGCGGTTTCTTTTTGATCGAGATTGAGGCTTTGGAGAATTTTATGAAGTTCAGCAATCATGTTCAGCTATTTTCTCCCCCTCGTGAGGGGGAGATGAAGAGGGGGTTAATTAAATTAGTGAATATATAAGGCTATTATACACCTGTTGTCGAAAAATGTCAACAATAGGGCTAAACCATTGACTTTTAACCTCTTTTAATATAAGCTATAAGGTGTTTAAATTTCTAAACATAATAGCAATTTAACAATTTGAGCGGAGGAGCACATGAGTCACTTAGCAAAAGCCCAACAGTATGTGAAAGAGATGTTTGAAGTTTGGAAAGATGATACTACAGGAAAAAGAATGAGCAGAGGGGAAAGCTGGGTCATCGGAGAGGCGATAGGTTATTTTGTACTAGGCTTTCGGGAATATCCGGCTGAGTTACTCAGTCTGACGCTGGAAATTTTGGTGAAGAATGGTGTTGATTCGCGTTATTGCCGGTGGCTCCTTGATTACGTACAGAATGGTCCATTGTTTTTCCCTGAAATCTTTGATTGGGATTCAATCGCAAAATTTGAGGACCGCCTCGCAGCACATTGGCCGTGTACCAGTCCAGCGCGCTATGTCTTTGCCCAGGAGTATTGGCTTGCCAACAGCGAAATCCAGACTGATCCATCGAGAACAATTTCCGCTCTTCACCTGAACAGTATTGTCGGATCCATGACCACCAAGGAAGAGAAGATGTGGTACTCAGAATATTTCCACGGCGAGCACTTTCTGCTTCCTTATCCTCAGGGGATTGCTTCTAGACTTCAGGATTTAATCCAAAGCGTGAACAAGCTGACTACGGACATAAAATCCCAAACTGCTGATCTCGCAGTTGTGACTATTCTCGTCCGGCAGAAGCGGGAAGCTGATAAAGCTTTTCTGGAAACCGTATACTACAACATCGCAAAGCCATTTCTCCGCGGAGAATCATTCCCCTACCCAGGAAGAAAAACAGAAGTTTGACATCTCTCATAGAGAAAGGAGGTGAGAAGGATGATAAACAGGGTGTTTGAATTTACACATCCAGCGCTTCCCGGCGTGTCTGTATTTGCGCTTGGGACGGAGACGGAAATCGGAAAGAGGCAGGAGGTGTTGGTTTGTATCCCGCCTAATGGCACTATTCCGCTTCACAAACACAGCGTTGATGCGGAAATGTACATTGTGCATGGTACTGCGACTTTGCTTTCTGATGATTCGGAGCTGGACGGTGCTGTTGTGGCAACCGGGACTCGTGTATTTTTCCAAAAGTCCATGAACCACGGCTTCAAGGCTGGTGACAAAGGAATGAAGTTTATTTCCCGTAATAACGGCATAGTGAATGCGGATTCGCAGAAATGGGACATCGAGTTTGCCGCCGTGTAAAAGGCTGGGGAAAAATCGAAAACGGAGGGAGGTGATAAAAAAGCAAGACCGACGAATGAAACATTCGCCGGTCTTTTTGTTGCGAGTAGACTTGCTTAAGCAACGAGGTGCAGACGACGCGCAAAGCCGCGGAGTCTGATGAGCGCCCTAGCATTGGAATTCCGAGGTGTAAGGTAATACGTGCGGAATTCAATCAGTGTCAGTGATGCTGGACAGAAGATTGAGAGATCTTCGGTAAACAACCACCATAGCCAGGTTGTTGCGATAGTTGCTCCCAGATGTAGGAAATGCCAGTCGTCTTTGACGCCGAGGATAACCGGCCAAGTTTTCATGGCATCATATCTGTCAGCATTCACATCGCGCCAGTCTCCAAGTGCGTTTCTAATTGCAGTCGCTATCGCAGCGACAACAGAAAACCTGAAATCCGCAAAGGGAGATGTAAGGGCAAACACCTGTGCCCCTCGGAAAAATGGAGAAAGCAGACCCCAGCGCCCATCTTTCTTGCGAGCATATTGAATGGAACAGCAGAGATACAAGACAATCTCGTTTTGGTGATGGGCGCCAAAGTATGTCCCGCCAATGAGTACACATAAAGCCCAAGGTAGATCTCCAATCACCGGTTCTCTTCCAGGCTGTTTGTGTCGGGACTCCAGAAATGCGAGGAATCCAACATGCAGCATCACTGCACCAAATATTGGACCAAGAGGCGCCGTCGCTGCGAACATCATTAGTATGAGGTCCACGAGCGAGTAAAGCCTGAGCTGGCCTAAATAATTCTTAAGCTTACTTTTCATCTCGAGACCTCCTAAGTCTTTTTGAGTGTTCGAACCTGCAATAGTAATAAAAAATTCCGAAGCTGTCAATGCTTCGGAATAGAAAAGGGCACGGACCTTGAGGTCGAGTGCCCGATTCAGAGTGGTTATTCGACAGTCACCACGAATGCCGTGGTGAAATCATGAGTCTCGTTGTTCGCCGCGGGAGGAATCCCCACGGTAAGGAAGACAAGCTGTTCGCCGCGGCACGGACCTGTGAGTTCAAACACGCATCTGAGCTGCTCATTGAGGCGGTTCCAGCTTTGACATCCCTTGTCACGAGGTTCGAGGTCATTACCCTCAATAACTTTGACGTCCTCAAACCCCTCAGCGCGGCAGGTGATCATCATCCATTCGAGTCCAGAGCGGTTAAACTTGAGGTTTGCTGGCGGGTGGATTTGGACGCCGACGAACAGAGAATCCCCGACCTTGATTTTACTACTTGTGTGGATGACTCCCATTCGTACGGGGCCGACTTTGTCTTGCAGGCGGGCGTTAGCGTCTTTAATAAATTTCTCATAGCTTACGCTAGATTTCATACCCTGCAAGCGCTTGATCCCGGTGTTCAGAAAAGCTAGGTTTTCCGCCAGCGCGAATTCATCCATGTGTCGTACGGGGTTGTCGGACTGCAAAGCATCTCGGATAGAGGTGAGGTCGGGAAGCAGAGTGAAGTCTCCTGCCTCATGAATGAGTTTGATGCCTCGTTTAGCCAGAAACCAGCTGCCGTCCGAATACGGATGGTCGCCTTGACCTGGATCAATTTCGCCAATGAGCTGCCGGCAGAAGTTTTGTATATTCTCAATCCGCCAGTAATCGAGATTGAAAATTGATTGCATCAGGACGGAGCTTACCTTGGCAAGCGCAAATTTGCGGTCCCCGAGATTCTCGTAGCCTTCCAAGGCGATTCGGACGGCCTCCTTCATGGCCCAGAAGCGAATTTCATTGGGTCGCGGGTGGCGGCAGCAGGACAGCAGGAGTCGTTCCGCGAATTTATTCGGATCGTTGTACATGATCAGGTCCGGCAGTCGGTTGATAATCCAGTTCACGAAATCCTTGTCAGCCGGCCAAGCCCGCGGGCCAGTGTACTTTTCCATGACCGAAACTGCTGCTTCCCATTCTTCGATTGTTCGGCCTGTATCAAAGGCTAGCTGCGGGTGTTCCTCAGCTGTTTTGATGAAACTGGACAGTGGATAGGGGCGAGCCAAAAAATGGTGTCTGTTCGAAATGTGCATATACCCTCTTTCGTCCGCGCCGGGCGCGGTATTGTGAAATTCCTGTCTGAGACAGGTAGCATAATTTTAGTCGTTAGAGGCAAGTTGGTCAACCGATTAACATTCATAAAAAAACACGCCTCGGTCTCAAGGAATAAGACCGAGGCGGCGAATGTAAATATTGTCAAAGCTTCAATATTTTTTATTATTCCCAAATTAATACAAATGTATAAAATTGGGAATAAATCGAGTATGTGGCTTGGATTCTAGTTTGGTTCGAGGAATAATATCTCGCGGACGAATGAAAGGGGTACGGCTTTGAATAGAATCAGAAGTAATATATATATCGTGCCGCCGAGAGCGATTTCGAGGATCCATGGAAGATTTATAAAATAAAAAAACGCAGTCATGCTGAGGATGGCTGGAATTGACTTTGCGAGAATATTGAAAGATAGCCCTTGGCCGCTCTTCTTTTTTACCAGGTTATAAGCATACAGTGCCACAACCAGTTCCGTTGCGACTGTGCCCCAGGCAGCTCCCCAATACCCAAAGTTCGGAATAAGCGTAAAATATAAAACTAATCCCAATATTGCGCCGAGCAGGTAGCCGCGTACCATAGCGCGCTGCTCATTTACTGCCACGACTGCATAACCAAACAGCGTGCCGCAGAAAATAATCATGACCGCAATGATGAGGATTTGCAGAAGACCTGCGCTGTCGGCAAAGCCTTGGCCGCGCTCCAGTAGATTGATGATTTCTCGGGCAAAAAATTCAAACACAGCAATCACCAGAATGCCCATGAGAAGCAGGGCATCAAAGGATCGCTGCAAAGTTTTCTGAAATTCCGGCCAGCTGACAGAAGCCGTGCGCGAGAGAATAGGCATAACCAAACCCACAAACATGGCCGGGAACGAGAGCAGGCCTTCGAGAAGCTTGTAGGGAAGAGAGTAAACTCCGACTGCCTCCTGCGATCTGTACCACGAGAGGATGATCGTGTCGGTTTTGAAATATAAAAGGTTCAAAATCACGCTGAATACGAGCGGCCAGGAATCTCGGAGAATTTGTTTCCAAATTGTAAAATCAAATTCGATTCCGAATCGTTCATATTTGCGGGCCCAGAGAAAGGTCAGCAGAAAAGTGGTGGCATTGCCAAGAATCAGGGCGACTATAAAAACAGATAGCGGTAAATCGTTTTTGATTGCATAGTAAATTACTGCCAGGTTGACCACTCTGCCTAAAGTTTCGGAAACGACCACGAGATACTGCACTAGGTGTTTTTGAAAAACACCGATCAGCACCTGATTTAGCGACATAAACAATAATGCAGCAATTCCCACAAACATGGTCTTTTTCACGAGCGGATCATAGGGCAACGCCTGCGCGATCAGTGCGCCTGTTATCAGGAGTATGAGCGAAGTAGTGAGGCGCAAGCCAAAAATATTGCTGAGAATCTTTTGGTGATCAGTCCCCTCTTTTGATATTTCCCGCACTCCATAAAGGTACAGACCAAAATCCGCCAGCACTGCGAAAAATCCGAGGTAAGCAGTAATAGTCGAGTATTGCCCAAAGCCATGCTCTCGCAAATGTTGGGAGAGAACCGCGACTGTTAATAAACCGATAAGCGCGGCGAATATTTTTCCCGCGCTTTGCATGACTGTGTTATAGAAGATTCGGCGAACCGTGCTCATTGTTTTTGAGCATCACTTGCTTTTTTTGTAAGTACAGAAGAGCTTTGGACTTTCTGTCCACCTACATTATAAATCATTTCAATTCCCAGCTTGCGGCACAGTTCAACTTCTGGAACAGGGTCCAGGTCTGGTCTTCTATCGCCACCGTTAAAAAAATGAGTTGGTTTAAGTCTTTCTAATTCCTTGCAGACTGACATATCAGAGGGTTTTGCTTGATGAGAGGTTATAACAACATCATCTACATACTTAGTAGCCCGTAAGACGGCTTCACGTTCCTTTTCAGGCATAAACGTAAATCCCTTTTTAGCTCGTAGCCAATTATCATTGTTTAAAATTACTAGTAATTTGCCATTATGTGCGTTTGCAAAGTGTTTCGCTTCGCGTAGCAGGTTGATGTGGCCGACATGCAGGGGATCAAACCCGCCAGAAACCGCGACAATCGTCATTGCTTTTGTCCTTTCAATCCCCTTTGCTGGAGCGGTACTTGCTTGTAAAGATCCAGGACCTGTTTTACTACCGCGTTGGGATCAGGGATATAATCAAATTCAAATCGGGTTTTGGTACCCGCGGTCTGCACATAGACATGGCCGTAGTTAAAAAGATTCCCCAGGACGCCTTTGATCTCCGAGCTGACATCTTCGATCTGCGCAATATGGATTTCCGTGGTGGAATGGAACAGGAGATTTTTTTGATCAACGTCTACAAGCCGCTCATTGGTAATGATTTGATAATTTAAGTAGTAAAGAATCCAAATAGTCATGATTCCAGCCATGAGATACATGAGATAAACGCTTTTTACAAAATTGGCAATTTTTACGGCCTGCGGCGTGTCCAAAATCGGGAACTCGTTTACGATAAAGCCGTCATAAAAAAATAGGATGCCGACAAATATCAGCCAGACAAATATTTCCTTGGCCAGCACCATCCAGTGCTTCCTGGTAACCAGATAAATGCGTTCATCAGGACGCTGTCCGGGGAACAGAAAAGATGGGGAGAGAAAATTAAATTTCATAAAGATTGAAATCCGGGAATGATAATGCAGAAAAATTAGCCAAAGCGGCCGCGTAAAGCGTGGTCATGATAATGGCGTAAAGCGCGCACACAGTGAGGCTGAGGATTTTTGATTTTCCGTAGTGAAGCAAAATATAGACCATAACCAGGCTATAAATCGCATGAATGCCCAGGAGGATGTAAAAGACAGTTTGGACGATCAGTTTGATGATCATATTAAGGTGTTCATTTGTGATTTTTGTTGGGCGATGCCGAGGTGTTCATAAGCCAGCGCGGTCGCGACTCGGCCTTTTGGGGTGCGATCCAAAAACCCCAGGCGCATCAGGTATGGCTCGTAAATATCGGCAATGGTTTGTTCTTCCTCGCTGGTCGCGGCTGCCAAAGTGTTTATACCCACTGGTCCGCCCTGGAATTTTTCAATGAGCGCCAGCAAAATAGAGCGGTCATTGCGATCAAGGCCGAGAGCATCCACCTCCAGCATGTCGAGAGCCTGCCGGGCAAGCTCGTTGGTGATTTTGCCGTTAGAACGAACCTCGGCAAAATCGCGCACGCGCCGTAGGAGGCGGTTTGCGATTCTCGGAGTTTTGCGCGCGCGTTTGGCGATTTCTTGGCCGGCCAGAGACTCCATGCCAATGTCGAGAATTTTTGCACTGCGCGTCACAATCTTTTCAATTTCTTCTTCGCCGTAAAAATCAAGCCGCACGGTAACGCCGAAGCGATCACGAAGCGGACCGGAGAGGAGGCCGATGCGGGTGGTAGCGCCGATGATGGTAAAGCGCGGCAGATCAAGACGCACGGACCGCGCGCCCGGCCCTTTGCCGAGAACTATATCAAAAGCAAAATCTTCCATGGCCGGATAGAGAATCTCTTCCACGACTTTGGGAAGACGGTGGATTTCGTCGATAAACAAGATGTCATTATTTTGCAGGTTGGTCAGAAGGCTGGCGAGGTCGCCCGCGCGTTCAATAGCCGGCCCAGAGGTCATTTTGATCTGCACTCCGGTTTCATTCGCGAGCACAAAGGCCAGGGTGGTTTTCCCAAGTCCCGGCGGGCCATAGAGGAGTACATGCTCGATTGGCTGTTTTCTTTTTTTGGCAGCCTCCAACAGAATCTTGAGATGCTCTTTGTTTTTCTCCTGGCCGATATAGTCACGCAAAGTTTTCGGCCGCAAAGTCAGATCCAACCGCTCTTCTTCCGAGGCTTGCGGTTTGACTACTCTTTCTTGCTCTTTTTTTTCTGAGGTTTTCTCGATCATTGGTTACTCCCTCTCTTAAGTTAAGAGAGGGTAGGGTGAGTTATGAATCACTAATTCAATTTTACCATTCTCAACCAGCATTGACAAAAGCCCTATTTTATGCAAAAATGGGTTGCCGCATTATGGGACGATGTCAGCAAAGCTGGCGCGGAAACCCTGAGCGGACTTACGGAGGTATAGTGTGATGAGTATGACTATTATTTGGTTGACGAGTGAAGGAAAAGACATTTTGCAGAGGTTTGGTGAAGCCAAGGGGGATTTGAAGAAGGCAAAATTCGAGAATTCGCATTGGCACAACTTTTTGTACGATTTCTCGCATGGAGAGAATCCTCTGCGATCGCTGCTTGGTGACTTTACCCTGCGAAAGATCCAGCCTTATGACATGCAGGCTCTTATCTGCGATGCTGGACCGCTCGGCATTTTAGACCCGACTGTTGTCGAGCCTGCATTGCCCATGGGACTTCCAGAGTATTGGGTGGAGAAGGTCACGATGCGAACAACGATCGTAGACAATTTCCGCAAGGACGGTCGATACAGGTGTCAGAATGGCACAATTGTGGCGATGCAAGATTATGTCTATTCGCCGAATTCCATCGATCTAGTCCAACGACTCTCTGTCCAGGCCAACACCGTCGCCGCTGCTAAGGATATTCTCCGAGCTTTCTTGGCGGGGGAGTTGTTTCCAGAAGCCGGTGAAGACTTCACTGCGCCACAACAAGAACGACCGAATAATTAGTCAGCCTCGAACCGACAGACCTGTACAGTCTGTCGGTTTTTTGCTTTATTTACTTCCTAAACCGTTTCAAAAACTCGATCACCAGTCGGACCGAGGTGCCGGTGGCGCCTTTGGGGCGGTAGGGTTTTTCGCGAGTGGCCCAGGCTACGCCCGCGATGTCCAGGTGCATCCAGGGGTAATCAACAAAATGCCGGAGAAAATTGGCGGCGTGGATTGAATCGCCGTAGCGCATGGTGCCGGTGTTCCGCAGATCCGCGAAATCGCTTTTGATGAAAATTTCATAATTTTTTTCCAGAGGCATTGGCCAGATTTTCTCGCCAGTGGCTTTGGCCGCGGCTTTGAGTGCAGTAAGATGTTTGTCAGTGTTGCCGAAAGCCCCGATAATGTCATCTCCAAGGGCGACCACGATGGCGCCGGTGAGCGTGGCAAAATCAATTACGAGATCGGGCTCATATTTTTTGGCGTAATCAAGCGCATCTGAGAGAATCATTCTTCCTTCCGCGTCTGTGTTTACAATCTCAACTGTTTTGCCGGAGCGGGTGGTAACAATGTCCCCGGGTTTGATAGCCGCGCCGGACGGCAGATTCTCCGAAGCAGGAATAAGCCCAATCAGATTTACCGGCAATTTCAGCATGGCCGCAGCCTCGATCACTGCCATCACGTCTGCTCCGCCTGACATATCATATTTCATTTCTTCCATTTTGTCTGAGGGTTTGATGGAAATGCCGCCGGAATCAAAAGTCAGGCCTTTGCCTACCAGCACCACTGTCGGCAATGATTTTTTTGGCAGGTATTCAAGAATGATAAATTTCGGCTCCTCATTTGAGCCCTGGGACACGGCGAGCAGACCGCCCATTTTTTCTTTTTCAATGTCTTTTTTTTCGAGAATATTGACTTTGATCTGAGGGAACTGCTTGCCAATAGCCCTTGCATGTTTGGCTAAATGTTCCGGGGTCGCCACATTCGCCGGATGATTGCCGAGATCCCGGGCAGTAATCACACTGTTGGCAATCATCCGCCCTTCGGTCAGCCCTTTGTCCGCGCCGCGCTTATCCTTTGCTGCAACCAAGAGTTCAATGTCATCAAATTTCGGTTTGTTCTGTTTACTTGTTTTGTAATAGGGAAATTCATAGGCAGCCAAAATCAAAGATTCGCTGATTGCTCGGGCAACCTCATCTGGAGAGGCTTTAGGAATTTTTGGCATCATTATGGATACTCGCGTGACTGGCAAGGTTTTCAGGGTTTGGGCAGTGATTGAGCATGCTTCGCGCAGTTTTTCCAGGGTCAGGTCAGCGTTTTTGCCGAGTCCGACGAGAATCATGCGTGGCAGATTTTCCAAACCAAACAGCAGCCGCACTTTGGAGGCTTCGCCGGAAAAATCGCCGGACTCGCGCATTTTTTTGATTTGATTAGCGCAAAGCGCGTCGATGATTTTTTCTTCCGGCACGGTTTCTTCCTGCCTCAAAAAAATTATCAGGGCATCGCAGGTTGTTTGATTTGGTTTTTTCGTTGTCGCGGTAAAATTCATATTTATGTATAGTTGTTAATTGATAGGAAGAGGAGGTGCAGCAGCCGGAAGTTCAAATGTCTGCTCAGCCACTTTGGGCGGGATATAGGAGGAGTTAAAAGTGATCTCACGGGTTTCCCCATTTTGGATAACCTTACGGCTGACTGTTGATTTTACCGCGCCGCTTGCCTTTCTGTCAAAGGGGTGAGGCCCGTCAACTATTACCTGCCGGTCGTCTTTGGTCCCGTAAAAATCAAAATACAGCCTTTTGCCTTCGATCCTTGTCCAGACAAGCAGGGCGCCCGGCGTGTCATTTACAAATTTCATGTCTTGATAAGGCGAATAGATGGTGGCGTCCAAACCAACCGCGCGCGGCTGGTCATCGGAAATCCATTCATAATAGTGGACTGCATAAGAATGATTGCGCCGCTGGGTGATCGGCAGTCCGCCAAAAAACGCGGCCCGGAATGCCGTGGTGGATACTTGGCAGAGTCCCCCGCCAAACTCCGGGGTGGCACCCTCCGGCTTGATTACCAGTTCCGGTTTAAAGCCATGCTCCGCGTCCACCGGGCCAAGGTATTTATTGAAAGAGAATTCCTTCCCCGGCTTGATGATCACGCCATTGTATTTGGAAGCGCCAACGCGAACATTGTTTATGCGCGCCGCGCTGGAACCGGTAAAATCTGTTTGTCCTGTGGAAACGAGTGTCTTTATGCCAAGGTTATTTAAATCGCCAAGACGAATTTTGGGAGAGCTCTGCTTCATAGGCAGGGAGAATTCCCTACCTCCTGACAGCAGAGTTTTTTTCAAACCCAAAAGAGCCGCGGCCCGGTCAAGGGTGTAACCGTTTTGGTCTGTAATGAATTTTATTGCCCGCTCATCTTCGATGATGAGCTCGGCATCCCGGGCTTCTCGATTGAGCGCTTCCGCTCTTTTAGTAATCCAATCTCCTATCCCTGCGCTGTCGAGATTCTGGCCTCGGACCACAGCGCGGAAACTATAAGCTGTCCAGGGATGAGCGATGCCGGTTTCGCTAAAAAAATAATTTATTACTGATGACTGGACAATTGGCTTGGCACTAATCGTTTGTTTATGCTTCCAAGACTCAAACAGATCTTGCTTGAGCTCGGTTTTTTTGCCTGCTTCGATAACGGTCAGCTGGGACTGTGAATCTTGCAAGAGAATTTTTCTGCCTGCCGGCGCATCATAGTCCTCATTGTTTTTCGGGGAGCGCAGCCTTACCTCAATATTAAGGCTGATTGTGAGAGCGAGCACAGTCATAGCCAAACCCAAGGCTCCGAGCGGGGCGATTATTTTATAGGCTTTCAATGATTCTGTTGTTGGGCTGTTTTTTGACATGAGTGAAATTTATATGTTTTGTGTTCGCCGGCAAAAATTTTTTGGCGATTTTCGGCCATTCTATGGCCACAATATTTTTTCTATTTTTTATTATTTCCGGGAAGCCCAAATCCTCAAGCTCAGCAGCGCTGCGGAGGCGGTATAAATCAAAATGATAAAACCGAAAAAAGGTTTTGGGTATAGGATAGCTATGGAAAATTACAAAAGTAGGGCTTTTTATTTTGTGGTTGAGACCGAGACCGCGGGCCAGTCCCTTTACGAAAGTTGTTTTGCCGGAGCCGAGATCGCCCCAAAGAGCGAAGATTCGCCCGCTTTTTATCGTCTTTCCGATGCCCTCGGCGTAACGCTTGGTGGCTAGTCCGGAAGCCGTAATTTTCTTCACACCGTTAGCATTAATTTCATTAATTATGAAGGATTTTTTTACATTCCGTTTAGTACAGAAAATTTCCAGCCGGTGAATCAGTTGTTTAATTTTACCAGAAAAGGTCGCCCTTGACGAGACCCCGGAACTTTATTATAGTAACCAGATAATTTAATAATTAGAAATGGAACAAAGCCCGCAAAAATCAGTTTTTGACAGTATCAATAAAGCACACCGGATCCTCATCGCTCTGCCGAGCAATGCAAACGGCGACGCGGTCGGGTCAGGGCTGGCTTTGTATTCGTTCGCCAAAAAACTTGATAAAGAGCCGGAGATTGTGACTGCCAGCCAAACTCTGGAGCAGTTTTCTTTTCTGCCGCACATCTCCGAGGTGAAGCATGAACTGGAGGCCCAGCAAAGTTTTGTCATCTCTGTGAATACCAGCCAGGCGCCGCTTGATGAGCTGTCATATGAGGGGAAGCCGGACCGCGTGGATATTTTCCTCAAACCGAAGACTGGAAAGTTTTCGGCCACTGACGTGAGTTTTAAAAATGCCAGGTTTCCTTACGAATTGATTATTACTCTGCATGCTCCATCCCTCGATAACCTTGGGGAGATTTACGAAAAAAATACTGATCTATTTTTTGAAACGCCGATCATTAATATTGACCATCATCCCAACAATGAATATTATGGCGAGATTAACCACGTTGATCTGACCGCGACCTCGACTGCGGAAATCGTCGCCAGCCTCATTGAAGAGTTTGAAAGCGGATTGATGGACGAACACATTGCCACCAGCTTGCTCACCGGCATCATCGTCGAGACCAACAGTTTTCAACACATGAAAACCACGCCGAAAGCTTTTCTCAAAGCTTCTCAGCTCATTGCCCAGGGCGGACGGCATCAGGATATCATCCGTGAACTTTATAAAACGAAGAGCATTTCGCTTTTGAAGCTTTGGGGCCGAGCTTTGGCCAGGCTGCGCGAGATCAAGGAACTCTCAATGTCCTATTCCTTGGTTAATTTCCAGGACATTGAAAAAACCGCGAGCAAACCCGAGGATGTTTCCGGAGTGATGAAAGAGCTGATAGCGAACCTCACTGGTTCCAGGATCATTTTGTTTTTGGCGGAAACTGCGCCTCAGCAGATTACGGGGTATTTTCATCTGCATCCTAGCATCAAAACTCAAATTTTTGCATCTGCCCTTTCCGCGCAAATGCTGAACGGTTCGTTCGGAAAATTTACCCTCAAAGACGTGGGTTTGCTTGAAGCCGAGAAGGACATTCTCGAGAAACTGACGAAGATAAAAGACCAAATCGCTGCGTAGCGCAAAGCTTATAACTCAGATGTCAGAACTACGAACGGTTCTGAGTTTTGCGTTTTTAGTTTTGAGTTGTATACTCAATTCATGGATGAAAAACTAAAAAGTCCGCAAGAAAAAGCGGAAAAAATAAAAGAAGTCTTTGGCGAGCTCAATAAGAAATTTGAGGAAAATGAGGCTGTGCGTCAGGCCAAAACCTTGCAGGTGCCATATTTTGATCTTCGCCATTTCCCCATCGACGAAAATGTGCTCATGGCTGTGCCGGAAGAAGTGGCGGTGGCAGCCAGGGCAGTTCCTTTTTATAAGGAAATCAAAACCCTGAAAATTGGTTTTGTTGACCCGACCAATAAACATTTGGATACGCTGGTTGGCGATTTGAAAAAGAAAGGGCTTGAGGTGGAACTGTATATGATTTCCGCCAGTGCTTTGGAATTTGCACTCACACAATACCGCAGGATTTTAAGTACTGCCCCTCATCATGAAAAAGAAATCGAGATTCGGCCCACGGAGGAAAGCACTGCGACCTTGCGCGCTTTGGACAAGGCTGCGGTATTTCCCGATACTACGGAATTGCTGTCTCTCATCATCGCCGCGGCGATAAGCGCCGGCAGCTCGGACATTCATTTGGAACCGGAGAAAGAAGTTTTGAAAATCCGTTTTCGCATGGATGGGGTTTTGCAGGAAATTACAAATCTGCCGATGTCTGTTTACCAGCACTTGCTTTCGCGTATCAAGCTTGCCTCGAATCTTAAACTCAATGTCACGAACGTGCCGCAGGACGGCAGGTTTAGCGTGCACCGCGGTACAAAGAACATCGATTTGCGCATCTCCATTATTCCGTCTGCTTACGGCGAATCGATTGTGATGAGGGTTTTGGGAGCCGAAGAGATTTCTGTGGACATTGAAAATCTGGGATTGTCGAAACGCGATATGGATCTCTTGCTTGCTGAACTCGACAAGCCGAACGGCATGATTTTAACAACCGGCCCTACTGGGTCAGGGAAAACAACCACGCTTTACGCATTTTTGCGCTATCTTAATCGCGGCGGCGTAAAAATTATCACTTTGGAAGATCCGGTGGAATACCAGATTGAAGGCATCACTCAGACACCGATTGATCATGGGGCGGGCATGGATTTTGCCAAAGGTTTGCGTTCTATACTCCGGCAGGACCCGGACATTGTCATGGTCGGGGAAATCCGCGATTTGGAAACTGCGGAGACTGCGGCGCAGGCCGCGCTCACCGGGCATCAGGTTTTATCGACCCTGCACACCAATGATGCGGCTGGCGCCATCCCACGCTTTCTTGACCTCGGAGTAAAGGCCGTGACTCTTGCGCCAGCTCTCAGCGCGCTCATTGCCCAGCGCCTCCTGCGTAAAATTTGCCAGAAATGTAAAGAAATTTACAAACCGGATAACAAGGAACTTGATCGCATTAAGCTCACGATTGCCACAGTTCCGAAAGACCGCATGCCCGAGCATTTAACGTTTTATCAGAGTAAGGGCTGTGAATTTTGTCACAAAATTGGCTATAAAGGTAGAGTCGGCGTATTTGAAGTTTTTGCCGTAGACGACGCCATCGAGAAATTAATTTACGAATCCGCCTCATCTCAGGATATCAAAAAAGCCGCGCTCAAAGCCGGCATGATAACCATGCAGCAAGACGCGATCCTTAAAGCCGCTTATGGATTAACAGATTTGGCGGAGGTGTGGAGAGTCACCGAGGAATAGATTTGGCCCCCGCCCGCAACGCCTGAGCAAGCTCATGCTTGCGATGGCGGGCGGGGAAGTCTGGAGAGTGACTGAGGAATAAATCGAAAGCAGACTCCCCTCCTCGTGAGGAGGGGTTAGGGGAGGTCTAGCGAACGGCTAAACACGTCTGAGCCGTTCACCCCGACATACGTCGGGGTTGACTTTTTTGCGTTTTAACAGTAAATTGAACTGCTACGTTTCGCTGTAGCATCACTCGCCAGCAAGCGGCGTGTAGAACAATAGCTTGCAAGGGAAGTAGGTAGCTTATCTCAAAGACCGAACCCGAGAAAGAAAAAGGGGGCAGTTGTGAAAACTATCATCGAAGTCGTCGATGAAACTCAAATCAGATCAAAACTCGAAGAACGTATTAAGGGACCGCAGTTCCCGTTTTTGAGACTAAACCAGGTTCGGATTCGCGAGAACGATCTGCAGAAAACGGATCTATCATTCGTCCAAGCTGCATTTTGTTTGTCGCAGAGAACCGATACCGTTAGCGAGGATAATTTTTTATTCCTGGCCGGCAGAATCTTGGAAACACCTGATTTCCTCTGTCTTGACATCGCTGAAAATGGAATGCGATTGCCAGAAAGTACCGAATGGGCGACCATGCTCGGTGCCCTCGTGATGAGCAAGGGGAATATCACTACTGAAGTGAAAACAGATCCTGCTTTAGTCGCAGACATATTCCGGTCACAGGAGTTTCTCTTCCCCGCGCCTGGCTTGGGTCAGGTCGGAAGAAGCATTCAGGAACAAATCCTTCTTGCGAAGAGTTTTGTCTGGACATTGGAAAAAGCCGCGATCCAGTTCGCCAGCATTCTTAGTCTCTATGAGAGTGAAAAAGAGGTGATGCTCGAGATCGCGTCTCGCCTCTGGCCCTACACGAAATTCGGGCAGCTCTTGACTAAGGCTCATTTGCAATGAGCTTTTTCCATATATGATCCATTGACGATTAAAACCCCCAAGGAACTTCGTGCGTCCTTGGGTGGTTTTTATTTCATGAGCCGCACCCTCGCATTTGCGCATTTTTTCAAATCATACTACCATATACTCATAGGATTCTCGGCCGCGAAGTCTGTGAGTAGTAGATGAATTAAGATCCTTAGTAATCATGAATAAAACTCTCAAGCGTATATTAGGCGGGACGGGCAGCCTAGCCCGAGACATTATTGAGTATCTTCGGGAAGCTCATGAAATGAGCGCTGAAGTGTGTTTTTCCACAACTTTTGGTGCGCGTCCTGGGCGCGCTTATTATAAGAGGCAATCGGTTTACAACACGTTCTCACGATTGCAAAAGCAAGGTTATCTGCGAAAGGAAAGGCGAGCTGGTAAGAAGGCAGTCTATAAGCTGCCTACAGTTGTGCGAAAAGAACTGGAGGCATTTGAAAGATTGACATTAAAGCATCGATCATCAGCCAATTGGGATCGGCGTTGGAGATTGGTGTCATTTGATATTCCAGAAACTCAACATAAATACCGCGATACTTTGCGCTGGAAATTAAAACGGCTGGGTTTAGAAAAATTTCAACAGAGTATTTGGCTTACCCCGTATCCGCTGGAGGATGATTTTCAACAAATCATTGCCGAGGGTGGCCTACAAGATTGTGTGTTCATTATTGATACAGACCGTATTCCAAATGAGATAAAATGGCGTCGCTGTTTTCAGCTTACTAACTACTCATAGGATTCTCGGCCGCGAAGTCTATGAGTAGTTAAATTATGTTAGGATAAGTAGGATAAAGGGCTATGGGAAAAGATAAAGAAGAGAAAAAAGATATATTGCTTTTGGTGGATGGGAATGCGCTCATACACCGGGGGTTTCATGCGATTCCGCATTTGTCTACGAAAGCGGGCGAGCCGACCAATGGCGTGTATGGTTTTACGGTGTTGTTTTTGCGCGCCCTCAAAGAGCTGGCGCCACGGTATGTGGCGGTGGCCTTTGATCTGCCTGGCGGTACGTTTCGCGATAAGCTCTACGATGCTTACAAGGCCAAGCGAGTCGCGGCGCCTGCTGAACTGTATTCGCAGATCCCGCGCGTAAAAGAATTGGTGCAAGCCATGAACGTGCCAACATTTGAACTTGAGGACTATGAAGCGGATGATATTATCGGTTCACTGGCTGAGCTTGGTAAACGTGAGCAGAATTTGGAAACTATTATTTTGACTGGCGATCTGGATGCTTTGCAGCTCGTGGATGACAATGTAAAAGTTTTCACGCCAAAGCAGGGACTCAGTGAGACAATGATTTATGATCGAAAGGCTGTGGAGGTTCGCTATGGAATAGCGCCCGAGCAGATCGTGGATTACAAAGCTTTGCGAGGGGACGCTTCTGATAACATTCCGGGCGTCAAAGGCATTGGCGAGAAAACTGCGACCGAGTTGCTGCAAAAATTTGGAACTTTGAAAGGAATTTATGAGGTTTTGACTTCACCCCTCCCTAACCCTCCCCCTCAAGGGGAGGGAATAAGACCGAAAGTTGCGCAATTATTACTCCTGCATCGGCAGGACGCCGAGATTTCGCAAAAATTGGCGCAGATTGTGCGCGATCTGCCGATCAAACTCGACCTGAAAAAGGCAGAACTCGCGGATTATGACGCTGAGCCGGTTGTAAAAATGTTTCAGGAGCTGGAGTTTCGAAGCTTGATTGATAAGCTGCCGAAGAATAACCCCCCTCAATCCCCCCTTAGTTTAAGGGGGGAAGAAAATGCGGATCAGGGGGAGGAAAAACTTACGAAAAGTGTAATTCAGTCCAATTATGAATTAGTCGATTCGAAAAAGGAATACGAGGCTCTGATAAAGGGATTAAAGGGAGTAAAGGAAATCGCGATTGATACGGAAACAACCTCGATTCATCCGGTGCAGGCCGAGCTTCTCGGTTTGGGAATTGGCTGGGAAGAGGGAAAGGCGTTTTACGTTCTTAGAAACTTTGTGGGACCGGAATTGATCTCCATTCTCGAGAACTCTGGCGTCAAAAAGATCGGGCACAATATAAAATATGATTATCTGGTTTTAAAACAGGCAAGAATCAAATTGGCCGGTATGAATTTTGATACCATGATCGCGGCTTATTTGCTCAATCCAGGGGCGCGCAATTTTGATCTCGACAGTTTGAGTTTCAACGAATTCGGGATCCGCAAGATTTCCATTACCAGTCTGATTGGCCCCTCACCCTTAGTAAAGGGTGTAGGGGGCAAAAAACAGATTAATATGAGAGAGGTTGATCCTGAGCGAGTGGCTGAATATTGCGGCGAAGATGTAGACTGCACTTGGCGGCTCAAACAGAAACTGGAAACAGAATTAAAAAACAAGAATCTGGAAAAAGTTTTTTATGAGATAGACATGCCGCTCGTTGCCGTGCTTGCGGAAATGGAACACTCGGGCATTAAGATTGATACGAAATATTTAAAAGAGCTTTCTGCGAAAGCTGAGCAAGAAGCTGACAAAATTCAGAAACAAATCTGGAAATTGGCCGGCGAAGAGTTCAATATCGGCAGCCCGATTCAACTTAAGAAAATACTTTTTGAAAAGCTGGGGATTCCGAGCGATGAACTAAAAAAAGGCAAAACCGGCCTCTCGACCGCGGCCCAGGAGCTCGAAAAACTGCGCGGCCTGCATCCGATTGTGGATCTGATTTTCGACTGGCGGGAAATCACAAAGCTCAAAAACACTTATCTTGATGCTCTGCCGGATCTGGTTTACAAAAAAACAGGGAGACTGCACACGAGTTTCAACCAAACTATTGCCGCTACCGGCCGACTGTCATCGTCTGATCCGAATCTGCAGAATATTCCGATTCGCACAGAACTCGGACGCGAGGTGCGTAAAGCCTTTGTGGCGGAAAAAAGCTGCAAATTGGTTTCCATAGACTATTCGCAGATCGAATTGCGACTTGCTGCTCACATTTCCGGGGATCCGAAAATGATTGAGGTATTTCGGAGCGGCGGAGATATCCATGAGGCTACTGCAAGAGACATCTTTAACCTCACCCCAGCCCTCTCCTCACGAGGAGAGGGAGCAGAAGTCACTCCTGATATGCGGCGGGCAGCCAAGACTATAAATTTTGGCGTGCTCTATGGCCTGTCTGCGTATGGACTTAAATCCCGAATTCCAGGAGTGTCGGTGGGAGTAGCGGAAGATTTTATTAATAAATATTTTGCAACCTACAAACGCCTCGCTGACTATCTCGACGAGGTTGTTGAAGAAACAAAAAAGACTGGCTATGTTCATAATGAACTGGGACGACTCCGGTTTCTGCCGGAGATCAATTCGTCCCAGTTTCAGGTGCGCTCTGCGGCAGAGCGCGCGGCCATCAATATGCCGTTTCAGTCCCTGTCCGCGGACATTATCAAAATGGCTATGAATAAATTGGCGGAAAAGAATTTAATAACCCAGCCTGATTGCAGGCTTCTCTTGCAGGTTCATGACGAACTCGTATTTGAAATCGCGGAAAATAAAATCGAGAAATACGTGCCAGAGATCGTAAAGATCATGCAGAATATTTATAAGCTGAAAGTTCCCTTGGTGGTTGATGCCAAAGCCGGAGAGAACTGGGAAGTCATGGAAAAGCTGGCCGTTTAGTATTGACGGGCATCAATTTTATTGTTAAAGTATCAGAACTATGCCAACAACCAAATCAGCAATCAAAGCCATGCGGGGAAGCGCCAGAAAGCGCAAAGTTAACCTGGTGACGATCAGCAAATACAAAGAGGCCATCAAAGCCGTGCGTAAAGCCCTCACCGGCAAGAAAAAAGATGAAGCAGTCAAACTGCTCTCGGGCGCTTACAGCCAGCTTGATAAAGCCGTGAAAAAGCATGTCATCAAAAAGGGCAAATCCATGCGGCTCAAATCAAGGCTTGCGAAAGCGATCGCCAAGATACAGTAAGTTGCCTGCCTGCCGGCGAGGCAGGCAAGTAGTAAGAAAACAGCGAAACCCAGACCTAGATCTGGGTTTCTTTTGGTAAAAATGGGTCGTGGATTGGGAAGTCAAAGACATTGACCTGTTTTAGGCCAGCTTCGTCTATTTGGGCGAAAACCCAGACAAAGCTCTCAAAGCCTGGAACAGGTTCAGACCTTTTCGTTTGCCAATCCAGAAGTTGATATTGTTCAGCAGGCATGGTGCCGATCAAAAATTCCCCAAGTCCTATGCTCATGATTCCTCCTCACAAGAGGAGATAATAATACGGCTGGCTGCAAAAATCAAATTTTATGCTTTTTGCGCTTTAAACTTTTATCGATGTCAATGATCTGATCGCGAAGGAGCGCAGCTTTTTCGTCCCAGTAGTAGAGCCGATCCGGGTCGGCTCACTACGGGACTTCGCCGTTCTATTTCTTTCTATGTAGCCTTTGGTATTGTTGGATTCGGATTATCTCATCTCTTAAGTGTGCTGCCCGCTCGAATTCTAAATTTTTACTCGCCAGGTCCATGCGGTCCTTGAGTTCTTCGAGGAAATACCGCACCTCTTTTTTGTCGAGCTTGGCAATGTCGAATTCTTGTTTAGGCACCTCTAACGCTTTAGCTCCAGCCAGGCGAGATTCGCTGATGGCTTTCTGAATGGTTGTGGGAGTAATGCCGTGTTTTTTGTTGTATTCGGTCTGGATTTTCCTGCGCCTTTCAACTTCATCAATGGCTTCCTTCATAGAGCGGGTTTCTCGGTCTGCATACATGATCACGCGGCCCTCAGAATGACGCGCAGCCCGGCCCATGATTTGCAGGAAAGACGTTTTTGATCGCAGGAATCCTTCTTTATCTGCATCGAGAATGGCGACCAGGGAAACCTCAGGCAGATCGAGGCCTTCTCTGAGCAAATTTATGCCAACGATCACATCATAAATCCCGAGCCTGAGATCGCGCAGAATCTCGAGACGCTCAAATGTATCTACCTCGCTGTGCAGGTAGTGGGATTTTACACCATTTTCTTTCAGAAACTCGGCCAGTTCCTCAGCCATGCGTTTGGTCAGGGTCGTTGCCAGCACGCGCTGGTTTTTTTTGACGCGTTTCTGGATCTCTTCCATCAGATTATCAATCTGATATTTCGTGGGCCGGACCTCGATTTCCGGATCGAGAAGGCCAGTGGGGCGGATGAGCTGTTCTGCGACGGTTTTGGATAGACCGATTTCATAGGGCGAGGGGGTAGCGGAAACAAAAATTGCATTATTGATTTTTTTGAGGAATTCCTGGTACCGGAGAGGCCGGTTGTCCATGGCCGAGGGCAGGCGAAAGCCGTAATCAACCAGGGTCTGTTTGCGGGATTTGTCGCCCTCATACATGGCACCTATCTGCGGCACAGTCATATGCGATTCATCTATAAAAAGTAAAAAATCATCAGGGAAATAATCAAGCAAGGTAGAAGGTGGTTCGCCAGCTTTGCGAAAATCCATCTGGCGTGAATAGTTTTCAATGCCGTTGACATAGCCGGTCTCAAGGAGCATTTCGATATCAAAATTGGTGCGTTGCTCGATGCGCTGGGCTTCCAGTAGCTTCTCCTGCGCCTTAAATTTTTTGAGCTGGAGCCGCAGTTCTTCGCGGATATTTTCTACCGCGAGATGGATCTTGTCCTGATCTGTGACGAAATGCTTGGCTGGAAAAATGCGGTACGAAGAATGCGTTTTCTCATCCTCGCCAGTCAGCGCGTCAAACTCAGTCATCTTTTCCAGAGTGTCGCCAAAAAAATCCATGCGCACCACCCGATCCTCATGTGCGGGCACGATCTCGAGCACATCGCCGCGGATGCGAAATGTACCCCGCCTGAGGTCCAGATCATTGCGAATGAATTGGAGGTCAACCAATCTTCTCAGAAGCTTGTCGCGTTTGTAATCTTTTCCGACTTCTAATTCCAATGACAACTCTAAATAATTAGCCGGGTTACCCAAGCCATAAATGCAGGATACTGACGCGACAATGATTACGTCCTTGCGGGACAGCAGACTCTGGGTGGCTGCGTTTCGCAGCCGATCTATCTCCTCATTAATATCCGTTTCCTTCTCTATATATGTATCTGATCTTGGGATATAAGCTTCTGGCTGGTAATAGTCATAGTAAGACACAAAATAATGCACAGCATTGTCTGGAAAAAATTCTTGAAATTCCGATGCCAGCTGTGCGGCCAGGGTTTTGTTATGGGAAATGACGAGTGTGGGTTTCTGAATTTCTTGAATCACATTAGCCATAGTAAAAGTCTTTCCCGAACCCGTCACCCCAAGCAGGGTTTGGAAATCGTGATCTTTTTTCACCCCCGCGACCAGTTTTTTAATCGCGTCCGGCTGGTCCCCTGTTGGTTGGAATTTTGAAACAAGTTTAAATTGATCCATGTATTTACCCTCCCCTTAAGATAAGGGGAGTTGGAGGGGTTATGAAAATTTAATAACTCCCCTAGCCCCTCTTAATTTAAGAGGGGAATTAATGCCGCAAACTTCATTTTAGCAGATTGACCAAATTTCGTTCAATAGGCATAATTTGGAAAATAAGGAGGGTTTCTATGAGTGCAATCCTACCGTCGCAGAGATGGCGCAACAACGACCAGGACAGACGGCTGAAGCCATTGCCTGATATTGTTTACCGTTGTACCAATTGTGGTCATGAGCAGGGCGAGCCGCGTTCCAGTTATTCAAAATACAATGACTGGCGGTGCGATAAATGCGGTGGCCGGGTTTCCCACCGAAAGAAATAAGGATTAAAGGCGTTTCGAATCTTGCAGTATCGAAGCGCCTTTGTTGTTTACACAATAGCCGTCCAGCTATTTTTTTGTTTTGGTTTCAAATCCATTGTGTTCCAAATTCCTTTGAACACCTCGCGTAGATTGTGGGCCAACACTTGATCGTGAATTTCCACGAGATAGTGCGGACGGGCGTCAGCCACAATCATCACTACATAATCGCCAAGGATCCAGGTTGTGGCTTGGAAATTGTGGCTTTGGTCCCAGAAGCGGATATCGCGCTGGGCGAATTTTTTCTTTTTGATTTTTTCCGCGGACTCGTTGGAGAGCAATCGCAGAGAAATCCCCGGCTTGGCGCACTCTTCCCAGTACCAGTCAATCCATTTTTCATAGGCTCCGACAAACGCATGATCCTGAAAGCCCCACCAGATGCCGTCATACTGCAGCATACTGTCATCCCAAATCGGTGACTGTTTATGTAAATGATTTTCCAGTTCATCCTCAGCCACAAACACGATTTTCGGCACAGAGTATTTTACATTTTTGGCTAAAGCCTGAAGTTCTTGGATGGCGTCTGGCAGGGACGCTTTTTTCTTTTGCAAAAGTTTTTCTTGTTTCGTGACAACATGCTGCAAATCCGCAGGGGGGCGAGCCACTACATACATATTGGTACTGCCGAGGTCCTGCGCCACAACCCCCTTTTCTACCAGCTCATTGATAACGCTATAGCAGGTGGTGCGGTTGATGCCGGCGATGCGCGCGAGTGCTCCAGGCGTGATTTTGCCGTGCTGAAGAACTGCAAGATAAACCGCGATTTCTTTGTCGCCAAAGCCGAGGGATTTGAGAGTGTCTTGAATCATAATTCTCTTTTTCCCCTCCCTTGAGGGGAGGGGGCTGGGGGAGGGTGGAATATTACCACCCCCACCTAACCTCCCCCCTCAAGGGGGAGGAATAATACTGATGGTTGTATTATATACCGTTGTCGAAACAAAGTCAACAGTATTTTTAGGCTAAAATTAGAGAAAATATGATAATTTTAACCTAAATCGTCGAAAAAGTATTGACATTTAAGCGATTTTGAGCTAATATCCCTGATTACGCTAGAAATGGTTTCTGGCTAACAAACAATGGGAGGAATTATGCAGAGTAGGTCCACGGCACTAGTTGATGTAATCCTGGCTTTGATCGGATACATTGTCGGTATGAGTATCGTTCTGTTACTAAACAGTGCAACGGCTCATGGTCAAACAGTAGGCTGGGTGGAAGAACGATCGTTTTTCAAAGAAGGGCAGACTATCCAGCGCGTTGATGGTCTGGTAAACGGCACTATCAACGAACGCATTGGGACATTTGTCTGGTTTCAAATCGATCCGGGTTACGCTCAAGCTTATGGCGGACTGACTTGGTCGCCAAAACCATGGGTGCAGTTCGCCGGTGGTCCTGGATTGGAACAGGCAAAAAAATCCGCGCGAGTTGGCGGGTATGTCTGGCTCGGTAAAGGCAAAACCGCCTTCTTGTTTGTTCCCGAATACGGCGGCAGTGGGTTTTGGGCCAAGGCAGAGTTTAATCAATCAGTCGGAAAGCGATTCGGGATTGGCGCAATATCTGAACGCTATAAAGGCACTGGCCCAAAAGCAGAAGTGAATATTTCAAAGTTGAAATTTTGGGGAGCGCCGCTGTGGCAGGATGGCAAGATAAACGGTTTAGTGGGCGTCAGATATAAATTCTGATCAAACAGCATCATCAAATGGAGGTGTGCATGAAATTACCACTGACGGGCAGCAGTATATCTGCCCTATTTTTTATGGTAAAAAAATCGGCACCCTACCCTATAAGGTGCCGTGAATCGCGAGTAACGCGTCACATCGGCAGTTCCCGATCTCGCAGATTTTTTTGCGCGTCGTCGAGGACTGCTTTCATAAACTGATCAAACTCGTCCTCCTGCTTTATGCAGGTGCAGGTTGAACAGTGAGGACGGGGTTTCGGTTGCAGCCAGCCCGCAATGATGCCGAGTGCTGTGCCTATCAGGGAAAAAGGTAGCACAATTTCCAGGTTGTCAAGGAAGAAGAAGCTAAACATTTTTCGCCCGGCCGGGTCGAGGAACATGAGCGCCGTGCCTGATCCCAGCACTGATAAGCCACTCACGATCAGTAATCTTTTCAATTTCATGTGAGCCTCCTTGAGTTTTTCTGTATTATAAATGCTTTGAGTTTTGTGGTAAAATGAGGATATTCATAGGCGACCTCTCCCTTAATCCCTCCCCACGCCTGGGGAGGGAAACTAAATATAATATGATTTCATTTTTGGATGGGACAATCAAGGCCATTCGCAAGAATTACCTGATAGTCATGACTGACTATGTTGGTTACAAGGTTTTTGTGACGCCGCAGATTTTGCTGAATGTCCAGCCCGCGCAAAAGACTTCGCTTTTTACTTTTACCTATGTGCGGGAGGACCAGCTTGCGCTTTACGGATTTTCTACATTGAATGAGCTGGAGTTTTTTGAACAGCTCATTGGCGTGTCCGGCATTGGCCCGAAATCCGCTCTCGCCATCATGTCTGTGGGGACGCTCGATGTAATTAAAAGCGGCATTTTAAATGGTGATGTTTCGCTGTTCACGCAAGTTTCGGGTGTAGGGCGCAAGACCGCAGAAAGGCTCATCCTAGAGCTCAAAGAAAAAATTGCCTCGAGTCCTGAGGAGCTGGCAGCTCCCCGGCATTCGGATGTGATTGACGTGCTCATGGCTCTGGGGTATTCGCGCACAGAAGCGCGGGAGGCGCTGGCCCAAGTCCCTGCAGATTTGAAGGATTCGGAGGATAAGATACGATTCGCTCTAAGATCGTTAGCTAAGCAGTAAACAATTTCTAAATAATGACCAAAACCCAAGAGATTCTTCGGAGTACCTCAGAATGACAGATTGGTTATTGGGATTTGTTTAGGTCAATTAGTAATTAGAGCAATTAGAAATTTTCATGATCGATTTCCTACGCCAAATTCTCGGTCAACGAATCCTTAATTACTACCACCTTGTTTGCGCTATAATCGCTAACATTCTTTATGGTTTCCCTTCACGCAAGCTACATGTCATCGGGGTGACTGGCACGGATGGAAAAACTACGACCGTAAATATGATTGCCAGTATTCTGCGCGCGGCAGGGCTGCCAACCGCGCATCTCTCCACTGTGAATGCGCAGATCGGCGATAAAGTTTATGACACCGGTCTTCATACGACAACTCCCAGTCCGTTTCTACTTCAGAAACTAATTCGCAGAGCAGTCAATGCTGCATCATTTTTTTTGGTGCTAGAGGTGACCTCGCACGCGCTTGATCAATATCGGACCTGGGGAATAAAATTTGAAACTGCGGTCATCACCAATATCAGCCATGAACATTTGGATTATCACAAGGGTTTATCAAGTTATATGGCGGCGAAAGGGAGAATTTTTAAGAATGTGGAATATGGAATATTGAATATGGATGATGGGAGTTATGAATATTTTTCAAAGATTCACCCCCACCTAACCTCCCCCCTCGAGGGGGAGGAATTAAAACGCGAGCAGCTATTGACCTATGGACTGACTGCAAATGCCAAAGTCTGGGCGGATAATATTGAGGAAAGTCTGATTGCTACAAAATTTAGAGTACACCCGCCAGACAGCAAGGCAGGTGCTATGGCAGAAACGATTTCGATTGAGTTAAACCTGCCCGGCAAATTTAATGTTTATAATGCGCTGGCGGCGATTAGCGTGGGGGTAAATTATAATGTTGCTCCAGAGGCAATCCAAAAGGGATTAAGGGGAGTAAGTCGGATTCCTGGACGGCTGGAATTCATCACCCCTCCCTCAGTCCCTCCCCATCAAGCCTACCCCAAAAGCGAGTACGCTTTCGGGGGACCCCGGCAAGGGGAGGGAAGAATGCGGGTCATGGTGGATTTTGCGCATACGCCGAATGCGATTGAAAATCTGATGCAGTTTCTGCGGCCGAAAATCAGCGGGAAGATTATCCACGTGTTCGGCAGTGCCGGAGAGCGCGATGTTACAAAGCGGCCGCTCATGGGCGCGGCTTCTGATAAATATGCGGACATCATTGTCCTGACGCGCGAGGATAATCGAAGCGAGCAAGTCCAAGATATCTGCGTGCAAATCGCGCAAGGGATTACGCGCAAGCAGAATGGCAAAGAATACTTTATAATTCCGGATAGGCGGGAAGCGATCAGAACCGCCCTTCGACTGGCTCAGGGCAGTGACGATTTGATAATCGTCACTGGCAAAGGCCACGAGCAGAGTTTGAATGTGGGTGGCGTGGAAACTCCGTGGGATGATAGGGAAATAGTTAGAGAAGTCGCCTCTTCGGCGACCAGCCGAGGAGGCGGGTAAGTATGGAACTATATATAGATACAACAGAGCAAGGGGTTATCAAGCTACAATTATACAGTGGTGAGAAAGTTATAGGGAAATCAAGAAAGCAAACTTTGAAAATTTCCGAATCATTACTTCCGGAGATTGAAAAATTGTTAAAAAAACATGGAGTTAAATTTGTAGACTTGAAAAAAATTTCGGTTAATCCGGGTCCGGGAGGTTTTTCTTCAACGCGCACTGGGGTGGCTACTGCCAACGCTTTGAATTATGCTTTAGGGGTTAATAAAATAGTTTTGTCCGTTTATGACAAGGAACCGAATATAACAAAAGCAAAGCTTCTCCCCCTCATGAGGGGGAGACAGAGAGGGGGTCGTAGAATTAGAATTAACAAGACCTCACCTAAGCCCTCCTCCCAGCCTATGCCAGAGGCTTCGGCGGGCACAGCACGAGGAGGGGGATAATACCATGGCCGTCATTGAAGTAAAAAATTTAAAAAAATCTTTTGCCAATGTTGAGGCTGTAAAAGGCCTTAGTTTTGAGGTCAAAGAAGGAGAAATTTTCGGACTCTTAGGGCCGAATGGCGCTGGCAAAACTACAACTCTGGAAATTCTCGAGGGCTTGAAAGATCCTGACAGCGGTGAGGTTAAAATTTTTAATCATGAAGGAAATAGCGCCAGTGCGCGTGATAAGATCGGCATAGTTCTACAGCAGAGCGGGTTTTTCGAGTATTTGACCATTGAGGAACTGCTCAGATTGTTTGCGTCTTTTTATAAAAAAACCGTGCCGCTCGCAGATTTGATTGAGCAGTTTGAACTCGGCAAGATTTTGCACAGCAGGTATCATGAACTTTCCGGGGGGCAAAAACAGAGGTTTGTTTTGGCCATCGCGCTTATTCACCAGCCCAAACTCTTGTTTTTGGATGAGCCGACCATAGGTCTCGATCCGCAAGTCCGGCAAAAATTTTGGGACATCATTATCAACCTTCAAGAAAATGGGATGACCATTATTTTGACCACACATTATATGGAAGAAGCAGAGATACTTTGTGACAGAGTCGCCATTATAGACAAAGGCAAGATCATTGCCTCAGACCGGCCCGTGAAACTCATCAATTCTCTGGGGATTGTGTCGCGCATCAAATTTATGTCCTCCAAACCGATCAATGTCGCAGAACTCGAAGATCTTTCCGGAGTTTTGAATGCACGCCGCGACCGCTATACTTATGATCTCGAGACAGACAAGCCAGAGGTAGCATTGCGGGAGCTGCTCGAATGGGAAAAACAGTACAATGGCAAGATTTTTAATCTGCAGGTTCAACAAGCAACATTAGAAGACGTTTTTTTAAAGCTCACAGGCCATTCGTTAGGAGAGTGAAATTTCTAATCGACCTAATTATTCTAATTTCTAAATAATGTTTAAGCTCCAATTCCCAAATAAAAATTTAGACATTAATCTTCAGTGTTTTTAGGTTAATTAGAGTAATTAGAAATCCATGAATTTATTGGTTCTCACTTTTCTAAAAATTTTTTTCCGCAACCGGCGGGCAATATTTTTTGTGCTGCTGCTGCCGGCCGGAATTTTCCTCATCCTTTCGTTCATGCGCGTCGAGCAGATTATCCAGTTTGATATCGGCCTTCCTTATACGGATTTTTTGCTTGCCGGTATCATGGCGTACGCCATCATGCAGATGGGAATCTATACTGTTTCGTATTCATTCATTGATTATAGAAAACAAACGGTTCTGAAACGTTTATCCGTGACACCGCTTTCCAGCAAGCAGTTTCTGCAGGCCCACAGCGTGGCTCGGTTTATAGTTGCGCTGATCCAGGTCGCGCTCCTGTTCGGCATTGGCATGATTGCGTTCGGTTCGCGGCCGAGCGGTAGTATTTGGTTTCTACCGCTGGTTATCCTTTTAGGGAGCGTGGCATTTCTCAATTTTGGTTATGTGATCTCTTCCTTGGCCAGAGATTATGAAGAAGCGGCCCCTTATACGGCTATAGTTGGGCTGGGCCTGGGATTTTTAGGGGATGTATTTTTTCCTGTCGCCAATTTGCCCATATTTCTGCAAAACATTGCTCAGATCCTACCCATGGCTGCATTATCCGGCGCAATGCGCTATAGTTTATATGGCATCCAGGGCGAACAGTTTGTCTACAATTTGTTGGTTCTGACAGGCTGGTTTATTCTCGGAACCGCAGCGGCCAATGCCATTTTTGCAAAAAGAGCTTATAAATAATTTTTTCTCATGACCCCGCATTTTCTCATTGTTCACCATTCGTTCACCCCAAAAGATCTGCCCGCCAATCAGGCGGAAAACTCTTTTAATAATACCCATAAAAATCGGGGCTTCCCTGTTTCTTCCATGGGCTGGTATGTTGGGTACCACTATGTGATTTATGGCAACGGCGAACTGCGGCAATATCGCGGCGATAAAGAGATCGGCGCTCACTGCAAAGAGCAAAGCATGAATTTCCAGAGTTTGGGAATTTGTTTGTCAGGAAATTTTGATACTGAAATACCCAATCCTCTGCAGACGGAAACGTTGCGTACCCTGCTCCAGCAAAAATCAGCCGAATGGGGCATCGCGTCTGCCAATATTTATCCGCATCGAAAATTCGCGCCTTATAAATCCTGTTATGGCACCAAGCTCGCTGATGATTGGGCGAGGAATTTAATTGTTAGCGTTAATCCAATTAATCAAGGAGAAAACAGAGCTGTGATTATCAAAAAACAAGGAGAACCCGCGCTTTATATTCTCGAAGGAAATGTTGCCTTGCCGTTCGGGGTAGATTTTACTACATATCAGCAGGATTTTGGCGGGGCTACGGTCGTGGAACTCGCCTCTTTCGAGTTTGCCAAACTGAAAATTTCTGTAATGAAGATTGTAAAGGCATGATTTCCTACGAGGATTTTCAAAAACTGGAAATAAAAATCGGCAAGATCGAGGCTGCGGAAAGAATTATTGGCTCAGACAAGCTTTTGAAGCTTCAGGTTGACCTTGGGGACAGTCAGCGCCAGATCATTGCCGGCATAGGCCGATTTCACGATCCGGAGGATATCATTGGGCATGAGATTGTAGTTTTAACCAATTTGGAACATCGCACTTTGATGGGTTTTGAATCGCAAGGCATGCTCCTGGCCGCAGATACAGAAGAGGGGTCGGTTTTGCTGCGCCCTGACAGAGAAGTCCCGCCGGGAACAGGGATAAAGTAAACTGATAACTCATAATTCAGAACTCATAATCTCATGAAGGCCAGACTCACAATTATATTTACGCTGATTGCATTGCTTGTTATTGGCGTGCTCTGGTCGGTTGTCAGAAAATCTGCACCAAATGAAAATAATAATCCTGAACCGGACAAGGATGTTGCAGCCAACGGGAATATCAAACTGTTTTCTCCGCTTCCGAACGGTGTGATTCATAGTCCAGTCTCGGTGCGCGGAGAAGCGCGCGGCAACTGGTATTTTGAGGCGAGTTTTCCTGTCAGGCTTGAGGATGCGAATGGCAAAATTATTATTCAAACCCATGCTGAGGCTAAGGGAGACTGGATGACCACAAATTTTGTGCCATTTGAACTCGATTTGAGCTTTGGCGCCCCACAGACTGACACTGGATTCTTGGTTTTGGAAAACGATAACCCGTCCGGCTTGCCAGAAAACCATAAGGAACTGCGAATCCCTGTAAGATTCAAATAACCCACAAGCCTTTTTAAGGGAAGGTTTTGCACTATGAAACCTCGCTTATAATTGAAAAGCGCCGCGGTAGAGTCTCTCGCGACGCTTTTTTGGGTCAGCCCTTGGGGGCAAAATCTCTCCCCTCTGCCGGTGTGAATTTTCCCGCTCTGACAGCTTCCTTATCCGGATAGACAGTAATTGTGCCATGCAAGAAACGTCGAAAATCCTCAACAAACCCATCGTATCGTTTGGCGCGCTCCCAGTCGCTTCGAGCGATGGCTCTGTTACGCAGCTTTTCATACCGCTGCCGTTCGATACCGGCCGCCGCAAAATCATTCATGTGTTTCAGATCTCCAAGACCTCTCATGAACTCCTCCTAATTTGATTTAATTGTTTGTATTTCTTGAATCGCCGATTGCAGCCGTTCGAGCACGAAAAGATTGTTACTTAACTGGTACACTATCTTCGTTTCGATTCGAGAACTAATGTTTATGTTCATGAGGCTCCATCGCTTTGGTAAGGTAGGCGACCAGCATTTCGCTGAACAAATTTTGCGCATCCACAATGATGCACCAGCAGAGTCTGGACCTTCTTTGTCGCAGTTGGTGTTGTTCGTTGAGTCGGTCTTGTAATATGTTGATGGTTTCTCGCGCTGGGCCGGTTAGGTTGAGCGGCGCATCTAGCTCTTTTACTTTTTGGTCTATTTCCAAAACCTCTCTTGCCATTCTGGCAAGGTCGGACTGGCCAGCAATGTCTTCAATAGACAATTTTCGCAAACCTTCAAGAATCGTCTCTTGAAACGCTAACGTCGACGCTTCGACTAAGGGTCTCATGGGTTCTCCTTTTTTGATGTTAATGAACTTTTATGACTATACACCGCGACAAGATTATGGTAAATTAACATTGAAAATATTTTCTTTGGGCATATATATTTGCCTTATTTAAGGGATTTTTTGAGTAAATATTTCGTCAAAAATAATTGACAAATAATGAAAAATAATTTGATATCATGGCTGCAAGCCACCGGATTGGATGAACAAAGGGCTAATATTTATTTAACTCTTTTGGGCCAGGGGGAGGCTACAGCCAAGCAAATTGCAGAACTTGTAAATGTAGGGAGAACGGCGGTGTATGATAATCTCCGAGTTTTGCAGAATCACGGATATGTAAATATGGTGCGGCAAGGCAGGCGGCAAATTTATTTGCCTTTGCATCCCGATGAGCTTTATAGAAAATTTGAAAGTCAAAAACAGCAGCTAAAAGACTTGTTGCCGGATTTTTTGTCACTGTATGCGGAAAAAGACTCCCGGCCGTTTGTCCAAGCTTTTCAAGGGCATTTTGCGGCCAGAGAGGTTTATGAAGATATCTTGCGAGTGGCCGAAAAGGAATATATTTACGTTTCTCCTTCTGAATTGACTTTGCAAGTAGTGGATCGGCGCTTCATCGAAGATTGGATAAAGCGCCGGGTCGCCAAAGGCATTCACAGTAGGTCACTGCGGGTAAAAGCCAAAATAGTTCCGAATCAGGCAATTTTTAATGACGAGGCAAAGTATTTGCGCCAGATCCGTTATTTGCCTAGCTACGTTGATTTACTGGCTTCTGTTTATGTTTACGGCAATAATATTGGAGTGATTTCTACAAAAAGAGAAGGGAGTGCTTTTATCATCCATTCCCCAGATTTCGCTTTTACCTTGCGCCAGGTTTTTGATTTTTTGTGGACTATCTCCAGCAAGTCATAACGCCAGCCTCGGGAGCGCTTGACTGGCCTTGACCCACCTCCGCCAAGGCTAGAGCGGGCAGGCAAGCGTTCACTTGACAAATTTTTTTAGACGAGTAAGATCAAGATATGGACAATACGGTGATACGGTAAGCCATTTAATTGGCCCTTTTTGTTTGTTGTACAAAAGGGCATATTTTTGCGCCCCCAAGTCTAAAAAACCCCAATTTTATTAGGTAATTTTGTCAAGTAGGCAAATCTCTACAAATGGCCAAAAAATCGTTATCCCAAAAATTACCGCAGAATTTGCCGATCAGAAAGAGTGAATCGGCAAAACGCAAGCGCTTTACCTCTGCGCCTGATGCCATGGATTTGCCCAATCTTATCGAGATGCAAACCCAGTCTTATCGGTGGTTTTTTGAGCATGGCCTTTCAGAACTGTTTGCGGAAATAAGCCCGGTCAAGGACTTCACTAGCAAAAATTTGGAACTGCATTTTGGCAATTACTTTTTGGATCAGCCGAAATTTACAGAACTCGTTGCCAAGGAGCGCAACACTACCTTTGAAGCGCCACTTTATGTGCAGGTCAAACTGATAAACAAACCCAACAACAAAACAAAGACTCAGGATGTGTATCTCGGCGATTTCCCGCTCATGACTAACCGCGGTACATTTGTGATCAATGGCGTGGAACGAGTCGTGGTCTCCCAGCTTATCAAATCGCCAGGCGTATTTTTCAGCTCCGCTTATTCGCGCGGCAGAAATTATTATGGCGGCAAGATTATCCCGAATCGTGGAGCTTGGCTGGAACTCGACACAGACCTCAATGGCGTGATTGGCGTAAAGATTGACCGCAAACGCCGCATTCCGATTACTGCTTTACTGCGCGTATTTGGTTTGACCTCCAATGAGGATATCTTGGCTGCGTTTGCAGATGTAGACACCAATCCGGACATGAAATACATTGAGACGACCCTGGAAAAGGATCCTTCGAAAAATCCTGACGAAGGATTCAAAGAGGTTTACAAAAGAATCCGTCCCGGGGATCTGGCCACAGTGGATAATGCAAGGTCGCTTATCGAGGCCATGTTTTTCAATTTTGATCGTTATGATCTCTCGCTTGTCGGGCGTTATAAATTCAATCAGCGCCTCAAGGTAGAGAAACGCGAGGATCGCATTTTAACGAAAGAAGATCTTGTGGCTGTAGTTCGGGAAATTATCAGGCTTAACAACAGTCAGGAGCCAGCTGATGACATTGACCACCTTGCCAACCGCCGAGTACGCGCGGTCGGAGAGCTTATTCAGAGCAAATTCCGAGTGGGACTGCAGCGTATGTCCCGGATCGCCAAAGACCGAATGTCGCTTGCCGATTTGGATACAGTCACGCCAGCCCAGCTCATTCATGTCCGGCCGATTGTCGCTGTAATGCAGGAGTTTTTCTCTTCATCCCAGCTCTCGCAGTTTATGGACCAGACCAATCCACTCGCTGAGCTGGAGCACAAACGCCGCCTCTCTGCCATGGGTCCGGGCGGGTTGTCGCGTGAACGCGCCGGGTTTGAGGTTCGAGATGTGCACCGTTCCCATTATGGCCGGCTTTGCCCGATTACTACGCCGGAAGGCCCGAACATCGGCTTGGTGGCCCACCTCGCAAGTTACGCGCGCATCAACGAATTTGGGTTTATTGAAACCCCATACCGCAAAGTCATCAAAGACGGCGACAAGGTTCAAGTTACTGACAATATAGAGTATTTGGATGCTTTCGAAGAAAGTCGGTTTATCATTGCCCAGGCTAACACTCCTTATGATGAAGCAGGTATTCTTACGGGCTTGCGGACGTCCGTGCGAATCCACGGCGAACCATCCATGACGCCGATTTCGGAAATTGATTACATGGATGTTTCTCCCAAGCAAATCGTTTCCATTACCACTTCGCTCATTCCTTTCCTCGAGCATGATGACGCGAACCGCGCACTCATGGGTTCGAACATGCAACGACAGGCTGTGCCGTGCATTCGCCCGCAAGCTCCGATCGTCGGTACTGGCGTGGAAGAAAAAGCTGCTTTTGATTCTGGACAAGTCATTGTTTGCGAAGGCAGCGGCACAGTTTACAGTGTTACCGGCGACAAAATCATTGTGGCTGAGGATGACGGCAAGAAACGCGAATATTTGCTTAAAAAGTTTTTACGTTCCAATACCTCGACCAGCATCAACCAAAAAACTATCGTGAAGCGCGGTGAAAAGGTTTTGCGCGGGCAGGCCTTGGCGGATGGTCCGGCTACGGAAAACGGAGAAATCGCTTTGGGTCAAAACGTGCTTGTGGCTTTCCTCTCCTGGAGCGGTTATAACTACGAAGATGCGATTATTATTTCTTCCCGGCTTGTGGAGCAGGATCGATTCAGTTCGATTCATATCGAAGATTTTAAAATTGATGTGCGCGATACCAAGCTTGGTCCGGAAATCGTGACGCGCGATATTCCGAATGTCGGCGAAGAAAAACTCAAAGACCTTGATGAAAATGGGGTTATCCGCATTGGTGCGCAGGTCAAAGCCGGCGATATTTTAGTAGGTAAGATTACACCGAAGGGCGAAACAGATTTGACTGCTGAGGAAAAACTCCTTCGAGTGATTTTTGGAGAGAAGGCGCGTGATGTTAAAGATACTTCGCTAAGCTTGCCGCACGGAGAGTATGGCAAAGTCGTGAACATTCGGGAGTTCTCCCGAGAAAAAGGCGACAAGCTCTCCTCCGGCGTGATCCGTTCGATTCAGGTTTCTGTTGCAGTCATCCGCAAAGTCACAATGGGCGATAAAATGGCGGGCCGGCACGGTAACAAAGGGGTTATTTCTAAAATCGTGCCAATAGAGAATATGCCATTTATGGAGGACGGTACGCCGATCGACATCATTCTCAATCCGTTGGGCGTGGCCTCACGTATGAACCTCGGTCAGATTCTGGAAACTCATTTGGGATTGGCAGCAAGCAAGCTTGGCTACAAAGCCGCTAGCCCGGTTCTGGACGGCGTGCCTGAAGAAATTATAAAAGAGGAGCTTGCCAAGGCTGGGTTCCCGCAGGACGGAAAGGTCCGCCTTTATGACGGCCGCACTGGCACTGCCTTCGATAATAAAGTCACGGTCGGCTACATTTATATCATGAAACTGCATCACCTTGTGGACGACAAGATGCATGCGAGATCCACAGGGCCTTACTCGCTTATCACCCAGCAGCCGCTCGGCGGCAAAGCTCAGTTTGGCGGCCAGCGGTTTGGAGAAATGGAAGTCTGGGCGCTTGAAGGATATGGCGCGGCCCATACTCTGCAGGAAATGCTGACCATTAAATCTGACGATGTGGTGGGGCGGTCCAAGACCTATGAATCAATTGTTAAAGGCGAACCAATAAAAACTCCAAACGTCCCGGAATCTTTCCGCGTGCTGGTCAAAGAATTGCAGTCATTGTGTCTGGATGTGAATCTTGTAGAAGAGCAGGTCGCTGGCGATAGTGCTGGGGAAATCGGTGAGCTAACAAGCCCTGAACAGCAAGCAGTGGAAGAAGAGTTGCGAGAATTAAAACCCGAGAAAGCGAAAACCTAATATATGTTTACCAAAAGCGCTGAATTTAAAGCGGTACAGGTCAAAATCGCCTCTAGCGAGCAGATTTTAAATTGGTCTTACGGCGAGGTTACCAAGCCGGAGACCATTAACTACCGTACCCAGCGTCCGGAAAAAGACGGTCTATTTGACGAGAAAATTTTTGGACCGGTACGCGATTGGGAGTGCTACTGTGGTAAATATAAACGCATCCGCTACAAAGGCATTATTTGTGACAAATGCGGGGTTGAAGTCACTAGGGCGCAGGTTCGCCGCGAGCGCATGGGACATATCAAACTGGCCGTGCCGGTGGCGCACATTTGGTTTTTGCGCGGCGTGCCATCCAGGCTCGGTTTGACTTTAAATCTTTCTGTCCAGGAATTGGAAAAAGTTATTTATTTTGCCTCCTACGTTATTACCGAGGTTCGCGAAGACATCCGTACCGAAACCCTCGATCAGATTGAAAAAGAGTTTAAGATCAAAAAAAAGGAAATCGAAAGCAAATACGAAAAATTGATTGCCAAAGCTAGAACCGCCAAGCCTGCGGCCGGGCAGAATGCGGATGTTTTTGCCGCACAGATCGACACTGATCTTGCCAAGCTTCAGGAAAATCTCAAGCACGACATTTCCGCTCTGGAAAAAATCCGCGATTTGGCGCGTTCAGAGCTCAAATCCTTGAAAAAAATGCAGGTTATCTCAGAGTTGGAATATCGGGATTTGTCTCTGAAATACGGTCCGGTTTTCAAAGCCGGCATCGGCGCGGAAGCGATTTTCAATCTTGTTAAAAGCGTGGATATGGAAAAGCTCATTATTGAGCTTGAGGCCGAGGTGCTGAATACTGAAGGAGCGGCTTACCGCAAAGCCATAAAAAGGTTGAAACTGATAAAATCTTTGGTCAAAGGCGGTATGCGCCCCGAGTGGATGATGATTTCCAATTTGCCGGTTATCCCTCCGGATCTGCGGCCCATGGTCCAGCTCGACGGCGGCCGGTTTGCGGCTTCAGATCTCAATGATCTTTACCGCCGGGTCATAAACCGCAACAACCGTCTCAAGCGTCTTTTGGAAATAAATGCGCCTGAGGTCATCACTAGAAACGAAAAACGCATGCTTCAGGAAGCGGTTGACGCGCTTATCGACAACTCGGTGCGGCACGGTAAAGAAGTAACGGCTTCTACTGGCCAGCGCCGCAAACTGCGTTCGCTTGCGGACATGCTCAAAGGCAAACAAGGCCGGTTCCGCCAAAACCTCTTGGGCAAGCGCGTGGATTATTCCGGGCGCAGTGTTATTGTGGTTGGACCAGAGCTCAAATTGCATCAGTGCGGCTTGCCGAAGCGCATGGCCTTGGAGCTTTTTAAACCGTTTGTTATTTCCAAACTCATCGCCCGCGAATTTGCGCATAATGTACGCTCGGCAAACCGGCTCATTGAACAGGAACGGGCTGAAGTTTACGATATCCTGGAAGAAGTCACTAAGGATCACTATGTCCTCCTAAACCGCGCTCCTACCCTGCATCGTTTGGGTTTTCAGGCTTTCCAACCAGTGCTCATTGAAGGTAAAGCTATTCAGATCCACCCCATGGTTTGTCAGGCGTTTAATGCGGATTTTGACGGCGACCAAATGGCTGTGCATGTGCCGCTGACCAGCCAGGCGCAGTTTGAAGCCAAAGAAATGATGTCCTCCTCCCGCAATTTGTTAAAACCGGCTTCCGGCGAACCGATCATGACCCCGGATAAAGACGTAGTGCTCGGCTGTTATTATATTACGAGGATGCAGGATGGACTTGTCGGCGAGGGTAAAATTTTTGCTGACCCGCAGGAAGCGATTCTTGCTGAAAAATCCGGAATTATTTCCATCAAAGCGAAGGTCAAGGTGAGAATGAATGGTAAAATCGTGGAAACATGCGTGGGCCGGATTTTGTTCAACCAGATTTTACCTGAGGAAATGCAGTTCTTAAACGAAGTCATGGACAAAAAGCGCTTGCGTAATGTTCTGCGCGAATGTTACCGCCAGTTTGGCACTGACCGGACCGCAGTGCTCATTGATGACATTAAGCAAATGGGGTTTGCCCACCTGACCGTTTCCGGCCTTTCCTGGGGCATGGATGACCTCCAAGTCCCAGCCATGAAAAAGGGCCTTCTGGATAAAGCCGATGAAGAAGTGCAGCGTACCTATGACCAATACCGCGAAGGGCTTTTGACTGAATCAGAGCGCTACAATCGAGTGGTAGAGATTTGGGCGGAGGTTAGAGACAAGGTTACAGACGAGGTCAGCCGTTCGCTTGATCAAAATGGCTCAGTGTTTTCCATGGTGTCCTCGGGCGCCAGAGGTTCTCTCTCTCAGGTTTCCCAGATGACAGGAATGAAGGGGCTCGTGGTTAACCCGGCCGGGGATGTTATTGAACTGCCGGTCCGAGACAGCTTTAAAGAAGGCCTTTCGATTTTGGAATATTTTATTTCCACTCACGGCTCGCGAAAAGGCATGTCAGACACAGCTCTGCGTACTGCGGATGCCGGATATTTGACACGCCGCCTCGTGGACGTTTCACAGGACGTTGTGGTAAACGAAGAAGACTGTGGCACCCGAGAGGGCGTTACCATTACCCGTAAGGAAACCGAAGAGGTTGGTAAAGGCCTTGGGGAAAGGATTTTCGGACGCGTTTTGGCAGTCGATATGGTAGATGAAAAGACCAAAAAAGCGGTACTGAAGCGCGGCCAGGTTATAGATGATACTTTGGTTAAAACCGTAGATTCTGCAAATGTGAGCGAGGTGCTGGTGCGCTCGGTTATGAACTGCACGCTCAAACGCGGCGTATGCGCGGCGTGTTACGGCTTTGATCTCGGGTTTAACAAAATGGTCAATCTCGGAGCCGCGGTTGGGATCGTGGCGGCGCAGGCCATTGGTGAACCAGGCACCCAGTTGACCATGAGAACTTTCCATACTGGTGGCGTAGCCGGGCTAGACATCACCCAAGGTCTGCCGCGCGTCGAGGAACTATTTGAAGCGCGCGATCCGAAAGGCCAGGCAGTCATTTCCGAAATAGATGGCATTGTTTACATTAGCCGACCTAACAGCAAAGAGATTATTTTGCGTGTGGATGCTGAGAATATCAAGAAAGATGAATACCTCCTGCCGACTGGCCAGGCTATCCAGCTGACGGAAGGCGAAAAGGTGAAAAAAGGCGAGCCGATCGCCATAGATGCAGATGGCAAGACCATGAAAGCCAAAGAATCGGGTATTGTGCGCATTGAAATGACAGAGGATGGGGGTAAAAAGATCGTGGTAGTTAGGGAGAATGAGAATTTCAACGAATACATTATTCCTTCCGCCATGCACCTTACTGTCAAAGACGGCGATCTGGTAATCCGCGGGCAGCAGCTTACTGAGGGAAACCTCAACCTGCATCAGCTTATGCAGCTTCGAGGCACGCTGGAATGCCAAGCATATATAATCCGCGAGGTGCAAAAAATATATTCTTCCCAAGGCCAAAACATTGCTGACAAGCACGTGGAAATCATTGTCCGGCAAATGTTTTCCAAACTGCGCATTACGGATTCCGGGGATTCGGATTTCCTGGTCGGCGACGTTGTCGATCGCCTGCGCCTCGATGCGGTAAACGAACAGCTTGTCAGCCGCGGCGTAAAAAAAGCCGCTGCAGAACAGCTACTTATGGGGATTACCAAATCCTCGCTCAATACAGAATCATTCCTCGCGGCCGCGTCTTTCCAGGAAACCACTCGCGTGTTAATAGAAGCTGCGGTGAGCGCGAAAACCGATTATCTGCGCGGCCTGAAGGAAAACGTGATTATCGGCAAGCTCATCCCGGCCGGCACCGGTTTTTCCAAAGACCGCCTCATCGACCCCGGCGCCCTCGACGAAACTGTGATCAATACTGAAGAATAATCAAATCCCCTCGCAAGAGGGGATTTTTTACGCAGGCTCTTGACAAAATGGTGAACAATCGTTTACCATAAAAATATGAAGAATCAAGAGAAACCAAAAGGTGAAATCATCATTTATAAGGCTGCGACCGGCCCAGAAATTCAAGTAAAACTTGAGAATGATACTGTTTGGCTGTCCCAAAAGCAAATAGCAGGTCTTTTTGGCACAGAGCGATCAGTTATTACAAAACACCTTAGAAATATCTTTAAAACCGCAGAATTAAGCCAAAATTCAGTATGTGCATTTTTTGCACATACTGCCGCGGATGGGAAAACTTATAAAACTCAATATTACAATTTGGACGCTGTTATATCTGTTGGCTATCGGGTCAATTCCAAGCTGGCTACAGAGTTTCGTATTTGGGCTACCCAACGGTTGCGCGACTATATCATCAAAGGGTTTGTTATAAACGAGAAACGTCTCCCAGAGGCGCATGTCACCAAGCTCAAAGAGCTTGAGACTGCCCACAAACTCATCCAGCAAGCTTTGGAATCCAAGCGTTCCAAGGGATATGAGCGGGAATTGCTGAACATCATTTCTGATTATGCCAATACCTGGTTTGTTTTGAATTTGTACGATGAACAGAAGCTGAAGATCGAAAATGTCACTGAGAAAAAGAGCAGAGGGTTGGTCTATGATGAAGTGCTCGGTAATATTAAAAAATTCCGCGCTCGTCTACAGGCGCAAAAGCAAGCCACGGATTTGTTCGGGGTGGAGGTCAGCCACAAGCTGTCCTCGATCGTTGGCGGCATTGAGCAGACGTTCGGCGGCAAATCACTTTATAAGAGCCTGGAAGAGAAAGCCGCGCACCTGCTGTATTTCGTGATCAAAGACCACCCGTTTGTGGACGGCAATAAGCGTATTGGCTCTTTGTTGTTTTTGCTGTACCTCATTCAAAACCACATGTTCTATAACCGCCGCGGCGAACGCAAAATCAATGACACGGCACTGGTTGCTTTGGCATTGCTTATCGCCGAATCCAAACCCGAGCAAAAAGACATCATGGTAAAGCTTGTGGTAAATTTGATAAATAAGAAATAAATTTATGCTCAAATTTATTTTAGGAATCATAATCGGCGCGGTTATTGTCTGGTTTCTTTTTAAGAAGTCCGCGGCAGGCAAGGCTGTGAACCCAGAGCAGATCGAGGAGAAACAAAAGAACCTGGAAAAGATAATGGACATGGCCCATGCCCGCGGCAAGGTTGCCAACGATGAAGTAGAAAAAGCCTTAGGCATTTCCGATCGGACCGCGACCAGGTATCTGGAGGAGCTCGAAAGCCAAGGCAAGATCCAGCAAGTCGGCCGTACTGGCAAATCCGTCACCTACCGCCCCCGCTAAACCCGCCAACCGCACTTGGCGGGTTAAAGGTGGCCCAAAAGCCATCTTTCATTTTGGCCTATTTGCAAAAAAGCTGTTGACGGAAACGCTAAAACATGCGATAATTGGGTGTCTTTTTCAATCCTGAAATTTGACGATACCCTAGCCACGGGCAGTGGTAATTTCAGTATGAATTTGGAGGATTCATGGGACAAATTGGAAACGATCGAAAGATTGAGACCAAGAGCTTTTTTAAGGGCAAACTTCGGAGTGTCGGACCGATCGGTGCTGATGGATTGAAGCGTTATACGGTCGGCATATTTCTGCCGCGCCAATATGAGTTCACAGCAGACACACGGGGCGAAACTATCGTCATCGTGGACGGAACCTGCACTATCAATGGTCAGGTGCTGAAAGCCGGCGAGAAGATTTTCATTTCCGGTGGCGAGAAGGTTGTAATCGAAGCCACGGAAACCTGCGCATACTTCTGCTGGTTCGGCCAGCGATAACAGTCCGGATATCAAACCGGAAAGGAGAAATCATGAAAGTTGTTTTTGTTGAACATCCTTGTCCGGTTCTGCTCCTCGGCAACGAGCCTTGGAGTCCGGTCCGGACAAATACCTGGCCGCAAAGCCAAATGACGCTTGCGGCAGCGATCGCGAACGAACATGATGTTTCGATTCTCGATTTGCGTAGCCTGGAGTCACCAGCCGATTGGCGTCGACAAATCGGTCCAGAGTATTTGGAACCGATTCGCTACAGTGAATCCATTCTCCTTACCCGGCACCTTATAGGTGACTGCAAACGGATTTCGGATCATCCAGCCGACGCATTTGTTTTTACGGCGAATTTCACATCGGAAGCGAATGCGGTAGTAGAAGCAATTCGAACTGCGAAACTTAGCTGGCCTGAAGCGCTCATCCTCGTCGGAGGAAGCGACGCGAGTCCGGAAGAGAGGCATGCGTTTTATTTTAATGCAGGAGCTGATTACATCGGCGTCGGAGACGGGGATACAGCGTTGCCGGTATTTCTCGATCAAATCAAGAAAGGCCATCGTCCGAACGAGAGAATCATCAGGGGAGGCTCAGCTGGCGTTAACCTGTTAAACTCTAATTTCTCGTTAGTGCAAAAAGCACGATATGTGGAAAGCGGCGGCGGGCCAATTCATCCGGGCATTTTTCGAAATGGCGGATTTGCAGTTTACACAGAAATTTCCCGAGGTTGTTCTCGTGAATGCTGGTTCTGTTCGGCAAGAATGACTGATCTCTGGTCTCCGCCCATTGACGAGGTCCTGAAACATTTGGATCATATCATCGACAGCGGCTGTCGATTGCTTATGTTCAGTGATGACAATCTGCTACTGGCTCGCAAGACCGAAGAACTCGTAACGATTTTCAGGCATATCCGAGAAAGACGGATCGCCTGGGAATTTCCAAACGGTTTGGAAGTCGGACTACTGATTGATTCCAAGAGAGGAGGTTTCAGCAAAGAGTTGTTTGAAACGCTCTTCTGGAATTCTGAAAGTTTGTCATTCTTCGGTGCCCACCGGTTGCTCGTACCAATTGAGGATGCGCTTTTGCACAGGAGCGCGCTCAGAAAGCTCAAAAACGTTCAAGTGCAGATACGCGGGTTGCTTGAGCGGTTGCTCGATACGGGGATTCCGTTTTTGAACCTCGCCATTATGATTGGCGGTGTTCAAGAATCGCGAGATGACCGCGAGCGCTTGGAAGATAGTCTGGAGTTGATTAACAGATGGACCCATAGCTCAAAAACCCGAGTCAATTTTTCGATCTTCTGCACAAGCCCGCTCCCTGGGACAGGACTCGGAAGAGCCGCGCTGAAATCAAAGAAGCGTCTCTCTCATAACATTGAGGAAGCCCCTGAACTCTGGACAGTCTTCGCTTCGATTCTCAACGGGGACAATTTCACTGCCGAGCAGACAACACAGTATCGGCGAAAATTGCTCCGACGTTTCCACATGTCACAAGATGAAGGCAAGGTCAGGTCATAACCTGACAGCCATGCATCAAAAGCTCGACGATTCGTTCGCCGAGCTTTTTTTATTCCAGCTTTTTTGAGTTTGGCCTATTTCACGAACAGTCCGGGGAGAGGGAGAAAAATTGGGAAAGTGATAAGGATAAACACTGCGACCGCAATGGCCAAAGATTTACGATCGTTATGGCTCAATGCGAGTATTGCCGTTACTGCGCACATGAGCCAGCCGGCTAGTTGCGCGGCAATGACTAGGATCCACAAAATGACCCCTGGCCCTCCATCTATAACCGGAGTATACCCTCCAAGCAAGAGATTGCCTGCGATATGGATAATGAATACAACGACTCCCGCTACGACAAGCCTTTTCTGTGTTTTGTTCATAGAAAATTTATTTTAATTGTTTGACTTTGGCTTTGAGGGTTTTGACTTTGGTTTCGGCGGCTGACAGGTCTGCCTGCATTTTTTCTACTATTTCTTTCGGGGCTTTTTTCAGAAAGCCTTTATTTTTTACCTGAGTAGAGATTTTTTTGACATAGCTTTCTGCCTCTTTGAGCTGTTTTTCTGTGAGGGCGGCTTCTTTTTTGGAATCAAAATTGGGGATGACAAGGTAAATGCGGACGCCTTCCCAAAGAAAATACGGCATTTTGTGGGCATGGTCCATCACGGCAAAATTGAGCTTGGTTCTGGTGAGCTTTTCGATAACTGGGGTGTGATCTTTTATCCATTCGAGATCTTTGGGAATTTCTAAATAGCTTGAATAAATTGGGGTGGACCCCAGACGGTATTCTGCCCGCAGGTTGCGCAGGCCAGTCACGAGTTCGCGCATAGCTTCAAAGAGCGGGCGGGCCGCGAATTTTTCTATTTTCTCCGGAACATGGGGGTAATCATCCACCATTAGCAGGCTTTTGGCCATCTGCGACCAGATGTGCTCAGTGACGAAAGGAATGAAAGGATGCCACAGTTTTAGAATATTAACCAGGAGGACATCGAGAACTTCTTTTTTATTGCCTTCGATTTTGGCAATTTCCAAATACCAATCCGCCAGATCATCCCAGGTAAACCGCTGGAGTTCTTCCGCGGCTTGGCCATATTGGGAGTTTTCAAAATGGCGGTTGACCGCGGCTACTGTTTCATCCAGGCGATCAAGAATCCAATGATCGGCAAGCGTTGATAACCCTCCCCCACCTCCCCTTACCTTAAGGGGAGGAGTCGAGAGAATGAATCTCGAGATATTCCAGAGCTTATTGACGAAATTGCGGCCAGCCTCCACTTTGATTTCCGAAAATTTCATGTCATTTCCCGGCGTGTTGCCGAGCACCAGTGACAACCGCAGCGCGTCAGTGCCGTATTTGGCCTGGATATCCAGCGGATCAATGCGATTGCCGCTCGATTTACTCATTTTTTTGCCCTCAATGTCGCGCACCAGCCCGTGCAGGTAGACGGTTTTGAAAGGAATATCGTTTAATAGAAACCCGGTCATCAGAACCATGCGCGCTACCCAGAAAAACAAAATATCATAGGCGGTTTCCAATACCACGGTAGGGTGATAGGTTTTTAAATCCGAGGTTTCCTGAGGCCAACCCAGCGTGGAAAAGGTCCATAGCCCGGAAGAAAACCAGGTATCAAGCGTGTCCTCGTCCTGTTTGAGGTTTGCGCCCTGGCATTTTGTGCAGGAAGCTGGGGGCTCCACGGCCACGATGGTTTCGGTGCAGTCCGGGCAGTACCAGACCGGAATGCGGTGGCCGTACCAGATTTGCCGCGAGATGGTCCAATCCCGCAGATTTTTCATCCACTCAAAATAGATTTTCTCGAAATGCTTGGGCACGATTTTGATAGCGCCCGATTTCACCGCCGCAGTCATCATTTCCTTGAGGGTCGTCTTTTCCGGCAGTCTCAGATTTTTACTAAATTCTTTATTCTCTATTTTAAATTCTGCATTCACATTCACAAACCACTGCTTTGAAACAACCGGTTCCACCACAGTGCCGCAGCGGTAGCAGGTGCCGACGCGATGCTCAATCTCTTCGGTTTTTTCGATGAACTCCTTTTCATGGAGTTCCTGCACGATGCGGTTAAGCGCATCCTCTTTCGTAAGTCCCGCATAGTCGTCAAACCCATGATCCGCGGCTTCCTGCGCATCGATTTTGCCGTCTGCCGTGTAGAGGTGAATCATTTCCAGGCCGTGGCGTTTGGCAATTTCAAAATCATTATGGTCATGGCCGGGTGTGACTTTCATAGCTCCAGTGCCGAACGCTTTATCAATATGATCATCCGCGATAACCGGCACCTCGCGGTTCAAAAGCGGGAGCATGATGATCTTGCCGACATATTTTTTGTAGCGCGAATCGCCTGGGTTAACGGCCACGCCAGTGTCGCCAAGCATAGTTTCCGGACGGTTTGTCGCTACAACCAGGTAGTCTTCACTGTCTTTTACGGGATAACGCAGATAAAACATGTGACCTTTGGCTTGTTTGAAGCTGACCTCATCATCGGCCAGAGTCGAGCCGCAACGCGGGCACCAATTAACCATGCGTTCGCCGCGGTAGATGAGTCCGGCGTCATGCATTTTTTTGAAAGCCGTACGCACTGCCAGTGACAGCTCCGGGGACAACGTAAATTTTTCGCGCGTCCAATCGCAGGACGAGCCCATTTTGCGGATCTGGTTTTGGATGCGCCCTTGGGTATGACTGACAAATTCTTCGATGCGCCTCAGAAGCTGCTCTCGGCCCAGGTCAGTCCGGGTTTTTTTCTCTTCTTCGAGAATTTTGCGTTCCACAACATTTTGGGTGGCAATGGCTGCGTGGTCAGTACCCGGTAGCCACAGAGCCTTGCGGCCCCGCATGCGCGCATGGCGGGTCATAATATCCTGCAGAGTGATGAACAGGGCGCTTCCCAGGTGCAGTTCGGCTGTAACATTGGGCGGCGGCATGGCAATGGAGAACGGTTCGGCATTCCAAAACCGGTCCCCGGCTTTTTCTAGATTATCAGGATTGAAAAAGCCCGATTTTTCCCATTTCTCGTAGATTTTATCCTCAAATTCTTGTGGATTATAGGCTTTGCTCATTTGGTTATTTTAACATAATTTCCATGCTTTCGCCTGGCAATGAATTGCTGTAAATTTTTCGCAAATTCTTCGTCAATTTCCGAGAGTTTGTTTAGTTGTCCGGCAATCAAAACAGGCGGATCCACGTAGCGGACCTTGGCATTGAGGTGCAGGTCGTGCGGACTGCCTGGTTCGACCTCTGTTAAATGAAGTTTTGTTAAGTCCGCTACTTCCTGCCTCGTTTCCTTGCTCAATTTATCCATAAGCTCTTTATCAGTTGTAAAAAAATCATCAAACGTAATCTCGCCTCGGTCGTGAGCTTTTTTTAGGATCTGGGAAAAGAGATGATAAATTGTATTTCCAATATAACTGCCGCCCCATCGCTCTTTGTCCCCTCTGATAAACAGATCAGCGAACTGCCTCGCGAAAGTTTTAGTCTGAAAAACGATTTGCCCCTGGAACACGGTCAGGTCGGCAAGCATTTCCTTGAGCAGAGAGAGCGGCACATCAAAACTTGTCAGAAATGTCTTTAAAGCATAATCGACGCGATCCGCGCATAAAGCAGGGAGAGGCTGTTCCAGAATGGAAAAATTATGATGATCTAAAACATGGTCAGTCTCAAAACCGTAGCGCCTCAGAATTTCCGGGATATTTGATTTGTTCACGATTCGCAAGAGATGCTTTTCGTGAAAATCCTGAGTCTCGGCCGCGCCAAAAGCAAAATCCATGGCGTGTGAGAATGCGGTATGAGAAATATCATGCACCAACCCGGCAATTTGTTCCTCGATTGAGCCGCCAAGCCTTTTGATAAGGCTCATCACTCCGACGCAGTGGTTAAACCTTGAAAATCTACCCCAGGAAATCTCCACTATCCCCGCTACCGCGTTTTGATCCACGCCTTTGAGCCTCTGCATGGCCGAGGTTTCAATAAGCTCCAGAATCACCGGCTCAGTAATTTCAATCCCGCCGTAAATTGTGTCATGTATTATCATGCTGTTTGCGATAAGGCAATGAACAGAACCCCTGCGAACATAATTATCGCTCCGGCGATCCGGGTCCTAAAGGATTGATCCTTGAAGATCGCGTAACCCATCAGTACTGCAAGTACTATGCTAAATCTTTTTATGGAAATAACATAAATAACCAAAGTTAGGCTAATGGCTGTAGTTTGGCAGATAAACACGAGACTATTCACGAATCCGATTAGGGACATGAACTTTATATTCTGTAGGATTTGTGAACCAGCCTTTTTAACTGTAGCGAGGCAGATAATAAGCAAAGCTATCGCCATAAAACTCGATCCAGCAACCGACCAAAATAGAGGCGAGGACTGACTAATGCCGATTTTTTCTAGATTTGAAGTAATGCTCCAGATTGCAGCAGTTCCTAGAACAAACCGAGGCCCTTTTTCTCGCAATATTGTTTTAAATGGGCCCAATATTCCACCATGTTCGCCTCCGAGATTTAGGACATATGATCCAATAGTGATGAGGAGCACACCGGCAAGCCCCAATGCAGGCGGGAACTCACCAATAATAAGAGGCGAAGTGATGAGCAAAAACGCTGGAGTAAAAGCCAAGAAAGGTATGACCTTTGACAGCTCCCCTGCATTGATTCCTTTGACAAGCAAGACTGTCGCGATTAGGTTGAGAGACCAGGTGCCAAATAAATATTTCCAAAAATCTGGACCAAGCTCTGGAAGATGTCCGCTCAGGACGAGGTATAGGATGAGAAATGGCATAGCGAATAGGTAGAATGAAAGACTGACAACCAGCTCATCAATTCTGCGGTTTAGTCCATATTTGCTTAGGACGTTTTTTGTTCCTTCTGCGAGTGCGGCTCCAAAAGCTATAAGAATTCCGAGCATTTATTTCCAACTCCTTAATTCCCAGTTGGGATTGACCTTGATTTTTTTTATTGGTGTGCCGCGGTTGCCAGCTGAGTATTGGTAAAATGCGGCCATGGTGATCATGCCAGCGTTGTCAGTAGTGAGATTGGAATGTGGAATATGGAATGTTGAATGTGGAAGGGATTTTTTGATGGCCGAAGCTAGTTGTTTGCGTAGTTTTTCATTAGCGGAAACGCCGCCGCCGAGAAGAATGGTTTTTACTTTGTATTGTTTGGCAGATCTGATGGTTTTTGAAACAAGTACGTCAACGATGGCTTGTTCTACGCTGGCAGCCACGTTGGCGACTTGCGATTGGCGATTGGCGACCAGCAAGGATTGCCAGTGGTAAAGCACTGCGGTCTTCAGGCCGGAAAAGGAAAAGTCATAATTTTTAGAATCCATCATCGGCCTTGGGAAATCAAAAGCCTGGGGTTTGCCTTTCTTCGCGAGTTTTGAAATTTCCGGCCCGCCAGGGTAAGGCAGACCCATGATTTTCGCGACCTTATCAAAGCATTCGCCTGCCGCGTCATCAACTGTTTCGCCCAATATTTTGTATTTCCCAATTTTTTCGACAAGGACCAACATCGTGTGGCCCCCCGACACTACCAAGCCTAATGCTGGAAACTTCACCCTCCCCTTACCCCTCCCCTCAAGGGAGGGGAATTCCTCCCCCTTGAGGGGGGAGGATAAAGGTGGAGGTGACTCATTCGCCAAGGCGGAAAGCAAATGTCCTTCCATATGGTTAATCGGCAGGATGGGGATCTGCAACGCAAACGCCAAAGCTTTGGCAGTATCTACGCCAATCATCAAAGAGGTGACAAGGCCCGGCCCAGCAGTAACTGCGATCGCGTTAATATCTTTGAGCTGGACCCCCGCTTTCGCGAGGGCTTGTGCGATTACGGGCAAGATTTTCAAGATATGATTGCGTGCGGCAACCTCCGGGACAATTCCTCCGGTTTTTTGGTGGATATTGATCTGTGAATAGATGATATTCGAAAGAAGCCGGAACTTCCGACTTTTTGTCTCACCTTCCAGAACAGCCGCGCTCGTCTCGTCAGCGGAGGATTCAATGGCGAGAATGTGTGTCACCCCTGCACCAGATTTAAACCAATTCATAGATGCTTTCTTTTTCGCGTGTTAAATTGGTGCGGGGGTATCACTGTCGCGCGGAATTTATAGATTTAGAAAGCCCGTCAAGGCTCTGTAGAGCACTATTGAAAGTTTTATCGAGGCCTGAAGCCTTGAGAAAATAAACTGAGATTCCGAGGATCAAAGCCAATCCCACAGTCGCCCCAAGCCCGCGGCCAAGTCCCCAGAGAAAGCCTCGCCAAAACATGCGGCCCGGGCGAGTATAGGCTCGGTTTATGGTTTCTACCAGACGATCAATGGTTTTTTGTTCTTCTGGGGTCATGGCCTGATTATATCATAGGGGTTGACATTCTTAGAAAAATCAGTATAATGACAAGTCACTAATTGATCCCAATTCCAACGATAAGGAGGACAGCAATGTCCAAACATCTGTTAGTTTCAGTGTTCATGGTTCTCGTATTCAGTGTAGTCAATGGGCAGTCAGTATCGGAATCACGAAAGATTGCGGATTTCATTCACGACTCTGCCAACGCAAAGAAATTTCTGTCCCGAGAAGTCGATCGCAACGCCATCCAAGTTGTGTTTGTTTTCGAAGGCAAACGGTACACAGTGAATGCCGGAAATGGGCACAGCGTCCTTTCTTACTGGGTTCGTCCTTCCGGCACAGTTTCGTCAGATCGTGTTTCTCTATCAATTTTTTATGACACGGATGTCGACGGTGTCGTTGATTTCGGCACGAAAGGCGTCACTGAAGACCATCTTTTCAACCGGAATTCGAATAGAGGCATAGAACACATCCCATACTGGCAAGAGCAGTATCGATCCGCTGTCGTTCAGACTCTCCGGTTTATCGCCAGCAAGCAACCATAGATGTATTCCTACAAGAGGCCGTACTCCCGCAGCCTCTTGTTTGTATTTTAGGATCGTTTAACCCGGCAGTAGAGGTTCAATTTATTGAACTTTCACTACCCGGCAAAGCCGCCGGCCTGGATGTTCCAAAGGCGCTGGTAAGTGCCGTCTTTGGCTTTGACCAGCTCCTTATGTTTACCTTCTTCCAAAATGTGCCCTCCTTCAATCACTACAATGCGATCCATTTGCATGATCGTGGACAAGCGGTGGGCGATAACGATCGTGGTATGGCCGCGCATCAGATTTTTTAGGGCATCCTGGATGAGATATTCTGATTCGGAATCAAGGCTGGAGGTCGCTTCGTCCAAAACCAGAATCGGTGCGTTTTTGAGAATCGCCCGGGCAATCGCCACGCGCTGACGCTCGCCTCCCGAGAGCTTGATACCGCGCTCCCCAGTAAATGTGTTGTAGCCGTGGGTGAGTTTGCTGATAAATTCATCAGCATGCGCGAGCCTGGCTGCCTCGATGACTTCCTGGTCGCTGGCTTTGGGTTTGGCATAGCGAATGTTATCAAACAGACTCCTATGGAAGAGAATCGGATCTTGAGGCACAAAAGCAATATTCTCTCGCAAAGAATCTTGTGTTACGCTCGTGATATCCTGGCTATCAATATTGATTTGTCCTCCCTGAATGTCATAAAAACGGAGAATCAGTTTTACGATCGTGGATTTGCCGCCGCCCGACGGACCCACCAGAGCCACGCGCTCTCCGGGTTTGATGCTGAGATTGAAATTACTCAGGATTTCCAAACCCTCATGGTAGCCGAAATTTACATTCTGAAACTCGATCGCGCCTTTTTTCACGCGCAAGACTTTGGCGTTTTTACTATCTTGAATCTCGTGCTCCGCGATCAGAATTTCCGTCATCTCGTTGGCATCAGCGATCGCCTCGTAGATGAGGCGAATATATTTTCCCGTATCCCACAGTTGGTCAAATACTCTGAACAGATACGCTTGGATCAGGGCAATATCCCCGACAGTGGCGAGCCCTTTCTGCCAAAGATTGATAACAAAATAAAGCATTCCGAATTCCAAAGTGATCATGTATAAGCCCTGGAATAGTTCGGAAAACGTGCCGATATTATAGGACTTTTTTCGCGCGCGGAATTGGTTTTCTATGACTTTTTTAAAACGTTTGAATTCAAAAATATAGCCAGAGAATATTTTGATGTTAAAATTATTAGTCATTGTATCCGCCAGCTGACCAGTAGTTTCCGAATCAGTAGCCGCGCGTCGGGTGTCGTAAGGAAATCTGTAGCGAGCGAATAAATAAACTATGCCCACATAGGTAATTACCCACCCTAGCATCAAAAATCCGAACAGCAGTGAGCGCCAGAATAAAATCACCACAATCACAACTACATCGACAGCGCTGCGGCCCATTTGAGTAAAAGCTTGGTCGGAGAGCTGTTCAAAGGCCCTTTCAAAACGTTTGACCTTGGTTACCAGGCTGCCGATGAAATTTGAGTTAAAAAAACCAATAGAATGTTTTTGCAGATGTTCATAACAGGTTTGCATGAGGTCTGCCATGACTCGGGCCTGAAAAAAATTGTTTATGAAATTCAGGCCACGCCAGACGATGATGCGAATAATGTTGAGGGTGAACGCGAGGGTTATGAGACCGATCGCAGTTTTCACTGCGTTTGGCACAGGCGCGCTCGCCAAAAGATCAATCACCCGGCGGTAAAGAAGCGGGGGAATGTTGCGCATCAGGGTCACCCCAGCCATGCCAAAGAAAATTACATACGGCATCCAGGTATAGCGCTTGGCGTGCTGCCAGAAGATTTTTATGGTTTGGCGAGTCAAGGACTGCATTTCTGAATTATACACTAAGGTTTAATAAAAAAAGAGAGACCTGACAGGCCTCATTGGTGAGATTTGTGAGGGTAACCTGTCAGGTTTGGCGGGATCACTTTTTGTTGCCGAAAGAAAAGCGGGATGGCAGGGAAAACAATTTTTGAAGTTTCCCCTTCGAGTTCTGGATGAGGGGTATTTTTGGCTGAACTGTTGGTGTTTGCCGCGTCCTAGTTTCCTCTGTTTTTACCTGTGTCGGTTGCTTATTTATAGTGGCTATCAAACTGGCTATGCTGTTTTTTGCAGGGATCGTTTCCGCAATCGCGAAAGACGGCATTTCAGCCTGGGCCTGTGTAGGAACTGCGCGGAGAGCAGGCACGTCGGTTGAGAATGCGCTGGGCGCGAGCGCGAGCACCAGCATCAATACGAGCAGTCCGACAGCAAACTTATTACTCATCGAGGACCTCCTTGTGGCTCTGTTTCTGTGTTTTTTGATTCTCCCATTTAGAGTAGGGAGGTTATTCCAAGTATAAGATTGAATGCCTACAGCGTCAACAAAAAACGTCCCGATCAAATCGGGACGTTTTTTGTGGCTTGCTTTTGTAAATTACATTCCAGACTGTTGCGGCATACTGCCATCAGGCTTGCACAGTTTGCAGGTCTTACCGTGGCAGGCGATCTCATAGACCGCTGACAAACCTACGAGTATATAAATAATCTTGGAAATGGTTTCGTCCATTCCCCCGAAAATACTGCCGATCTCCCAGCCAGTGATCGCGAAAATACCCCAGTTCAAACCGCCGACAGCCAGCAGTATGAAAGTAATCATGTGTATACCCTTATGTTTTCCCATCATTTTATTTCACCGCCTCTCAAAAGATTAATTTTTACTGCGTCAGTTCCTGAAGCTGTTTGAGGTCAATATTTTGGATTTGCTGCAGTTCGGGTGAAGCAGAAAGAATCGCGCTGGTCAGCCACCAGACCGCAGCTATGGCGATTACTGTCAGCGCCAGAGCAGTCCAGGCAAGTTTTTTGGCCTGGGCATTGTCTTGGATAATAAATTTTACGAAATAGTAGAGGCCGAAAGGTGGGAACAAAAGGCTGACCAGATAGGCGCGTGTTTTTTGCCCGGCAGGAATATTTTCTTCGCGGTTTTGCGCCAGCACATTGGCGATCAGAGCGGTCGTATCAATATCTTTGTTTTCTTTATGGAGATCGGAAATCCGCTGGATCTCCGCGGCGAGTTTTTCCTCGTTGTTCACCCTGTTAGAAATCCTTGAGGTTAATGGCTAATATTTGTGTCATTTTGATGCGTGTGCCTGTTAAGATTTTTAATGAGGGGGTCATGATTACGTTATGCTTTGCTCTTCGGTTTGCAGATGCTCCCTTGCGAGCCGCAGTACCGCGCCGAATGAGATGAGCCACAAAATGGCGCATACCAGGAATCCAATGAACGGAATGATTTTTAGTATCAGGAGGACGACCGCGCCGGTGACTAAAACTGTCCATTTCAGGCCATTATATTTGTTCAGTTTCTTGAGGATCGCCGCGCCAAAGAATACAATCGCAATAATGTTCAGATACAGATAGAGAATAGCCAGCCACGCTAGTATCATCAGCCCGGCATAAAATCCAATTACTGTTAACAGAAGCAGGACTGCCACTACAGGAATCACAATTGCCGCTACCAGACCGGTGCCGAGATTGGCCCATGGTTTGTCGAAAGTTTTTTCAACGACGCGGTTCATTTTTTTCGGGAAGAATCTGAGAAGCAAAAGTCCGGCGATTACTAAACCGATAGACCAGATGAGCTTGCCTGCAAAGCCAAATCCTTTATAAAGTGTTTTGGCGCCTTTGCGGTCGATTTTTTGAAAATCAATAGCAGAAATCTGAGCACCTGCCTGCACTACGGCCTCTCTTTTTCCTTTGTAGGTGATTTCCCCTGCTACCATACTGTCCGGTCCAAATGTGAGCTTGTCACTCATGACCCAAACCTCGCGCCCAACTTTACTATTGAGGTTTACTGTTCCTCCGCCGATGCGCACTGACCCAGCTATGGGCGCTTCGATTACAATATTCCCGCTGCCCACAACCAGGTCGCCGGAAATTTCCGCGGTTTTGGCAATCGTCACGTTCCCGCCGCCAACGAGCACGTCGCCGCGGACCGGACCAGTAATCGTTACATTCCCACCGCCCAGTCTGGCGTCGCCTCCGACTGTTCCGTTAATCACCAGCGTGCCGCCGCCAGCCATGAGGTCATCTTCAACATTGCCCTGCACTACTACATTCCCGCCGCCAGCCATGAGGTCTCCTGCGATATTGCCTGTAACAGTGATATTTCCGCCAGCAGCGTAGACATTTCGGTGCCCGTCCCCGGAAATGATGGTATTGCCGCTGTCATTGGGTTTAATAAATTCCGCAGCCGCTGCAGTCTGAGCCGCAAACAGCAAGGTTAGCACCGGGGCTACAAAAATGATTTTTTTAAATTTCGTTCGCATAATGTTTATAATTAATAATCCAAGTTGTTACTATATTCATTATACTCTTTCTCTTGACCGCAAACAAAAAACCCGCCGATTCGGCGGGTTTTTTGTAAAAGACCATTAGACGCGCTTTACGTTGGTCGCGTTCTTGCCTTTTGGGGAATCTTCAACGTCAAAGCTGACGTTGTCGCCCTCTTGCAGTTCGTCAAAAGTGACGCCTACGAGAGAGTTACTGTGGAAGAACAAATCTTTGTCCTGTCCTTCAACAGTGATGAACCCAAAACCTTTGTCAGTCTTTTTCTTTATGACACCATTCATGGTTTATATGAGTTTAATGAATTAAGCGCAAAATTGAATTACTTTTGTGAAGCTCGACGATTTTTCTAAAGATAAATATTTTTGCCAAACTAGTATAGCATGTATTCGTAATAATGTCCAGAGGCGACTATAATAGATAATATGGACATTATCTATAGTACGAGTTTGATTTTATTGAGCATTCTGCTCATCGGCAAGGGCTCTGACTGGCTGACAGATTCGCTCATCCCGGTGGCTAAACGCCTGGGTGTTTCCGGAGTGTCAGTCGGGCTGATTCTTGTATCCATAGCAGTCAGTTTGCCGGAAATTTTAGTTGCGGTTTATACAACCTTGAAGGGTTTTTCTGATGTCACGCTTGGAGTGATACTTGGCTCGATATTTGTGAATATCGGACTGATGACCGGATTGTCAGCTATGGTCCGTCCGCTTAAAGTCACAAAAAATCTGATACTGCGGGATGGGGTTTTTTCTTTGGTGGTGCCGATCCTGGTTTTGGCCGTAGGACTGCAAGGAGAGATTACCCGCGCGGAAGGGTTTGCGTTTGTGCTGTTGTTTATTCCTTATTCGATAAATGTTTTTCTGCAGGAACGGCAAAAGACCAGTGAGCAGCGCAGCCAGGACGTCAAAGAGGTTGAGATCTCCCTGGATTTACTCGGTTTTGACATAGGAAAAATAAAATCCGGCTGGCTGTCGTTCATTTTGGGGGTCGGCGTGTTGCTCGCAGGAGCGCAGTTGTTCGGCAGTCAGCTCATCAGCATTGTGGAGGAGTTCCATGTCAATCAGCTGATAATCGGTTTTACGCTGGGCGCGTTCGGTCCGTCCATACCAAATATTATGGCGGCTTACAAAGCCGCAAAAAAAGATATGGGAGAGATTGCCGTTTCGGAAACATTGGGGTCAAATATCTTTACGCTTCTCGTAACCCTGGGAATCACTGCTATGCTGTCGCCAATCAGTTTGGCGCCGCAATGGATAAAATTTGATCTCCCCGCTTTGCTGGTCCTCAGCGCCATGCTGTTTTTTTTCACCATTACCAAGCGGGCGATTTCCCGTTTCGAAGGCGCTGTCCTCCTCTTTTCGTATCTTATAATCGTAACGGTTCAGATTGTATTGGCAGGCTGAGCCTGTTAATCTCCTCAGAAAACTAAAAAACGCCCTATCAACATTGGCGATTTTTAGTTTAAGTTCGATTGGCCCGCCAGAGGCGGGTAAACAGTCCCACGGGGAATCGAACCCCGATTCACAGCTTGAAAAGCTGTTGTCCTAACCGTTAGACGATGGGACCATGTTAACAGAGTTATGAATCCGTTTGAAAAGAAATTCTTTTTGCTGACTATTGTTTTTTAATTCTATTTCTCTCTTCCTTGCGTCCGTTTTATCAAGATATGCTTCGTAATAGATCAAAGTAAAAGGTCGATAGAACTGCGTTGATTTTACCTTACCAGTTTGATGTTGTGCAAACCTGGTTTTTAAGTCATCTGTGCAACCAGTATAAATCCATTTTTGTTTTTGACTATGCAAGACGTAAACGTAATACATATTTTTTGTTTTTAGGTAGTTAGTGACCCTGCGGGTCATCACCCGAAGGGTGAACGATGGGACCTCAAAAGCTCACTTAATTTATCAAAAATAGTAGAGTTGGTCAATAAAAGAAGCCAGAAATAAATCTGACTTCTGGACCCTATTTTTGGTATGGGTCCCGAAACCTTTTCTTTATAAATTCCACGAACAATGGACAGCTTGGATCATCCTTGCAGCCGCGTAAAATGCCGTCCGCCTCAATGTCGTCATTGTTCAAGGGCTGACCTACCACTCGGAGCGGCCTAATGACATTGATGATCATTATTGGCCAAACGCGAAGCTCTTCTTTTAGCCGCTCCTCGTAAACCCTTTGTGTGTCGGTAGAGTTTTCCGAAAAATCGAAAAACTCTTTTTTTTGTCCTCGCAGATGAAGGGCTTCATGTACCATACCGTTCATGAACGTGTGCTTTGCGACTCGCGAGTCGTATTTTGTGACCGGATAATCCACGTTCACGAAGCCCCACAATTTGAGGAGCGAAATCTCGATCTCCATCTTTTGTCCATTATAGCCAGAAGCCATCAACGTTGAGCTTGCACCGGGAAAGGTGGTCACTGGGGTGATGAGCAGCTCGCCTTTTTTGTTAGCCTCTACGATTCCTCGAAGCCACGCTATGCCGAACGGCGGGTAATATTTATTGCCGATAAAGAAGGGGTCTGACTCTCCCATTAGTCTTTCAAATATCTGCGCGCCTTCTTTGATTTTTTGCTCCGAGGTCTTTTCGGGGATTGGGATAGGCGAAGGCAGAACAATGCGGGGGACTGGCTGTGCAGGATACGTTATTCTTTCCTGGCGCAGCGGCTGGGGCTGGGTTATAAAATAGGTGACTGCGATGGCCAGCAGAAGCACTGACCACATCCACCAAGCGCGGGCTGAACTGCGGCTATGGTTCCTTATGTTTTTGGGCATGATTTCCTCCTTGTGGAAACGCTATCTTAGCGGTTATTGCTCGAAAAGTAAAGAAGCGCCGTTCTGGTTAGAACAACGCTTTAGTGTTGCAAGTCTACGACCTTCACCCGGGATTTTCTGCCGGTGCGGTGCTGTCTTCGCTAACTGCGCCGCTCGCCGGTCTGCCCCGGTTTATAACGGCGGGGAAACTGCGAAGCGCGCTGTCTTGGTCTTCGAAAATGTCGAATACTGTGTCGAGCTTTACCCCTTTCAGGTAGTCGCGAAGTTTTGGAGTTAGTGCGACGATTTTTAGATTACCCCCTTTGCCGCACACCGTGGTGTAGGCTGATACCAGCTCGCCCATCCCGCTAGAATCAACGTAAGGGACTTCTGCCATGGTGATTACCACGTTTTTGCATTCGTGCCTCAGTATTTCCCTGATAGCCTCGCGAAGCTCCAGGCATGGCCCTCCGATAATCAGTCGGCCAATTGGAGTCAACACGTGAGCCCGCCGTCCTTCCGATTCAACGAACCGTTTCGTGATTTGCATGTTCCCTCCTCTGAATTTGATTCCTCAGAATAACATGCGCAATTATTCGGGTCAATCGCTGGACGAATGACCAATTTTATTAATAAAACTCGCTATTATCCACGTTTGATTTGCGGGGTTTACTAATCCCTAAGGCAGGGGCACAAATTGAACAGTAGAATCTGCTACAAACTTGGGACAAAACACAACGCGGCCCTGCCTGATATTCTTTATATTCTCTTTACACGACTAGTCAGACTGGTCACGTGTTTAATCATTAATGTTTCATGCGGGGGAGGTGACACAACAAATGGTGCAGCAAAATCAGGTCCAATAAAATAATGGCCAGGATTGTTCTTGAAAAAACTCCCGGGACTCTAATTTAGGAAGAAAGAGTAGAATCCCGGGAGTTTAAATTAATATGGTTTGAATTTATTTAAAAGTTTTCTTTAGGGGGCAGTTGGATCAGGCGGCGTGTAAATGGGGTTGTTGTCGACTATTGTCCCGACCGGAGTCGGGGCCCCGGCAGGGGACGGGGCAGGTAAAGGTGGAGGACTTTGCAGGGCAAATTCTAGCGGAATAATCGTGGTTTGTTTCTGGCCTTGGTCTGTTGTAACCTCAACAGTCATAAAATGCATTCCGTCAGCATACCGATTTTGACTCACATGATAAATTTCGTTTGCATTTGCCGTAGTCTCTGTTTGTTCATCGACCTTCACAATTATCTGGGATACCGGGAAAATCGAAGCAGTCTGGACTGCAAAACTCCACGGCACTGCGGAAATCCGAGGACTGACCCGGACATTGACTGAGATATCTGATTCTTCGCCGCCGCCAAGGTCTGCATTTTCCACTGGTTCGTTTGCAATATACGTGCCATTACTAAATCCATAGCCGTGGGCAATAGCGTAGGCGCGAACCGGCTCGTCCCAGGCGGGGTCTCCGGGTTTTTCTGAGCGAAGGATTGACACCACGCGTCCATTTCTGGCTATATGAAAATCGTCTTCAGTAACCGGAACGTTGAAATCCAGGGCAAAGATTTCGGTTTTGGTTTGCGGGGTGTTCGAGGTGGGCAGTTTGCCGGAGAGTTTATCAACTGCGAGTTCTACTATGCCGGGCGGGCGGGTAAATATTTCTACCGGAGTATCTTGCAGAGCGCGGCTTATAAATTCATTCCAGATTGGAGCCGCGACGTAGAGTCCATCGGCGCCGTAGCGCATGGGCGCGTTGTCATTGTTGCCCACCCAGACCCCTACGGAAATGCTTGGAGTGTAGCCCACAGTCCAGGCATCGCGGAATTCCTGCGTAGTTCCGGTTTTTACAGCCACCGGCCGTCCGTCCGGCAATGTCAGTTTGTTTTTGCGGTTGGAGAAAATAAACATCCGCGCTTCATTATCAGACAGCACATTAGTGATTTGGTAAGCGATCTGGGGGTGGATGGCCTGGCGTCCTTTATCGCGATTCAATACCTCGATTATCTTGCCGCTGTGGTCAGTGATTTCCAAAATGGGCGTTGTTTCATAGAGCTTCCCGCCGGCGCCGAATGCGCCGAATGCCGCTGTATGCTCCAAAAGTTTGACCTCTGCGCCGCCTAGGACCAAAGCCGGCCCATAACGGGAACGGTTTGTCAGGGTGCTCAGACCCATGCTTTCTGCAGTATCAACCGCGTCATTGATTCCGACCAGCATGAGGGTTTTGACCGCCGGAACATTGAGGGAACCTTGCAGAGCCTGGCGGATAGAGATAGGGCCATAGTTGCGTTTACTGTAGTTTTGCGGGACATAGTCGCGGGAGCCATAGCGGCCGAAATTGGTAGGTACGTCCATAACAAGCGAGCCTGGAGACAACCCCTCTTTGAAAGCAGTGGCATACACGTAAGGCTTGAATGACGATCCGGGCTGGCGCGGCCGAAGGGCCACGTTAACCTCGCCGTCGTTTTCTTTTTCAAAATAATCCCGCCCGCCAACCATGGCTAACACCTCGCCTGTCCGCGGGTCTACGGCAACCAAAGCCGCGTTTTTGCCGCGCCAATTTTTTTCGTTTGCCAGGGAGTGTTTGAGCACGGTCTCTTCGGCCAAGCGCTGGAGATTGAGGTCAAGCGTCGTTCGCACCCGCATGCCACCCTCTCGCGCGGCTTTTTCGCCGTATTTTTCTCGCAGGATATCCTGAACGTAAAACACGAAATGCGGGGCGATGATCGGAGCGGAGATTTTTTGAAATACGACTTTTTCGGCGCGTGCCTCGTCCACCTGAGACTGATTTATAAATCCCTGTTCCTGCATTTTCCTCAAAACAAGCAGGGCGCGCGTTTTCAGCTCATCGCTATGCGGGCCATAAGGCGAATAGTAGGTGGGAGCTTTGGGCAGGGCGGCAAGATGGGCAGCCTGCGCCAGGCTTAGGTCGCGGGCAGGTTTGCCGAAATACGCCTGGCTGGCCGCCTGGATGCCATAGAGGTTGGAGCCGTAAGGAATTTCGTTAAAATAAAGCTCGAGAATTTTCTCTTTCGGGTATTTGACCTCAAGGTTGAAGGCCAACACCAGTTCTTTGAATTTGCGCCTCCAGGTTTTTTCGCGGGTCAGCACGGCATTGCGCACAAACTGCTGGGTGATAGTAGAGGCGCCTTGGGTTTTGTCCCCGGTTTTCCAGTTAATATAGGAAGCGCGGGCAATGCCTTCCATGTCAAAGCCCATGTGTTTATAAAAATTTTTGTCTTCAATGGCAATCGCCGCCTGCCGGACCATCAGGGGAATCTCTCGCAGAGAGACTATGGTGCGTTTTGCGTCCCCGTGGAATTCATAGAGCAACGTCCCGTGCCGGTCATAAATTTTCGTGGATTCGGGGACATCACGGCTGACCAGCGCGTCTGCTCCGGGAAGAGTCGCGGAATAATAGAGAAACACCGCAATAATTGCGGCTGGTATGATTACTGCGAAAAACAACAGTAAAAATAAAAGAATTTTTCGCGTTTTCTTCACCCCGTTAGAAATCCTATGATTAATTATTTCTGAAGTTCGTTATACAGCCTCCCCGTTGCTCTGAGATTTCTAACGAGGTTACATAGTGTCATTACAGCAGTTTATATGGTTTGTCAACATGGATTTTTAAACAATTAGTTGCAATAATCACTCAGAGAAATTATGATTAAACCCATGTTTCATTTTGATTTAGTCGGACTAATCAAGACTGCCGGATACCTCGGTTTGTTTGCCATTATTTTTGCCGAGTCTGGGCTGTTTATCGGTTTTTTTCTGCCGGGTGACAGCCTGCTGTTTACCGCGGGGTTTTTAGCCTCACAAGGGTATTTGCATATCGAACTTTTGGCGACCCTCATGGTTATTGCCGCTGTACTGGGGGATAATGTCGGTTATGCGTTTGGTCGCCGAATCGGTCCGAAGATTTTTTCCAAAGAACAGTCAATACTCTTCAGTAAAAAAAATTTACTTCGGGCTCAGAATTTTTTTGAAGAACATGGCCGCAAAACAATTATCCTGGCGCGTTTCATTCCGGCCGTCCGGACCTTCGTGCCGATTCTGGCCGGAGTCGGCCAGATGCAGTATCATGTATTTTTTGCCTTCAATATTGTCGGCGGACTCCTGTGGGCCGCAGGCCTCACTCTATTGGGATATTTTTTGGGCAGTACGATTCCGGACGTGGACCGCTATTTATTGCCGATAATTGGCGGCATTATCGCATTGTCCGTGCTGCCGACTATTATTCACATCATTCGTGACAAAGAAACCCGAAAAGATATTATAGAGTTTATTCGTTCGCGCGGGAAGAGCTAAGGTGGATATCCAGAAGGGCGAACAGCAGACTGACCACTAGGGGCCCCAGCACAAATCCAACCGGACCGAATAATGACAGCCCGCCGATCACGGAAAGCAGAATCAAAAACGGGTGAATCCGGATGCCGCGATTGATCAGGTATGGGCTTAGGAAATTGTCGATGAGTCCCACGGCCAGCACGCCCCAGATCGCAAGACCTATGGCGCGGCCGATTTCTCCCTCAAAATACAAATAGCCGATGGCCGGAAGCAGGACCATGGCTGTGCCAACGTTGGGGATGAGCGCGGCGATTGCCGCGGTGCCGGCCCATAACACGGGGTTGGGCACCCCAAAGATGGTCAGGCCAATGCCGGTGAGCAGTCCCTGGATAAGCGCGATGAGGAGCGCGCCTTTGATGACCGAGTTAATAGCGGTGTAGAGTCGAGATAAGATTTTTTCATCTTGCTGATCCGGAAGAGGGCTCAAGATTTTTAAATACGTCGCGAATTTTTTGCCATCCCGCAGGAAATAAAACAGGGAGATGAGAAACAGGAAGAAGCTCAGGGCTGTGCTAAACACGCTTGAGAAAATGCTGTTGAGGTTCTGCACGACCCAGTTGAGAACCTGTCTGCTTATGCGCTCGAAATCTGGAGAAAAATTGGGAACGACCCGGGTGATTTGTTCACGGACGCTTTCCGGCAAAGCTTCTCTGCCTACCGTGTTTAGAGAATGAAAAAGACTTTGCGCTTCCTGGAAAATCTGGAAGCCAAACAGGGTTAAAGGCACCAGGACCAAAAGCGCGATTGAGATCACGCCCGCGAGTGCGGCTAGCGACGGAAAGCGTGGGAAAAACGAGGCTAGTCGCCGTTGCCAGGGCTGAAAAATTACCGCGAATGTCGCGGCCAAAATCAAGGGAGCCAGAAACGGCCTAAGGATAAAAAAAGTTAAAACCAGGGTTGCTCCCATCAGGGTGATAAAAAAATACAATTGGAGTTTTGCCTTGTCCATGTGGGTATTGTATTTTATTTCCAGGGTTTTGTCAGCACTCGCTATAGTTGTAAAATTTGGTATAATTATCCTAATTAAGAAAAGAAAGGAAACGCATGGCCAAGCCAGTGATTTATACTACGTTCACCTGCCCGTTTTGCAAGATGGCTAAAGCATTTTTTAAAGAGAAGGGCGTTGAGTACGAGGAAAAGGACGTAACTCATGATGAAGTCCTCCAGCAGGAGATGATTAAAAAGTCCGGGCAGTTCGCCGTGCCAGTGATTGATCTCGGCGGCACGATTATTGTCGGTTTTCAAAAAGAAAAAATCGAGGCCGCCCTCGGAGGAGAAAAATAATAATGGCAAAACAAAAGATAAAAGCCGTAATTTTTGATCTCGGAGGGGTGGTGGTGCACGGCGGGTATATGAATTTTATCAAGCATTATTGCCAGCAGTGTTTGACTTCACTCGGAAGAAAGCGGCTGGCCCGCCTGGAACGCGAGGTCAACCTCGGGGAAATTACGGAAAATGAGTTTTATAGGCAGATCCAGAAAATTTTTGGGGTCCGAGTTTCCTCAAAAAGAATGCATGAGATGATTGTCAGCAAAATGAAGACTGATAAAGGTCTGGCGCATCTCATCCCGTCCCTGAAAAAAGCCAAAGTGGTAATGTTTACTAATTCCATTGGCCATATGGCACAGGAAGTTCTGGATAGGAGGCGCCTCAATCATCACAAATTTTTTGAGAGAGTCTTTGATTCCAGTGACCTGCATATCGCCAAGCCTGACGCGACCGCTTACCGGTTCGTTTTGCACAAGATTGGCGTGAAGCCGCATGAAGCCATCATGGTTGATGACCGGCTTCTGAATATCCGCGGCGCGAAGCGCATCGGCATGCACGGCATAGTCTACAAAAATTCCCGTCAGTTCCGCAAAGCATTAAAAAAGTATGAGCTTGCATAAACTCGCCATAATTGGATCTGGCCCGGCCGGACTTACGGCCGGGATTTATGCAGCGCGCGCCGAGCTTGCGCCGCAGCTTTTTGCTGGCACAGCTTTTGGCGGACAGCTCATGCTAACGACCGAGGTAGGCAACTATCCCGGGTATGAAACTGATATTCTCGGGCCTGATCTGATACAGAAAATGATTGCGCAGGCCAAGCGCTTTGGCACGGAAATCATTTTTCAAAACGTGGACAAAGTGGATTTTTCCCGCCTTCGCCAAGGCTACGGCGGGCAGGCCATCCTCTGGGCAGACGGGAAAGAGTATCAGGCCGAAGCTGTGGTTGTTGCCACGGGCGCCAATGCCATGTGGCTGGGCCTCGAATCCGAACAAAAACTCATCGGCCGTGGCGTGAGCTCCTGCGCGCCCTGCGATGGCTTTTTCTTTAAAAATAAAAAGGTCGCTGTGGTAGGCGGGGGAGATACAGCCATGGAAGAGGCTACGTTCCTCACCAAATTCGCGTCCGAGGTCACAGTTATTCATCGCCGAGATACGCTCCGAGCAAGCAAGATCATGCAAAAGCGCGCTATGGATAACCTTAAGATCAAATGGATCTGGGATACGGAAGTTAAAGAGGTATTGGGAAGCGAGGCAGTGACAGGATTGAAATTGAAAAATTTTAAGTCGGGCGAAGCATCAGAATTTTCAGTTGACGGACTGTTTGTGGCCATCGGTCACATTCCCAATACGAAATTCCTCGAAGGCTCAGGTATAGAACTCGATGAAAAAGGCTATATAAAAATCTTCGAAGGGAGTAAAACCAATCTTGAGGGAGTATTCGTGGCCGGCGATGTGCATGACCATGTCTACCGCCAAGCCATCACTGCTGCCGCGGCCGGTTGCCGCGCGGCCATGGACGCGGAGCGGTGGCTCGCGGAGAAGGGGATTTGATTATGCTGCTCGAACTTGAAGGTTATATGCCGCCCGAGCATTTGGTTGATCCTGAAATGAAGACTACGAATGCCGATCGTTTCAAAGCTAACTACCCTCGAGTGGACAAGACATTTGCGGACCGGCCTGAGGTGCACTGTGCCGCGAAAACAGTCAGAGATCTGACAACTGTTCCGGACGCCGTCATTCACGTAAACACTAATTCGGCTGCATTGACCAGGATCGATTCTGACGTGTGGACTGACAGACAGTCCGGTTGTGTGGTTGCTTACGGCCATGACGGCAAAGAAAAGTTGTTTGCCCACGTTACTCCTAACGATTACCTTGGATACAAACACAGGGGGTTCCCTGAAGCTGCTCAGCAGCAGTATGTTGATGTGGCGGTTGATCGGATTGTCGAGCCATTGAAAGCCCGGGGCAATCCGAAAGATTTGAAAATGGTTTTGCTTGTAAATCTGGCCCAGGAAAATGGAGGCAATTATGACCGGAAACAACAGGAAAAAGATTGGCTGCGATTGAAACAGTCTTTTGAAAGATACGGCATGACCGTGAGTATTGTAGAGCTGCCCCTGGACTCTTCCGCAGTGCTGTCCTCCAAGGAAAATCCCGACGAGCTCACAGTCGTCGGGCAAAAAGCCTCTATCAATGCCCGGGGGACCATTAATTCCACCGACAAAAACATAGAGGCTTACAAAGTTAGTTTAGAAACAGCTAGCACGCGCAATAACTTCCTTTCCCGCACCCGTCCTGCCGCGTCCCAAGAGTTGGCCGCATAGCGAGATCAAAAAAAGACTCCGACCTGGATCGGAGCCCTTTTTTGTTTGTGTGGATTTCATATTCTACCCCTCCCTCAATCCCTCCCCATCAAGGGGAGGGAAAATCAAATTCAATTTGCGCGTTCGACGTATTGTCCGGTGTCAGTGTTTACCCGGATGCGGTCGCCCTCGTTGATAAATAGGGGAACGTTCACTGTCAGTCCGGTTTCCAGGGTGGCGGGCTTAGAACCGCCAGTGGCAGTATCGCCTTTTATGCCCGGCGGGGTAGATTTGACCTCAAGATCCACCTTGATAGGCAGTTCGATGCTGATGGGTTTCTCGTCAAAATAGATAATGTAAACCTCTGCGCCTTCTTTGAGATAGCCAACCTTGTCTTCAGACAGTTCTTTGCCAATATCTACGGTCTCAAAGTTTTCGTTGTTCATAAAATGTGCGCCGCTCTGGTCAGCATACAAAAATTGGACCTTTTGACGGGTGATGTCTGCCCGCTCAAAACTCTCGCCGGATTTGGCCGAGTACTCCACAACTTTGCCGGTCAGGAGGTTGCGCATTTTCATTTGCATGACTGGTTTTCGCTGCTGCATGCGCACAAACGAGGCCAGCATGATCTCATGCGGCTGGTTATTGTAAACCATAACCACGCCCTTCTTTAGTTCGCTAAAATCTAAGTTCGCCATAGTCTAGGTTTGCGCGACGAATGGCAGGAGCGCCATATGGCGGGCGCGTTTGAGAGCCTGGGTAACCAGTTTCTGATGTTTTTGGCATGATCCGGTGCGTTTGCGGCCAAGGATCTTGGCATGCGGGGACATAAACCTGCGCAAGAACTGGGTGTCTTTGTAATCGATGTAGCTTATTTTACCTTCGCAGAGAAGACAGTTTTTGGAAATTGTAGGTAGCGGCATTTTAGTTCTGAATGATGAGTTAGGGTTTAAAATGGTATATCCTCAATGCTTATTTCTTCAGTATTTGGCGTGCTTGGAGGAGGGGTTGCGGGGGCATTGTTGGTCTGTGGGGCCGGTTCATATCTAACCTCATTACTGGCTGGCTGTCCTGCGGTCGGCACTGCCTGAGCGTTGCCTTTGCCATCGAGCATGATGATATTGTCAGCAATGATCTCTGTGCGGTATTTTTTGGTTCCATCCTGGCCGTCATAGGATCTTGTCTGGATGCGCCCTTCGACATAGATCTGTCTTCCTTTTTTCATGTACTGGGCAATGATCTCTCCCAATTTGCGCCAGGCCACCACATTATGAAACTCGGTTTGCTCTTTTTTCTCTCCAGTCGTTTTGTCGACCCAGGAACTGCCTGTGGCCACAGTAAACGAAGTAACATTTATTCCTGAGGTAGTGGTTCGGGCTTCAGGATCTTTGGTTAGCCTCCCTATGATTGTTGCGCGATTTAAATCCATGGTAGTTAGCGATTTGCGATTAGCAATCGGCGATGGGGATTAGAATTCTAATCGCTATTCGCCAGTCGCTATTCGCTTAATTATTATTTAAGGTCTTTACTATCGATTGCTTTTTCGATTTCCGCGTCGAGGTCGATCTCGATCTTCGGGCCGCCAGTCTTCGGGCTCGATCGAGCAGGCTTTCCCGCTTCCTCTTTGGTTTCTGTTGGAGGGATGCGGCGTTTGATCTTGGACTGCAGGACTTTGTCTTTTTCCATACGAATCAGCGCCTCATCCATATTGATTATCAGATATCGGATAATGCTCTGATAGGTGCGGATGCGCTGATCAATGTCGTTTATTTTATCTGCAGGTGCAGAAAAATTATCGAGCACATAAAAAGCATTGCGGGTTTTAGCAACCGTATAGGCCAGTTTTTTTTTGCCCAGCTCTTCATGCTTTTCCATGACGCCGCCGTTGCTTTCGATATATTTTTTTACTTCTTCGGTGATTTTCGGCACCTCATCATCAGCCACAGAGTTGCTGATGATGTACATTAGCTCGTATTTTGCCATATTGCGGTATTGTCCTTTCGGGCAATCTCCTCAATCAGAGGAGAATATGCTTGTCTCGTAGTCCCTGAGCTTATCGAAAGGGACTCCCGAGTTTATTTAATTATTTGAATAGTATAGCAGGGAGAACGCAAAAGTCAAGGTAATGGAAAAGAGGCGAATTGTTTCGCCTCTTTCGGTTTCGGAACTTGTTCGAGCATTGCTGCTCAAAGTTTGAGCGCTTCTTCCTCCCTTATTGTTGCAAGTTGTTCCTCTCTATTGGAGTAATAGACCAGGGTCCGAGCCAACCAGACGGACGATACGGCTTTCTCCAGTTCGTTATGCCACAGGTGCTTTGGAGCCACAGGTTTTCTTGCGGCACATGCGACGGTTAACAGCAGCAGACCATCGATCCGTTTTATCGTGTCTTCCTCAGCGGCGATGAGCCGGATGTTGGGGATTCTGTTGTTGGCAAATATCCGCTCTTCGTCCTCATTTTGCGGTCCGCGGATAGCGAGCTCTATTGTGTGGAAGCTGAGGCCGTCAGAGATGTTGCTCGCCAGGCCGAAAGATCGGAAGCTTTGCACAGGAAGCCGGGCAGCGCGCAGCAGTTGCGAAATCAAAGGCGAAGCGATGAAGTCGGTGTGGCCGCGCCCCAGCGCTTTTTGCGCAAAAGTCACTATACCATCTTGAAACAGTTGGTTTGTTTCGGTTCGTTCGCTCATCGTGAACAATACAGATGAGTTTTTCATGGAAGCTCCTCCTTATTCAATTCAGTTATAAGGCAGATTTTATCAGTCGCTAAAAAAATTGGCAAATTCCGCTAATTTGGGTAAAAAAAACGGCTGAGTGAGCTCGCCGTTTTTTATGCATAGATTCACTGCACCATATACCAGAGGATTCCGATGAGGATCATCGGAAAGAAGAAGCCGAATACGACTAGTCCTAGCTGCTGCCAGGTTCGTTTTTTTAGCGCGGGACTGCCTTTAGTTAGGTTGAAAACCAGCTCTATTGTATCTATTTCGTATTCCGGCCAATAGGTTAATACGTGTATCTGATCGGTGGATTTCCCGCTTTCTAAAAGGTAGAAGATCCAGTTAAATCTCAAAATCGTTGTTTCAAACATTGCTCCTCCTATTTAAAAAATCAAACGTTGAATTTAAAAAGCATCACATCACCGTCCTGAACCACGTATTCTTTGCCTTCACTCCTCACCCAGCCATTTTCGCGGGCTGGAACCCAGCCGCCAGCCTCAACGAATTTATCATAGGCAACTGTGTCGGCTTTGATAAAGCCTTTTTCAAAATCCGTGTGGATTTTTCCGGCTGCCTGCGGCGCGCGGTTCCCGCAGTGGATAGTCCACGCTCTGGTTTCCTGCTCGCCAGCAGTAAAGAAAGTCATGAGGCCCAGGGTTTTGTAAGCCGCCCGAATGAGTTTATCTAGTCCTGATTCAGCAAGGCCAAGCTCTTTGAGGTAAGGCGCGCGTTCGTTTTCCGGTAGCTGGGAGATTTCCGATTCAATCTGCGCATCAAGTGTGAGAAAATTTTCCGGCGCACTCTCGCCGGATTTGATATTAGCGACATAGAGGATCGGTTTGTTCGTCAGAAGTGGGAATTCATACATGTATTTTCTTTCTTCCTCCGTGGGCGACACGGTACTGCCGAGTAAGCCTGCCGCCAGCGCGTCAAAATATTTTTGCGCAAGCTCTGCTTTCACAATATCCTCGTGTTTTCCAGATTTGGCGGATTTTTTCAGATTCTCCAGTTTCTTTTCTACCAATTGCAGATCGGCGAGGATCAGCTCTGTCTCAATCGTCTCAATATCTCTTTTGGGATCAACAGTGTTTGAAACATGGATAATATTGTCGTCCTTGAAAAACCTGACCACCTCAACGATTGCGTCTACCTCGCGGATATGAGAGAGGAATTGATTACCCAACCCCTCGCCTTTGTGAGCGCCAGCCACGAGCCCGGCAATGTCTTTGAATTCAATCACAGTGGGGACAGTCTTTTTGGATTTCTCAATCCTGGTCAGTACCTCGAGCCGAGGCTCAGGCACAGGAACAACACCAACATTCGGCTCAATGGTAGCGAAAGGGTAATTGGCCGCCTCAACCTGGAGATTGGTCAAAGCGTTAAAAAGTGTGGATTTCCCGACGTTTGGCAGACCCACAATTCCGATTGATAAGGCCATAGTCTTGACAGTTTAGCTGAAACAATGTAATATGCAAACTTCGACCAAAGGAGGGCGATATGGTAATAAGTTTTAACGAAGCCCCCCAAAGGCTTCGAAGATTAATAAACGTTCTGCGGTTCCAAGCCAGGAAAAACGGTCTGGGCATGGATCAAAATCTCGTGCAATTTTTAGCTGGTCTCGATATATTGCGTTCAGCCCTAGCTGCGCGCGATTTGGTTTACCAGGCAATGATGTTTTTCGAGCCTGTCGGAAGCGACTCGCTCTATATCCACGCCAGGCACGATCAGCAAGCGTTTATCATAAAGATGAGCCTTCAGGAATTTTGCGGCTCAAACGAGGCAAACCACACTCCCTAAAAAGAGGCGCGGTTTGCCTCTTTATAATTTCGGCATATCTGCTCGCATGGTTTCCATAACCTTTTCTAGAATTTCTCTCTTTTTTTCAAGGTCCCCCCGTATTTCGACTGAAGTCATAGAGTCTTGATATTTTCGTAACTCACCTGCCATGGTGTGATACATTGCGTAGACTCTTCTGGCGGCTTCTGTTTTGGCTTCGTCGCTTGATACTTTATTTCTTTTTGCATTTTCATCAAACATGAAAGCTTCATAGGCTTTGTGTTCCTTGTCGTCCTGCCTATGTAGCTTATTCAAAACGAATTCATGGGATAACGATCCACCCCTGGGAAAAAAATCTTTAACTTTGTCGACTATTAGTACGTTAGTCACTCGTCCGTATTCCGGATGTTCGGGCAAATATACATTTTTTCGTTTTTCAGCCATTTCCCTTTTTTTCTGAATTCGTTCTGGATCAGTCAAAATGGTGTGTTGGGCTCCAAAATAAACAGGATCTCCATCCATGTCATAGTCAGAGGGATCAATTTTAATGAATAGATCAATTTTGTCTTTGTGGTCGTTTTGCAGAGTTCCTTGCTGAGCTTCTCCGTATCCAGAATCGTTTATCAACCTTATAACGAAACCTTCAATGTCTTTTCGAGTTTCCTCTGTGCTTTCTTGATTTGAAATAGATCTCTCACTGCTTTCAGCCGCTATGGCTTCAGTCAGTCTCTGGCTTACAGCCCTTTGGTGCAATTCTCTGATCAATTTATCATTGATGGTACCTGGTTTGAAAGCATCCTTGTATTCTCGATAACCAATGCCATTCATCATTAGATAATCACCGAAAGAAGTCTGCACTGTCTTGCCGTCTGGTAATTGTACCGTGACATCAGCATCAAAGTGTGTTGGAGTTATGCTGTTTTTTGCAATTCCTGAAATTTCTGGGTGAAATACGGATACAACCTTGCCAGTGCCAGGGTCTTTATAACCAATAGCCGCTGGTTTATTTTCCTTACTCTTTTGGTGTCTATATTCTGATTGGTCTGGTAACCATGTCTCTGCTCTCATGAGCCTATTATATCTAAACCCCCTATTTTTTGCTATTATGTCTTGGCTATGGACAAAAGTAACATTTTTCACGCCTACGACATCCGTGGAGTTTATCCTGAGGAGATCAACCCGGAAATAGCGTACAGGCTCGGCTGGGCGTTTGCTAAATACTTGTCCGCCCAAGGCGGATCCGCCTCTGGCGGAAAAACAACCTTGCCTTTCGAGGTTGTAGTTGGCATGGATATGCGCGGGTCCTCGCCGTTTTTGGCGCGCGAGGTGATTCGCGGTCTTAACGAACAGGGGATCGATGTGGTGGAGATCGGCCGCGTGCCTACGCCCGCATTTTATTACGCAGTAGCGTTTCGCGAGTTTGCCGCCGGGCTTATGATTACCGCCTCACACAACCCGAAACAGTATAACGGCGTGAAATTTTGCGGGACCAAGGCAGCGGCCATTGGCCTCGGTTCAGGCCTCGAAAAAATCCAGGCGTATTTTGAATCCTCTGATGAGGCAAAGCGAATTTTGCCGCGCGGCAAAATGCGTTCCCTTGAGGGTATCAATGCTGCGTATGTGAACCAGGATCTGTCCTTTCTCAATCCGGCGAAAATCAAAAAACTAAAAATCGCGGCTGATCCGGCAAATACCATGGGCTCTCTGGAACTGGAGGAATTATTTAAACGCATTGATTGCGAGCCCATCAAAATCAACTGGGACCTAAACGGCAATATGCCGGTTCATGAAGCCAATCCCATCAAACCGGAAACCCTTCGGCAGTTGCAGGAAATTATCAAAAACGAAAAAGCGGATTTTGGTATTGCCACAGACGGCGACGGGGATCGTATCGCGTTTTTGGATGAAAAGGCTGACATTATTCCTTCAGCAATTGTCCTGGGGCTGGTGGCCCAAGCGCTTTTGAAAAAGAACCCCGGCGCCCGTATCGGCTATGATTTGCGATCTAGCAAGATCACCAGCGAGATGATAGTGGAGGCGGGTGGTGAGCCTGTAGAAACCATGGTCGGGCATTCGCTCATCAAAAAACTCATGGTGGAAAAGGATGTGATGTTTGCCGGCGAGCTATCAAGCCACTATTATTTTCGGGAAAATTTTAACTATGAATCGCCGATTTTTGTAACTGCAGTGCTCCTCCTCATCCGTTCAGAAATAGACAAACCGTTCTCCGAAATCTGGCGGCCGTATAATAAATATTTCCATTCGGGCGAATTAAACTTTGAGGTCGCTGATAAGCAGGCAGCTATGGATCGGTTAGAAAAAAAATATGCTGATGGGAAAATCAGCAAACTTGATGGGTTAAAAATCGGATACAAAGACTGGTGGTTCAATGTGCGCCTCTCCAACACCGAGCCTTATCTCCGACTCAATTTGGAAGCGGAGACTGAACAAGAAATGAAACAAAAGATCGCTGAAGTCAGTAAGGAAATTACTTCGTAATGGTTTCCCTCTCCCCGCCCGGGAGAGGGATTAAGGGTGAGGGTTATTATTCAAGCATTTCAAGGATTTTTTGTCCGACACCCTCTAGGTTATTATCGATTTCCGGATTCCAAATCCTTAGAATCTTGAATCCCTGTTTCTCTAAATATTCTGACCGTTCGCGGTCTTTTTCTATTTCTTTCGGTTCGTTATGTTGGCTGCCATCAAGCTCAATAATTAATCTTTTTCCTAGACAGCAAAAATCGACAATATATTTGTCGATTGGAAATTGACGCCGGAATTTGTAGTTAAAAAATTGCTTATCTCTCAACAGTCGCCAGATTTTAATTTCCCAGGGAGTTTGGGCTCTGCGAAGTGATCTTGCCGCAGCAGTCAGTTTCATATCTATATTAACCCTCATCCGGCCGTTGGCCACCTTCCCCCGAACAGGGGGAAGGGCTAAATAACCAAGCCCATCTTGGTTTTCACCTCTTGAAGAGTCTGAGACGCGATTGCCCTGGCTTTTTCGCGGCCGGTGGCAATCACCTGCATGACATAGTCTGGATTTTTTTCCAGTTCTGCCCGTTTTTTGCGGTAAGGCGCAAAATGATGGGCAATGAGTTTGGCGAGGTTGCCCTTCAGGTCAGAATATTTAATGTTGCCCGCGCGGAATGCCTCTCTGTAAAAACTGACCTCATCCGGTGTGCTGAAATTCTCGAGGAGCGTAAACAGGTTTTTGGTGCCAGCGCTCATTTGTCCTGATTTGCCCGTGTCAGTCACGGCTCGAGACAATTTTTTTTCAATGACCTTGACTTCATCGCTCATGTTGATCACATGCTGGTCGCCGAGAGATTTGCTCATTTTTTTGCTGGGATCGAGCAAGCTCATAATCCTCGGAGTTTTTGTTAAGAGCGGTTTGATCAGTTCAAAGGTCTTGCCGAAGCGCGCATTGAATTTACGCGCTATATCATTCGTCAGCTCTAGGTGCTGCAGCTGATCTTCGCCGACGGGTACGCCGTATGGCTTGTACAGTAAGATGTCTGCTGCCTGCAAGGCTGGATAGATAAACAGGCCGGCATTGATGTTTTCTTTTTGCCTCGCGGATTTGTCCTTGTACTGGGTCATGCGTTCCAGGAACGCGATAGGCGTGAGCGTGGCAAAATACCAGGCCAGCTCGGCATGCTCGGGAAGCTGTGATTGAATGAACAGCGTGGATTTTTCAGGATCAATTCCCGAGGCGAGCAAATCAATCACTGTGCTCAAAATTTGCTGGGATTTTTCTGCCGGTTTGTAATCTGCGGTCAGCGAATGCATATCAACAATAGTGAAAAAACAGTCGTATTGATCTTGCAATTTCACCCAATTGGAAACCGCGCCTAGGTAATTGCCGATATGTAGTTTACCGGTGGGCTGGATCCCGGAAAGAATTGGCTGTTCCATATGGATTGATTATAGTTTAACAACTGACACAAAACAAATCAGACGGCCCGTGCGTGGCGCGAGCCGTCTGAGATGAAATTTGGAGGTCTTCAGCCTGTTTTAGCAAATACGGCCCGCACACGCTGACGAAAGACAAAGACCTTGTATCTGTGGTATTTCTGCGGAACCCCCCCCCTGTGGCGGATCCTGCGAGAGGTAAACAACCAGACAAAAGTCCTGATCTGATGCGTTTTCAAGTGATGGCCCTTCGTATTGCTCGGGCTTCTTTTTGATCACGCTGATAAATGTCTTGGTTATTCCCGAAACTATCTGGCCGAACTGGGCGTTCAATTTGTTTAGTAATTTCTCCGACACTTGCATAGTCCCTCCGATTCTGATTCAATCTGATCTGATTATATATGTACTATTAAAACACCTCAACCGCGGTTGAGGTGTTTTGTGGATTCAAACTAATTATTTTGCTTTGGGTTTGTAGAATAAGACAATCACCAACATGATCCCCATTGCAATGAATGAGATTACATAAAACAGATTATTATTCATGATATTATTCCTTGTTACGCATCACGACAATAAAGATTATTATCGAGATAGCGGAAATGATAAGATAAGCAGCAGTTAATTTTTGATCTAGGGTCATATCCTAATTACTTAGCCATCATTAAGCTAATTACCAATGCGACTACTGTAGCGAGTGTGCCCACGGCAAAAGTGGTAAGGCCGATTTGTCCGATACTCGATGGGACGAAAAATCCAACAATCGCAGAAGCAAAGAGAATTTTTGAAAGGTCAGAAAAATAATCGGCAAGCAGATCGGTTTGATTTTTATTCCACCGCATATTTTAAGTATATCACACTTCAATTACTACAGGGAGTATCATGGGCCTTCTCTCTGTCCTCTGAAACAGGAATTCGCCCATTTGATCGCGGATCTGATTGCGGATGTAGGTATAATTGGCCTCGTGAGGTTTGTGGTTTTGGGTTTCCACGACTTTGCGCACCTCATGCTTCATTTCGCGGATGAGATCCTCGGCGCCTTTCATATACACGAACCCGCGCGAGATGATGTCCGGCGCGTTTACGAGCCGGCCATCACGGCGTGCGACTTGCATAATGATGACCACCATACCGTCCTTGGCCATAACCTGACGGTCCCGAAGGACAACCTCGCCGATGTCGCCGACTCCAAGGCCGTCTACGAATATCAATCCGTCGGCCAGTTTGGCGTCGATTTTTTTGGCGTCTTTTTTGTCGCTGATGTCCAGAATCGAGCCGTTATCCATGAGGAAAATATTTTCCCTCGGCAGACCAATCGATGCGGCTAAATCTCCGTGAGCAACCAATAGGTAGTGCTCGCCATGGATTGGCATAAAGAATTTCGGTTTGATCAGGGATATCATGAGTTTGAGATCTTCTTGGTTTCCGTGTCCCGAGGAGTGCACGTCCAGAATTTTCTGGTATAACACGTGCGCGCCTTGGCGCGTCAGGTCATTCATGACCGCGGCCACGGCTCTTTCGTTCCCGGGAATCGGCGATGAGGACAGCACCACTGTATCGCCCGCTTTGATGCGAATGAATTTGTGTTCTTGTCTCGCAATTCGGGCCAGTGCTGCTGCTTCCTCGCCTTGGGAACCAGTGGTTAAAATCAAAACTTTGCTGTCCGGCAGTTTTTTGGAAGCTTCCGCGGTGATAACGGTTTTTTTCGGAATCTTCATGTAGCCGAGGCCATGAGCGATTTCCACGGTTTCAATCATACTCCGTCCGGCAATCACGACCTTGCGGTCTGTTTCTACGGCCGCGTTGATGGCTTGCTGGAGACGCGATACGAGGCTCGAGAAGGTCGCAAAGATCACGCGACCCTCAGCGCTTTTGATGATGTTGAGGATGGTTTTGCCCAGGTCTTTTTCTGACAGAGTGTAGCCAGCCTTGGTCGCGTTCGTGGAATCGGAGAGGAGCAGGTCCACGCCCTCCGCACCGAAATGCGCGATCTTGTTAAACTCGGCCGGTTTTTCATCAACCGGGGTGTGGTCGAATTTCCAGTCAGTGGTATAGACCATGTGATGAGTCGGAGTCTTGATGGAAAACCCCACGCAGTCCGGAATGTTGTGGTTGAGGCGGAACGGGCGGACTGTGAACGCGCCCAGCTGCAACACATCGTCCTTGCTGATGACGTGAATGCGCGAACGGCCTTTGAGATGAAACTCTTCAAGGCGCTTTTCAATCATGGCCGCGGTCAGCGGCATGGTATAAACCGGCGGATCGCCAAGCTTCGGCAGGATATAAGGCGTGGCGCCAATGTGGTCAAGGTGGCCGTGGGTAAATAGTACGCCGCGGATTTTTTTCTTGTGCTCTTGAAGGTATTTGGTGTCCGGAATAACATAATCAATCCCCGGCATGTTTTCGTCAGGGAACGCCAGACCCATATCCACGACAATGATGTCATCGCCGTATTCGATGGCTGTAATATTTTTACCAACCTCTTCCACGCCGCCCAAAGGAATGACCTTCAGCGAGGTCGGCGACCCGGTTTTTTTTATTTCCATCTTGGCGCCCAGGATTTGCTGGGGGGCATGCGAGGGTGTGGGTATTCGCGGCTCTTGCGAGAGATTTGGCACTAGTCCGCCGCCG
>MFEK01000016.1:220459-242867 GCA_001779925.1 Candidatus Doudnabacteria bacterium RIFCSPHIGHO2_01_FULL_46_14
CTTTGCTGATGCATAACTAATCTAACTTAAGATTTTCGCCGGTAGCCGATAAGGCGACTAGCAAAATCTTTCTTTCTCGTCCGGTCAGATGAGCCTTGAGCTACGATCTGATGGATTTAGTAAATAAAGTTAAATGCATGAGTTTTCACGCAAAAATCTCTATTTGCTAGTCCTGATTTATCAGGATTTTGGCTAATCTAAGCCTTTTTGTTTCGCATTTAGCACTTACGATGAATATAGTATAGCGCGTTTCGCCGGTCTCGTCAATCCCTTGTAACTTCGTCCCCGATTCCGAACAAGTTCCTTATTGGTGCCCGGGAGAGGATTTGAACCTCCATGCCCTTGCGGGCGCAGCGACCTGAACGCTGTGCGTCTGCCAATTTCGCCACCCGGGCATATTTATCATTACTTACTTTAGCCTGCCCAATAATAGTTGACAAATAGCATGGTGTAAAGAGCAAACAGTAGAATAGAGGTAAAAGCCCAGCCGAGTTTTATATATTCGTTTTTTATGCGAGCAAGCAAAATAAATATTGGAAACAGGACCAGAATATAGCGGCCGATGCTCATCATGCTTCCTGAGCCGAGCGCGACAGTGACGGTGGCGAGCATGTAGAGGCCATATGCTGCATTGAGTTTTCGGAACACGAAATAGGTTACCAGGATCGCGAACGCAATGAACAATAGGTCCAAAGAAAGATTGACGATTGCCGGGTGCCCGGTCAGAACAAAATGGTCAGTATTTACCGTGAAGTTCCGTCCCCAAGTGCTCTCAATTTTGAAAAACAAGAGCGCATCACCGAATCGTAAATAATGAAACAGGAAAAAGCCAAACAGCCCTGCGGGAATCATCATCAAGGGTAGGAAATTTTTAGTAAAGCGCACGCCGTAAAGTTGGTAATATTGCCACAGCAGAGGGACGAAAAGCAGAACACCGGTCACGCGCGTCAGCGAAGCGGCTAGGCCAAACAAACCGGCAAGCAAAAAGTTTTTTCGAAAAGCGTAATAAAAACAGGCCAGAGAAAGAAGCAAAAACACTGCTTCCGTGTAAACTGCGTTGAGAAAAAAAGCAGTCGGGAAGATAAGCAGAAATATCAAAGGCTGGTAAGCATCAACATCCGGATGAAACTCTTTGACTAGTTTATAGAAAAAAATCAGGGCGCCCAGCAGGGCGACAGCGCTCGCTAGCCAGCCCGCAAGAGCAGCGTCGCCGGCCACAAACACATCAATCAGGCGGATCACAAAAGCGTAGACTGGAAAGAACACAAGGTTTGAAAGCTGGCCAGGCCCGGCAAAACTGTAGCCATTCTGGGCTATGTCCATGTGCCAGTACGAATCCCATTTGACGTGGAGGCTCGTAATGTCCCATGTTTGCTGAGGCATGGCTTTTGCCGGGTCAATCCAAGCATAGGCTGTATCAGACTCGAGGTTGAAGCGGTTTGCGCCGGCCACAGCGAATAGATTGGCGATCACGAGCCAGACAAAAAATATTATGAAAATTTTTCTCACCCCATTAGAAATTAATTTTGATTGTGATCCCCGCTAAAAAGTACATACATTTCTAACAGGGGGCATACTATTTTTTTATGCGTTTAGTTTCAATATACCATTCATTTACATTGTTGAACCGATCGGCGGGGGTCACCACAGTTTTCAGATCAAGGCCTTTGACCTCCGAGGTGATGTTGTAGACATAGGAACCCCGAGACAGGAAGATCGCGGGCACACTGCCTACAAAAATTTCTTGAAACTGTTTGTAGCGAGCCGCCCGGTCTGAGGGAGAAAGGTTGCCTCGTGCTTCCGCAAGGAGTTTATCAGCCTGGGCGTTGGCAAAGGTCGTGAGGTTGAGGCCGGGGTCGCGTCGCTGGGATGAGTGCCAGAATGGATACGGGTCCGGGTCAGGGCCAACATTTTCCGAGAATAGCAGTAGTTCGTAGTTGCGGCTGCGAATGTATTTTTCTTCCAGCTCTCCTCTGGTAACGATTGTTAAACTGATTTTGATGCCAATGCTTTCCCACATTTGTTTGAGGGCTTCAGACACGCGCAGATTTGGAGTGAAATCATTGGTAACCAAGCTTAGATTTATCACGCGATTTTGTTTATCTTTGCGAAATCCGCCTGAGGCGGACGGATCGAGAATCCAGCCGGATTCTTCAAGTAGTTTTTTTGCCGCGTCTATGTCATAGATATTCATCGGTGCTCCAGGGATCTGTTCATGATATCCGAGATGCCCCGGCAGGATCGGGCCGTAAGCTGTCGAGGATTGGTCCCCATAAACTGTGGAAATTATCTTTTTCTTGTCTACAGATTTGGCCAACGCTAGGCGGACGCGCGCATCGCCTAGCGGGGCGGGATTTTTTACCTCGTTTATGAAAACCGCTTGATACTGTGGCAGTTCCAGTTTTTCCTGAAGCAAGTTTTTCTTTGGTTCGATAAACAAACTGCGATCAAAAGGTTCGGACCCGAGGCCATCAATGTCGCGGCCATGGTAGGCTTCGATAAGTTCTTCGGAGCTCTGGTAGAATTTGAAATTGAGATTTTCAATGTATGGTGCGCCCAAATGATATTTTTTATTTGCCTTAAAACTCATGGAAACAATGTTTCCTGCCCGGTTGCGTTTGAGCTTGCTGACCTGGAAGGCCCCTGATCCGATGGGCTCGATGTTGTATTTGGAAAGTGCAAAAGAGGATCCCGGGATGTTTTCCCAAATATGTTTTGGTATGATGCCCACGGTGAGATTGGCTATAAAAGTTGCGGAAGCCTGAGCGGTGGTAATTTTTATTTTACGCTCATCAATTTTTTCCACAGTGACTTTGCCCCATGAAAGGCGCAGGGGACTCTGGTAGTCTGGATTTTGTATGGCATGGAATGTAAACACGACATCATCTGCAGTAATTTTTCGATCTTCGCGCCCTGGCCAGACGAGGTTTTCACGAAGCGTAATCATGTATTCCCGGCCGTTTGCGGAAAGCACCGGCAGGGTTTCAGCAAGGTCAGGAGCAATGTTGAGGTTTTTATCGAATTTCAAAAGACCGGAAAAGACGATGCGCGATAAATCCATATCCACGCTGCTGGCCGGAGCAAGCAAAGGATTGATGTACCGGGGTTGCCCGATCAGGCCTTCCGTGTAACTGCCGCCGGCCTTGGCCATCTCTGTGGTGTAGCGCCTTCCGTAAGTTTTTGTAAACAGCAGGCTCGCGAAAATCACAATAAATAAAACCAAGAGCAGTTTTTTTTCTGCCCCAGTGAAACGATTCCAATATGTTTTAAGACGAGATAACAAGGTTCGCAACACCGATTGCGATAAACAAAACTACTAAAATAATAGTGATGACGAATATCCCTTTTTCAAGGCCTCTTTTTGTGCGATAAACCCCGCCGGAGCCGCCGAAAACCGAGGATAGGCCTGAGCCGCGATTCTGAACCAATACTGCGACAACAATAAGCGCGGAAATGATTATTTGTGCGATTAATATTGCTTGTTTCATATGGTATTTATTTTACTTAAAAACAGCATTACAGTCAATCCCTGCGCACAATACCTTTATTGGCATCAACATTCACTAAATCACCATCATTGAGGATTCGCGTCGCATTTTTGGTGCCGACCACGCACGGGATACCCAGCTCGCGCGAGACAATCGCCGCATGAGATGTCAGTCCGCCCTCATCCGTCACGATAGCTGCTGCCCGATGCATCGCAGTAATGAAATCAGGATGCGTGGTAATGGCAATCATGATGTCTCCTGGTTTGACCTTGGCCAAGTCCTTGATCCCACGGACGATTTTAACATGTCCCGTGGCTGTTCCCAGCATGGCCACAGTACCCTGGATGCTTGTTTGGGCCGTTTTGTTCTCTACATGTCCTTTGATGAAATTGTTAATGGTCGATTGGTCATGGCTCACTACTGTTTTTGTTTTATCTCTGTAGATTAAAAAGCCTTTCTGTCTGCTCTGGGCGGCTGCTTTGCTCAATTTGATTGATTTATTCAGCGCGCTAATGATTTCATCCGAAGTAAAATAAGCCAGATGTTTCCGGGCGGGGCCGAGTCTCCCGGCAATGGTCTCGAATAGAGGCAATACATTGTATATCCCGCGGCGGCGGTACTCGTCCCGCATATCTTTGATGTAAACCAGCTCTCGGAGGAGTTTAAAAATCTCTATTTCCTTGCGGGCAAGTCTCGCCAATTTTACAGCTTTAGTAAAGGAGATTTGTTTGCCCGAGGGTTTTAGATGAGCAAAGAATTTATTCAGATCGTCCGCTGACCAAGGGTTGTTATGAATATCCAAGCATGGCATCCAAGCGTAGTGCTTGAGTAAAGTTTGCACTTGTTTTTTATTTAGATGACCGGCCCGTTTCTTTATCGAACCTAATTTGTCTTGCAGAGCGAGGATGCTGGACAATTTGTTGGGCAAGAAAAGCGCCGAGGTAATTTCTGTATTTACTATTCCTTTTCTCGCCAAAATCTTTTTTGCGCGTTCCAGATAATCTCCCTGAGCCAAGAAAAAACCTATCCATAAATGTGTAGAATATTTCAGAAGAGCCTTTTGGTAATGTTGATAGTGGACCAGGAGCTCGCCATCATTTTTGGAATTCAGTGAACCTTTTGCCGCCCGCTTCGCTGTTGCAACATAAGCTTTCCCATAAGCATGGAATTTTTTGAAAAATTGTTTTAGATTTTCTTTATTTTTGTATTTTTTTGCCAGTTTATCTAAAAACGCCTGCCATTCCGGGGCATATACGTAACATGCCTCATTGCCGTTTTCCGGCAGATAAGTCTGGCTGTACACCAGTGCAGGTAAATATTTTTTTGCTTCCGTATTCAGAGATCGGATCGCAATCTCCGTGTACTGGACGCTGTATTCGCGGGAAAATATCTTAGTGAGTTTTTTCATGGAACCCCTTGCCTTGTTCTTCATATTCGATGCTGTCCCATTTGGGATCTTTTGGCAGACCTAGCTCTTTGCGCACCCTCTTTACCCTCTGAAAATAAGCGCGGCAGGTTTTGGGAGCTTTTTCATAAACGTAAGCGTCATGCACGCCATCATAGAGACCACAGTCAAATACATCAGCATCTTTCACAAGCTCATAGTAAGGGTTTTTGGAAATGATTTGCTTATCGCTGTGATTGTAGATGGCTCCCGAGATAAGTTTTATTTCTTGATCACTGAATCGTTTTGTTTTGCGCAGCATTTTTGCGGCAATTGGCGCCCCTTTATGCGCGTGATCAGTAACTCGTCCCGAAACAAATACGGAAATATCATGCATTGTGCATATGACTGCTCCCAGATCTACCTGTAATCCGCGTTTCTGGGCGAGGATTCTGCCAATCTGTGCAACAGACGAGCTGTGTTTTAGTTCAAAGACCTTGCTCCAGGACCGCTCGGCATCCGGCATTTTGCTTTTCAGGATTGTTTCAATCGTTGTTCTTTCCATGAGTTCAGCGCGAGTAATTTTGTTTCCTTTGAAATGCGTATAGATCGGGTTATAGATGTAGGACATATTTTTAGTTAATTATTTTTTACTTTTATAGGGTAGTTATCGGACGGCTTTGGGTGATGTAAAATCTGCCTTTCTCAAAAGCCCATTCAATGTCCTGGGGCTCATGATAGTGCTGTTCTATCTTTTTGCAAATTTTTGCAAGTGTAATAATCTGCGCGCTGGACAATTTCTGTCTTCTTCCGCGCAATAGACTCATTTTTTTTTGAATATTACCTTTCTCGCTTTGGACTATGGCCATGGATTGCTCATTAACAGTAATATTGAGAATTGAGGGATCTTTTTTATTTAGAACATAATTGTCAGGAGTGATAAGGCCGCCAACTATTGCCTCACCGAGTCCAAATCCAGCCTCTATGATCATTTGATTTCGATTTTTGGTTACCGGATGAACCGTGAAACACACTCCGGAAATTTCCGATTGAATCATTTTTTGAATGACAACCGCTACTGATATGGCCGTTTTGGAGAGATTGTTTTCAAATCGGTAAAAAATGGCGCGCGGCGTAAAAAGAGAGGACCAGCATTTCTTGACTGATCCAAGAAGGTTTTTGTCAGTTACATTCAGGTAAGTTTCCAGTTCGCCGGCCCACGAGGCAAGCTTGCTGTCTTCCGCGGTAGCCGAAGACCTGACGGCCGCGAATTTACTGTTCAGTTTTTTAAAAGATTCTTTTATTTGTTTCTCAAGATCCGTTGGGAACCTTGCTTTAGTGATCAGGTCTCTTATTTCTCTCGAGGCTTCATCTATGCCTTTGGCATTTCCACGTTTTACCTTTTTAAGGATGGTCTCGATTTTTGAATCGAGCCCTCCCTGCGCAAGAAATTTATTGAACGCATAGGAAATAATGATGAAACCGGGAGGAATAGGAAATCCGGCCCTGGTCATCTCGCCGAGGGATGCGCCTTTGCCTCCGGCAATGCGGACGTCTTTTTTGCTGATCTCTTTAAAATCTGCGGCTATATCCATACTTGGTTAATCTTACTGTGTTTGACAGAGTAATGCTAGAGATTTTCCTTTATTTTTTTAGCCATAGCCAGGCCAACCTCGCGGGCTATGGCCTGAAGCGAGGCCGCGCGAATGGCCGAGACACTGCCGAACTTTTTCAGGAGCTTCCTTCGGGTAGCCGGCCCCACGCCGGGAATATCTTGAAGCCGCGAATAGTTTTGGGTTTTGCGGTGGCGTGAGCGGTAAAAGGTTATGGCAAAGCGGTGCGCTTCATCGCGGACGCGCTGGAGTAAAAACAAGACGGGGTTATCAAGCGCGAGTAGGATCGGATCTTTTTTGCCGGGCAGAAAAATTTCTTCGAGGCGTTTGGCAAGGCCGATGATGGGGAGTTGTAAGTTGTAAGTAGTAAGTACCTGAGTCGCCACACCAAGCTGGCCTTTGCCGCCGTCTATGATGATGAGGTCAGGCAGTGGCCAGTGTTCGTCTTTTGAATTTTGAATTTTGAATTTCGGATTTGGGATTTGTTTGGAAATTGGAAATTGGAAATTCGGAGTTTTGATTCGGGCAAATCTCCGGGTCAGCATCTCTTTCATCATGGCAAAATCATCCGGCGTGTCTTTGACATTGATTTTAAATTTTCTATATTGACTCTTGTCCGGCTTGCCGTTGGTAAACACAACCATAGAACCCACCGGGTTTGTTCCTTGGATGTTGGAAATATCAAAGCCTTCAATGCGTTTGGGAATTTCCGGCAGTCCAAGCAGGGTTTTCAGCTCGGATAAGACTTGTGGGAGATTCTTCTCGAAACTTGAGAGTTCCCGTTCATAGAATAATGCGGCGTTTTCCGTTGCAAGTTTCACGAGGCCTTTTTTCTTTCCCCTTGTGGGCACTTTTAATTTTACTTGCGCTTTGTTTAGTATCTGCCATTTTTTTTCGATCAAGTTTTGGTTAGGCACGATTTGCGGAAGATAAATCTCTTTGGGTAGATCGGAAGCCTCGGCATAATAATTTATAATAAATCGTTCGAGGATCTCCGGAACAGGAGAGTTTTTGTGTTCAAGGCTGAAATGCTCGGTATGGATCAATTTCCCCTCGCGAATCATGAACAGGCTGACCACGGCTTCTCCCGAGGTATGGTAGATCCCGAGGTAATCATGGTTGTCGTTTTTGGGGGAAACGATTTTCTGTTTTTGCCAGAGGTGTTCGAGCGAGCGGATCTGATCGCGAGCGATTCCGGCCTTTTCAAATCGGCGGCTGCGCGCCGCCTCGGCCATTTCTTTTTTCAGATCTTGGAGCACAGCGGTTTGCCGGTGCCTCAAAAATTCCTCGATTTGCTTGAAAGTCTTGCGGTAGTCGGCAAGCGGAATCTGGCCGATGCATACCCCGGGGCAGCGGCCCAGGTGATAGGCAAAGCAGGGACGGGTACTCACCTTGCTGTTTCGGCAGAGATGAAAAACATTTTTTATCAGGTGCAGGGTTTCGCGGACTGAAAGGCCGGAGGTGTATGGGCCAAAATATTTCGATCTTCCCTCATCCGGTCGCTCTATTTTCCTCACTGTATAAATTTGAGGTATTTGAGAGTCGTAATCAATTTTTATAAATTGGTAGTTTTTATCATCGCGCATGAGCACATTGAAGCGCGGCTGATATTGTTTGATGAGATTGTTTTCCAGAATCAGACTTTCAATCTCAGAGGACACCACAGTGTAATCAATATCCGCAATGTTTTGGATCATTGCTTCCACTCTTCCTCCCCCTTGCCGGGGTTCCCCGAAAGTGTAATCGCTTTTGGGGTGGGCTTGAGGGGGGAGGGTAGGGTGGGGGTGAAAATAAGTCCGGACCCGGTTTTTGAGGTTCTTGGCCTTGCCCACATACAAAACCTCGCCGCGCTCATTTTTGAACAGATACACCCCGGGTTTTTGAGGAAGATTTTTGATTTTAACACTCAAATTTGCCATGGCTTATATTATAAAGAAAAAAACTCTCTTTCGCACTGCCGTGATGGTGGCGAAAGAGAGTTGTCGTGAGTGAGATTGTTACTTGGTGATACGAGCCAGAACCTTTGCAAGGTCTGCGCGTTCTGCGGTCCGCGCTTCTTGTTCCGCTCGAACCGCTGGAACAAGTTTCGCCAATCCCTCAACCGCGTCCAAGAATTGGTCAAATGCGTTTTTGGTTCCAGCCGCGCCGTTAGTGCGCCTTTTGGCAGATCTAGCATTGCTCCCTCGCCGCTGTCGAATTGTCTCGGTTAGCTTTTGCAGTCTTTTCTTGGCCGATATCTCGCGTCCGCTTTTTCCTGAATGCTGTTTGCGGACCTTGAAGAAGCACTGTTCGGCTGAATGCTCTGTAGTCTCGATGCCTTCTGCGGCCAAGGATTTCAGGAGCTCATCGGCCTGTTTCCCGAACGTGACCTTGAAGTTTGCATGCTTTCGAATTCCTTCTATCAGTTTCATACCTTTATTTCCTCCGGTTGGTAGTTCGGTTTCGATGTCGGGCAGTTTTGCGATAAACTCGATTGTTGCGTCAAGAGTCATGGCGATCTCGCAAGGCATATTGGCTTGTGTTGCCAAATCCTCTACGTGTTCTGCGGCTGCGCTTGCCTTTGCGAGGTTTATCAAAACCCCGTTAGCCCAGCTCGGTAGTTCCGTTGCTTTGAGCGCGTCTTTGATATCAAGCTCGCGTACTGGTTTTGAGGTGATTCTTTTGCGATCTGTGGCAGACAGAGCGGACCTGCCAAGACCGACTACCAGCAATTTGTGTTCAGCTTTTTCTACTTGGACTTGCTCCATTCTGTCCTCCTTATTGAGCAATATGGAGGCAGTTTATTATATTCCTATAAAAAAAGAAACCCCCGCCTATTAAGAATTACCAAATGAAATAGGCGGGGAGGGGGTGACGGGCGCATTGTTATTGCATCGCTTCTGTTTTGGGCGCCGGGAGTGGCGGGCATTCCAGCGCGTCCCAGAGTGAGATCACGGTCGCGTGGGTCTGGTATGGCAGGTGTTGAAGCCGCGCGAGCGATTCCACTCTTGAGAGTTGCCGGCCGACTGTCCGCAGAATGATGAGATGCCGCGATCCTTCGGGGAAGTATTGGTCTGCGACCACGTCTCGTGCGGCTGCAAACAAAATACCCCTCTTTTCAAAGAATCGCACTGCTTCGTTTGGAACCAGGACAGGATCAGTGCAGATGATTACCAGTCCTGAATTTGATACGCGCAGCGAGGTTGCGGCGGTTTTTCTTTTCGGCAGAGGTTGCGGCGGAGCTTCGAATCTTGGCGGTGGTTGAGGTAGCGGCGCTGTAACAGCTCGCAGACCGAACTCAGTTAGCTTTTCCTCCAGGAACCGGGCCATTGCAATCGGATTGATGGGCTGAAAATCCAGGTTAGGTTTCGTGCGTGCCATCATACGAAACCCCATCGCTGACATGAGACTGTTGTTGACTATCAATAGACATACTGTGTCCGGGATCTGTGAAGATGTTGTAATTTCATCCTCTCTCGCAAACCAGATCTGCGGGTGATTCCACACTTCTGGCTCGATATACCTTTCCTCCGCGGCGATCACAACAATCAGAACCGGCGGTTTTCCGTTACCATTGTCGCTCATAGAGCCTCCTTTGATAAGGATATTATATTCTGCATAGCCCCGTCCCGCAACAATTCATGTCATTGTTTCTACTGTTCGTGTTGACTTGTCTTGACTTGAGTGCTAGAATGGCAGGCAGTTACTCGCCCGCCCAAAATTTTTTCTTTCAAAGAAAAATTTAGGCGGGTAAACCCCTTTGACTTTTTTTCATTTTCAAGAGTGCCCCCATATGACAAAAAAAATTGAGAAGAAACCCGAGCAAGATTTTGGCCAGATCAAGATCCGCGGCGCGAAGGTCCACAACCTCAAGAACATTGATCTGGATTTGCCGCGCAATAAACTGATTGTATTTACCGGCATCTCCGGATCAGGCAAATCCTCGTTGGCATTTGATACGATTTACGCGGAAGGCCAGCGCCGTTATGTGGAGAGCCTGTCAGCATATGCCCGGCAATTTTTAGGGCTCATGGACAAGCCGGACGTGGAACAAATCGAAGGCCTTAGTCCCGCCATCTCCATTGACCAGAAATCCGCCTCGCACAATCCTCGTTCCACGGTTGGTACAGTAACAGAGATTTATGATTATTTGCGTTTGCTTTACGCACGCATTGGCAAGCCGCATTGTCCGGTTTGCGGAAAAAAGATTACCGGCCAGACAGTAACAGCCATGGTGGATCAAATCATGGAAATGCCGCAAGATACGAAAATAATGATCCTGGCTCCTTTTATTGCCGACCGCAAAGGCGAACACCGTCTAGTGCTGGAAGAAATAAAAAAGGCCGGTTATGCGCGCGTGCGACTCGATGGTACGTTCATGGATTTGGATGAAGCGATCGCTTTGAATCTTGATAAAAAGAAAAAACACTCCTTGGATGTGGTGGTAGATCGCATCACTATCGATAAAAATGAACGCGCCCGCTTGAACGATTCTCTGGAAACCGCGCTTGACCTTGGCAATGAAAGCGCCATTGTTTTCCAGCCGGATGCAAGCCGCACGCAGACTTTTTCGCAAAAATTCGCCTGCCCCGATGGGCATATGTCTCTTGCGGAGTTGCACCCGCGCAATTTTTCCTTCAACTCGCCGCATGGCGCGTGTCCGGATTGCACGGGTCTCGGCACAAAGCTCGAGGTTGATCCGCAGCTCGTTATTCCTAACCCGCGCCTCTCGCTTGCAGAGGGCGCTATCCGGCCATGGAGCAAAACTACGGCCCGTCTTTCCTGGTATGACCGCATCATTGAGGACGTGGCGGTTGCTTACGGTTTTTCTGCATCAAACCCAGTCAAAGAATTGGAAAAAAAAGCATTGGATATTATTTTATACGGCGCGAAAGATGGAAAGGTGGAATTTGAAGGCGTGATTCCCAATCTTGAGCGGCGCTATAAAGAAACTGATTCGGACTATATGCGTCAGGAGATTGAGCAGTACATGCGCCTGAAGATTTGCCCGACCTGTAACGGCCGTCGCTTGCGGCCGGAGGTTCTCGCGGTAACTGTTTTGGAGAAATCTATCATGGATGTGTCCTCACTGACCGTGGATATCCTGCAGGATTTTTTTGAGGGCCTCAGCAAAAAGCTCTCGGAAAAAGACCAGAAGATCGGCAAGCAGATTATTAAAGAGATTGGTACCCGTTTGAAATTTCTCTCCAATGTGGGACTGGAGTACCTGACGCTCAACCGCAGTGCGGACACTCTATCCGGCGGGGAAGCCCAGCGCATCCGTTTGGCCACACAGATCGGATCTGGCCTAACAGGGGTTTTGTATATTCTCGATGAGCCGTCCATTGGCCTGCACCAGCGCGACAATGACCGTTTACTCGACACTCTTATGGCGCTGCGCGACCTCGGCAATACTGTGATCGTAGTGGAACATGACGAGGACACGATTGCCGCCGCTAACTGGGTTGTGGATATCGGTCCAGGAGCAGGCAAGCATGGCGGCGAGGTCGTGGCAGTCGGTACTCCGGAAGAGATCAAAAAAAATCCAAATTCACTTACCGGCCGTTATCTGGCCGGCCTGGAATCAATCGCCATACCGGGCAAGCGCCGTGTGGGCAATGGCAAAAAGATTTCCATCTATGGAGCAAAAGAGCATAATCTCCGGGATATCCAGGTAGATATTCCCCTTGGTAAATTTATCTGCATCACCGGAGTTTCCGGCAGCGGCAAATCCACTCTCCTCAATGACATTCTCGCCAAGGCCCTTTCCGCGTATTTTTATAATTCGAAAGACATTCCCGGAGAGCATAAAAAAATCCTCGGCCTGGATAACATTGATAAGGTCATCAACATTGATCAGTCGCCGATCGGCCGCACGCCGCGTTCCAACCCCGCGACCTATACCGGAGTGTTTACCTACATTCGCGATTTGTTTGCCGAAACTCCGGAAGCGAAAATGCGCGGTTATGCCCCAGGCCGGTTTTCTTTTAATGTCAAAGGCGGCCGCTGTGAAGCGTGCGCGGGAGACGGCGTGATTCAGATTGAAATGCATTTCCTGCCGGATGTATACGTGGCCTGCGAAGAGTGCAAAGGCAAGCGTTACAACAAGGAAGCGCTGGACATTCATTACAAGGGCAAAACTATTTATGATGTGTTGGAGATGACTGTGGATGAAGCACGCATTTTTTTCCGAAATATTCCTATCATTTACCGCAAGCTCGACGTGCTCTCGCTCGTGGGTCTTGGCTACATGCATCTCGGTCAGTCAGCAACTACACTGTCCGGTGGGGAAGCTCAGCGCATCAAACTCGCCACAGAGTTGGCGCGCACGCAAACCGGCAAAACTCTCTATATTTTAGATGAGCCAACCACTGGCCTGCATTTTGAAGACGTAAAACGCCTGCTCACTGTGCTCGGCAAGCTCGCAGACAAAGGCAATACAGTAGTGGTTATCGAGCATAATCTCCATGTCATCAAATACGCGGATTGGATCATTGACCTCGGTCCTGAGGGCGGCGACAAGGGCGGCGAGATCATTGCCCAAGGCACGCCGGAAGAGGTCGCCCGCGTCAAAAAATCCTACACTGGGCAGTATCTGGCGAAACATCTCAAAGCCTAGACTTATATCCAAGAATATTGCCAAAAATCACCTGAAATTCAGGTGATTTTATATTTCACCGCGTGCAATTAGAATCTATATTGACCGCATGCCTCGAGTGCCGATCATTGATTTCGGCAGTTTATATTTTAACTTAATACTTAACTCGAAAGGGGTAATCCTATGAAGTCACTAAAGATTTTTGGTCAGGTGTTGGCTATCACAGCTCTTGCATTTGCCGGGTTCGGCATCGCCAGCGCTGATCACGGCGGTCCGCATACGGTGATGAAATTCTGGCCGGTAACCGGCAAAGTGGTTGGCGGAGTCTATACGGAAACGGTGCAGATTTTCAACACTGCGCCTCATGTTTTGGATCCGGGAACTTTGCAGGTTGAGCTCGACTCTTCAGTAGAGTTTGTGAGTTCGACGCCTGGAGCAACTGCAGCGGGACAAGTGGTCACGATTTCCGTTCCGGCCATCGCGGTCGGCGGCAGTTTCTCAGCGAACATTACAGTGCGAGCAGTCTCGACTGACGTATTCGCGGTATCGAGCGCGTCGTATTTCGTGAATGGCGAGCGCGTTGGGTTTATGGGCGCGCCGGCAGAGATTGACACTACCGGCCAAGTTGCCGGAGTAGTTGAAGGCGACGGGGTGGGCGGGCCGACCGATGAAGAAGCGCTTGCTTCCGATACTTTGCCGCGAACCGGTACTGACCCTGCGGCGTTCAGCTATTTCACGCTGGGTTTGCTTTTGCTCTCCTGGGGCGTAATGCGCGCTAAACCGATACTCTAATACTCCAGAAGAGTGTTTGAAGAAAATGCTCCTCTTTTTTCTCCCTCCCCTTGATGGGGAGGGAAAAAGGGAGGGGTATTGTATTATAATAGATTCAAATGTTCAAAAGAATAATTATCATATTATTTCTGGCCGTCGCTGTTTTTCTGGCATTGAATTTCGATTATTTCCGTAAAAACATTGAGTATGAGCTGAGGCGAGATAACTATCAGCAGGTGCCTGCACCCACCGCAGAGAAAATGGAGCCAAATAAGCTCCTGGTGCCCAGCCTCAATATTGACGCGCCAGTCAGATATACTGAGGAGATAAACGAGGATAAATTTCAGGAAATTCTCCAGGTCGGCGCGGTTCATTATCCAGGCACAGCAGAGCCCGGCCAGCCGGGAAATGTCTACATTTTCGGACACTCTTCTGACAATGCCTGGTCACCAGGGAAATACAAAACTATATTCGCGCTCCTACCTCGCATCGAAAAAGGCGCAGAAATTTATATTTCTGACCATGATGGCTATAAATATGTTTATAAAGTAATTGAATCGCGCGTAGTTGAGAAAAATGATCTGAGCGTGCTTGCCCAGAATACAACAGGCAAAAAACTTCTCACTCTGCAGACCTCTTATCCGCTTGGGACTTCCCTGAAGCGGTATGTGGTAGTGGCAGAGCTAGTCGAATAGCAGAATTTGACAATATTTTTAACTTTGGTTAGTATATTTTCATGCGCAGTAACCTAACTATTTTCTGGTTTTATTTTTTCTTTACTGACCGACCGGTTCAGGTGTTTTCTTTTGCATAGTAAGATACTCTAACGCAAAATGAGCGAAACCTGACCCGGTGAAAAGGGTCAGATTTTTATTTTAGGCAATTTTGAATTTAATTTGGAACGAATCGCAAATTGATTTGTCCCGATGGAATTCAAAACTATAGGGAGGTTTCATGTCAAGATTTTTGGACCCTTTTGGTTCATTATCTGGTTCAGACGAAGACCGAGCAAGGCGGGCGCGGATAGCTCGCAGAATGCAGAAGATAAATTATGAATGTTTTGTCTTGCCTGTATTTTCAAGTAATGATATAAACTCGGCGCATGAACTTTTTACTGCGTTGCTTGCCAAAGCTGGCCGTGCTGGCGTCAATGTGCTGGATATGCTGGAGTACACAGAGTTTCTGCTGAGCGAACACCAAATGGCGCGCTCGGTTGGCGCTGTGGAACTCAACATTTGTATTGCATCAAATGTCCTTTTCCAGGAGCTGCTGAATGACGGAATTAGTTGGATTCTGCAAGAGGGGGGACCATGAAAGAGAAAGTTTTAGCATATGGGAGTCCTATTCCGGAAGATTACAGGCACGTTTTGGTGCCAGGACTCGGGTATGATTATGTTTGCGCGAAGTGCGGTGATTTTGGGACACCCGCGGAACTTTACGGCCTTCGTTGTAAAAAGGTCTATGCTTTATTGCGGAAAACAAGGAGGGTTGTTCGCGCTATTGCGTATCGAATAAGCCAAGGGATTCAGAGGTGCGCGTTGATGGAAATGCAGAGGTACAGTGAACTGGAAAGGAGAGTGCTCATGGTAGAAAAAGACGAGGTTACGGCGTCGGACGATGCTGAATTTGCAGACAAAGCAAATCCGGCCCAGGTACAGCCTGGACATTCGCAGTCAACCATAGATGAAACCAGTAGGGTGATCCCCGGAGACCCGAAGGACCCAAGGGTAAGCATAATCTCAGGTACTCCAAGGAAAAGACCTGCTTGGTAGAAGCCTGGTCAAATATGGCGGGAGAGTGTTTTGTGCAAGATTGAAAGAAAATCTTGCCGCAAAACACCTCCCGTTTTTTCTTTAATTATCACTTGACCCTCCTTCGCTGAAGCTTCGGACGGGCGGGTGTGGACAGATTAATTTTTTGTACTATTTTTCTCGTTCCCCGTAGCCTTGGCGTAGGAGGAATTATCACTTGACATGGTTGAGTGCTAATTTTATAATACTTGAGCGATATGAGTGAAATCACACAAAGACAGGCCAAAATATTGGCGGCAATCGTCAAGGAATATTCCATCAGCGGCCAGCCGGTGGGCTCGGGTGAGCTTTCGGATCAGTACGGCTTTGCGGTCAGCGCAGCGACCATAAGAAACGAAATGCAGGCTTTGGAAAAAGCCGGGTATATCTACCAGCCCCATACCTCGGCCGGCCGGGTGCCTACTGATGAAGGATTCCGGTTTTTCGTGAACAAGCTCATGAAGCATTTGGAGCTGTCGCAGATCGAGCAGCACAAATTGCAAATTGAGCTGCGAACACTCCAGAAACAATATGCGGAACTCGGCCAGAGCCTTACGAAGCTTTTAGCCAAGCAGGCTCAAGGCGCGGCATTTGCGCTATTGCCCGGCAGTACCAGCTCTACCGGGCTTTCCAATGTCATTGATGAGAGCGTTAGTACGCAAGAGGTCAAGGAGATTTCAAAATTTTTGGAAAACATTTCCCTTTATGGCAAAGATTTGGCAAAATCCGGAAGCTCTGAGGTAAGAGCCTATATCGGCCGAGAAGCACCTGTGCCTTTGGCTAAAGATTTCAGTCTGGTTGTGACGCATGTTAGCCTGCCACGCGGCGGAAAGGGCGTGATTGGCATCATTGGTCCGAAGCGCATGAAATACGCAAGGAATATTAGTTTGCTGGAATATGTTAAGAAAATGCTAGCAAACGGACTGGGCGCTGTGATTATGGTTTCAATTTCAAATATTAAATTTTAATCTATTTTATGCCGGATGAAAAAGAGTTAGAAGAATACCAACAGAAAGCCGAAGAATATTTAAATAATTGGAAAAGAGCGGCAGCGGATTTTGAAAATTACCGGAAACGTCGGGACAAAGAAAACAAAGAGCTGGTGCAGTTTGCGCAAGAGATTACAGTGGTCAAGATTTTGCCGATCCTTGAGAGCCTGGAACAGGCACTCCGAAACGCGCCTCAAGACGAGAGATTTCAGAGCTGGGCTGACGGAGTGTTGAAAATAGTGCAGCAGCTGGAAAAGACTTTGCTGGAAATGGGCGTGGAAAAGATTAAAACAGTCGGTGAGAAATTTAATTTCGAACTGCATGAAGCAGTGGAAATGGTAGAGAGCGGAGGAGAATCAGGGGCGATAATCGAAGAGGTGCAGTCAGGTTACAAGCTTAATAATAAGGTAATAAGGCCGGCAAAGGTGAAAGTGGCGAAGTGAAACGAGCCACTTTCATCCCCACGAAGGTGGGGATCCATGGACTCCCGCCTTCGCGGGAGTGAATGCGAGGAGGGATTCAGAGTATGCAGTATTATGTCTACATTTTGGCAAGTAAGAGAAATGGCACATTGTATATCGGTTCAACTAGCGGTTTAATAGCACGGACTTGGCAGCACAAGAATAAAGTCGTAGAAGGTTTCACTAAGAAATATGAAGTTAATAAACTAGTTTATTATGAGATAGCTGAAACGCAGGAAGCAGCAGCATTAAGGGAAAAACAGTTAAAAAAATGGAATCGCGCATGGAAAATAAGACTAATCGAAGAAAAGAATCCAGAATGGAGAGATTTATATGAAGATATTTTGTAGTATGTATCCCCGAGTAGTCGGGGATACAGTAAAAAAATAATTAATAAGATAAGAATGGACCCCCGACTCCTCGGGGGTGACAGAAAGAAAAACATCTAAATGACAAAAATTATTGGTATAGATTTAGGAACATCAAATAGCGCGGCCTCTGTGCTCGAGAGCGGCAAGCCGGTAATGATTCCGTCCGCGGAAGGGACCACAGTGGGCGGTGGTAAAGCTTTCCCGTCCTATGTGGCTATGACAAAAGATGGCGAGCTTTTGGTGGGCGAGCCGGCGCGGAGGCAAGCTGTGACCAATCCGGAGGGTACAGTGTACGCAGTGAAGCGCAAAATGGGTACCAAAGAAAAAGTAAAAATGCTTGATAAGGAATACACGCCGGAGCAGATTTCCGCGTTTATTTTGCAGAAGATAAAAAAAGACAGCGAGGCTTATCTCGGCAGTCCGGTTACCAAAGCTGTAGTTACTGTGCCGGCATATTTTGATGATGCCCAGCGCCAGGCCACGAAAAACGCCGGAGAAATCGCGGGGATGGAGATCATCCGCATCATTAACGAGCCGACCGCGGCCGCGCTCGCTTATGGCCTTGATAAAACCGAGCATGAGCAGAAGATTTTGGTATTTGACCTTGGGGGCGGCACGCTGGATGTGACGATTATGGATTTCGGCCAGGGCGTGTTTGAGGTGGTTTCTACCTCTGGCGATACCAAGCTTGGCGGCACGGATATGGATACAGCAATAATTGATTATTTGGCTGAAGAGTTTAAAAAAGAATCCAGCATAGATGTGCGTTCCGACAAGATGGCTTACAATCGGCTAAAAGAAGCTGCCGAAAAGGCCAAGATAGAGCTTTCCACGACTCTCGAGACTGAGATTAATTTACCGTTCCTTACGGCTGACGCCTCCGGTCCCAGACATTTCAGCAAAAAAATGACGAGAGCCAAGCTTGAGGAGCTGGTGAAGCCCATCGTTGACCGGACCCGCACCTCTCTGGAGCAGGCCATCACTGACGCCAAACTCTCGCCGAAAGACATTGACAAGATCATTATGGTCGGCGGGCCGACCCGCATGCCTATTGTGCAGAAATTCGTGGAAAATTATGTGGGCAAACAGGTAGAGCATGGCGTGGATCCGATGGAGGCCGTAGCCAAGGGTGCGGCTGTGCAGGCTGGTGTTCTGGGCGGAGAAGTCAAAGATGTTCTGCTTTTAGACGTTACCCCTTTGACCTTGGGAATTGAAACATTGGGAGGCGTGTCCACTCCTCTCATCGAGCGCAACACTACAATTCCCACCTCCAAATCGCAGGTCTTTTCTACAGCTGCGGACAGTCAGACCTCGGTGGAGATTCATATTTTACAGGGCGAGCGGCCGATGGCCGCGGACAATAAACCGCTCGGTCGGTTTATTCTCGATGGCCTGCCACCCGCGCCGCGCGGTATGCCCCAGGTGGAGGTGACATTTGACATTGATGCCAACGGCATTTTAAAAGTCACGGCCAAAGATAAAGCGACCAGCAGGCAGCAGCATATTACGATTTCCGGTTCCTCGAATCTTTCCAAGGACGAGATTGAGCGCATGAAAAAAGAGGCCGAGGCCCACGCCGAAGAGGACAGGGCGCGCCGTGAATTGATTGACCTGCGAAACCAAGCAGACCAGCTTGTGTCCGTCGTAGAAAAGACTCTAAAAGATGCCGGAGACAAGGTAGATGCCGCAACTAAATCTTCCCTGGAAACAAAAGCCGCGGAACTGAAAAAAGCCAAGGACGGTAGTGATAGCGCAGAAATTCGCAAGCAAATGGATGTTCTATCGCAGGAGATTCAAAAAGTCGGCGCGGAAATGTACAAGCAGAACCCAGATGTCAAAACTCATAACTCGGACAGCCACCCACCTGCCAGCGAGGCAGGGGATTCGGAAAAGGCAAAGTCCGATGAGCAGAAAGACAAGCCGGAAGACGCGAAATTCGAAGATAAGAAATGAATCCCGTTAGAAATCTGATGTCCACTCGATTCATTCGCCCATAATATGAGAACCGTTTATCAGCCCAGCATTAACAATAAGGAATTTCTAACGGGGTGAAAAAGTTACTAGTTATTTGTTTCTTGTTCATTGTTATCGGTCTTTCCCTCAGTTTTTCTTGGGTAAAAATTCAGGCCAGCGGCCCTGACGATAACTATTTCAATCGTGAATTGCGCTCCAGATTTACGGCCGTGCCTTTTTTCCGCCATGTCCTGAGTCTGCATTATGATGGGGACGCGCGCGCGGATTACCTCGGAGGCAAGTACAAGAAAATCGTCATTGAGGTGGACACCATGCAGGACATTGGTGCGCGCTATGAAGCATTGGATCTCTTGCGCGATCGCGTTCGGCAGATTACCGGCAAACCCACCTCGTACATCATTTCCGATAATAATATTCTTTATGAGCGCGAGGTCGACGAAACAGGGATCGAGAAACTGGTGAAACAATACCGCAACCGCGAGTCCTCCGATGATACCGCCGTTCTTTATCTGCTGTACGCTAGTAGCTCGGCTGACCAGCCGGATTTATTGGGGCTGACTTATCAAGAATACGGTATCATCTTGTTTTACAATGCGCTTCAGGATTTTACGGATGAAAATCCAAAAGTTCTTGTAAATTACGAGGCTTCCACCGCACTTCATGAATTTGGCCATCAAATCGGCCTGCCGCACAACGAGCGGCAAAACTGCCTGATGAATAAAAGCGCGGAAATGGCGCATATTCCCAGGGAAATCCCCGAGGATGTGATCACGGATTTCTGTGAGCATGAGAAAAATGCGATCCGAATCTACGAATAGCATCCGAATGTTCCGAATATTAGGATCATTCGCATGTGAATTCATTCGGATCAGTAGGATCGTTTATGACTAAGAATTATTACGAAACTTTAGGAATATCAAAAACCGCGTCCAAAGACGAGATTCGCCGTGCCTACCGTAAATTGGCACACGAATTTCATCCGGACAAACAGGGCGGCAAGGCTGATCGGTTTCGCGAGGTTAACGAAGCCTATGAAGTGCTTTCGGATGATACCAAGCGAAAGCAATACGATCAGTTTGGCCAGACCTTTGAATCCGCCAGAGGCGGACAAGCAGGTGGCGGCTTTGGGGGCTTTGATTTTGGTGATTTTGATTTTAGCGGGTTTTCCGCCGGAGGCGGATCCGCGTTTGGCGGAGATTTCGGCGATATCTTTTCCAATATTTTCGGCGGGCAGAGCAAGGCCAGGTCTCGTCGAGAGCAAGGCGTAGATTTGGAAATGCAGATGACAATTGATTTTTTGGAAGGCGTTTTTGGGACTGATAAGGAAATAAATTTAGAAAAAAAATCCGCCTGTCCGAAATGCCAAGGCTCGGGTGCGGAGCCAGGCAGTAAAGTGACAGCTTGCCCAAAATGCCATGGCCAGGGGCAGATCGTGACCCACCAGCGCACCATCCTCGGCAGTTTTCAGCGAGCCGAAATGTGCGACCGCTGTCAGGGCACCGGCAAGGTGCCGGAAAAAGAATGCGAGGAATGCAAGGGTATAGGGATAAAGAAACAATCAAAGAAAATCAAAGTGGTGATTCCGCCCGGCATAGACAATGGCCAGCGCTTGCGCATGTCTGGAGAGGGCGAAATGGGTTACCGCGGCAGCCCGCCCGGCGATTTGTATATTGAGATTAACGTTCGCGACCATCCGGAGTTCAAGCGCGACAGATTTCATATCCATTCAGAAGTACCAGTGAGTTTTTATCAGGCCGCGCTCGGCGGAGATGTTGAGGTAGCCACTGTGGACGGTCCAGTGATGTTGAAAATCCCGGCCGGTGTCCAGTCCGGCAAAGTCTTGCGCTTGGCCAGCCGGGGCGTACCCCACCTCGAAGGAAAAGGCCGGGGCGATCATCTGGTCACGGTGCGCGTGATCACTCCGCAGAAATTGAATAAAAAAGAAAAAGAGCTGCTAAAAGCTCTTGCGGAAGAATCCGGCGAAACAGTGAATATTAATAAAAGTTTTTGGGATAAAATAAAAGACTCGTTTTAAAGGGTCGAGTGGGCACGCGGAAGAGAGTGTCTCATCAGCGTGCCCGAATTGTCGTCTTTCATAATGCGTAGGAGCGCATCTGTGCAACTGTGTGATTGAAGTAAGCAATGAGGTATTTTCGGAATTTGGCGTGTGCTTGGCTGACTTTAGTCATGTTAATCAACTGCTCCACATGGCGGTGCAGGTGTTTCATTGTCCACTGATCAGCAACCGAAAGCGCCGGATCCGCTTCATATGGCTCGAGTTTCGAATATCCACTCAGAGCGTCCGCCATACGCTTGAACTGGCTGTTGATTGCGCCCCAAAACGTCTGATAATAGTTTTCTGGAGCGAAGAATCCAAGGACGACTCTTTTGACCAGCCGGCCTTTCTTGGATTCGATTCGCTCGAGTAGTAGAAAGATGCTTTCTTCCAGGTGCGATTCACTTCCCCTCGCCTCAAGCATCACCAGGTTCAGAGGGTCGCGGTCCATATACCGCTGTTCGACAAGAGCAAATTCTGCGGCTTGATCCATAGTTTTTAGTCTCCCTTCAAATGATTTCCAGTTGCGGTTGCGGGTTGTAGCGCGGATCAACTGGCCAAGCTGTGAATTTTTTCCCGCAATTTTCGCAGGTATATTCTTCACCAGTCTCCAATTCGTGGTGGCAGAGTCCGCATTTCGGACACGAACCAGAGCCGCCTCGAATCCAGCAAACCGAATTGCGATCCTTTGGAATCGGCATAAAGGCCTCCTTCAGCCGTTGTTAAAACTAGCTCAATTATATGGTTTGCGGCCGGACTGTCAATGTCGTAAATATTTTCCAAACAAAAAAATCTCGAAAAATTTTCGAGATTTTTTGGTGTGTTTATTGTACCAAGTTAGAACCTATTTCCAAAATTACTGACTATTGAATTCCGTCACGCCGTAGCGTCCACTCCACCGAACACCGCAAGGTGTTCGGCTCCGTTCCCGCTC
>MFEK01000017.1:0-793 GCA_001779925.1 Candidatus Doudnabacteria bacterium RIFCSPHIGHO2_01_FULL_46_14
GTTATTTCGAAATTCTGGTATTTTGCGTACAATCTTGCCGGGAGAATACGCTAATAATTATGTTTAAAGAAGGTTTATTGGATAAAAGTTTAAAGAGCGCTAAAAAACTGATACCGAAGCCGGTTTTTGATTTTTTTGCGCCGATGTATCATTCGGCGCTTGCTTATGCCGGAGCGGTTGCGTATGGATTTCCATCGCGGTCAATGAAAGTTATCGGCGTGACGGGAACGAAGGGTAAGTCAACAACGGTTTTTCTGATAACTAAAATTCTTGAGAGCGTCGGTGAGCCGGTTGCGGCGATAGGTTCGCTTGGATTCAAGATAAAAGAGAAAGAATGGCCGAATACTTTAAAGATGACTATGCCCGGTCGGTTTAAGCTTCAGAGATTTCTATATGAAGCGAAAAAAGCCGGATGTAAATATGTAGTTCTTGAAGTTACTTCGGAGGGTATCAGGCAAAAACGTCATCTCGGAGTGAATTTTGACTGCGCCGTATTTACCAATCTTCACAAGGAACACATTGAAAGCCACGGTTCGTTTGAAAATTATTACAAAGCCAAGCAGGAGCTTTTTGCCGTCACAAAAAATATACATGTTTTGAATTCCGACGATTCCCATCTTAAATTATTCAGTAATTTTCCGTCCAGGCGCAAGATATTCTACGGTCTTAAGGCGGGAGACATGCGGGTCTCGGACTTTAAATCCGGACCCGAAGGAACATCCTTTGAAATTTACGGTACTTTATTTTCCACTAAATTTGCCGGTCAGTTTAACATTTTGAACTGCCTTGCCGC
>MFEK01000017.1:869-4207 GCA_001779925.1 Candidatus Doudnabacteria bacterium RIFCSPHIGHO2_01_FULL_46_14
GGAAGAATGGAATTTATTCAGCGGGAGCCGTTCAATGTGGTGGTTGATTATGCGCATACGCCGGAGAGTTTGGAAGCGGTTTACAAAACACTAAAAGAAAATTTAAAGTTTAAAAATTTAAAGTTGATTTGCGTTTTAGGCGCCGCCGGCGGTGGGAGGGATAAATGGAAAAGGCCGGAATTCGGCAGGATCGCCTCGGAATATTGCGATGAAATAATACTGACCAATGAAGATCCCTACGACGAGAACCCTGAAAAAATAATTGAAGATATTTTTTCAGGTATTTCATCAAGTCAGAATTTTCAAAGTTTAAAGGTTTCTAAAGTTCTTAACCGCCGGGAAGCGATAAGAACAGCATTAAAATCTGCCAGAGAGAGTGACACAGTTATAATTACAGGAAAAGGTTCAGAGATATCAATGGCTGTGGCTGGAGGAAAGAAACTTCCCTGGTCAGACAAGGATGTTGTCCGTGAGTTCTTAAACAATTAAACAAGAAAAGGAGAGCTATGGCCATTTTAAATTTTTATCCATGCATGGTATACTTTCAGTATAATAATATATGGAACCGATATTTGATCAAATTGAATCTAAATTTGAGCCGGAACCGGGTCAGGTCCGGGTGGAGCTTGCTTTAAAAAAAGAAAAAGAGACAAGGGCTTTGAACAATTCGGCCGGACTGTCCTGGCTTTTAATAGTGCTTTTTCTGGTGCTTCTGGCGCTTTCCGTGAGCATGTTCAGAGAACCAGTAGTTCCGGATGTGGCGGGAAATATCGGCTCATCCGTCGGACCGACGCCGGACGCGATACAGCCGAGAGTTTATACGGTTTCTTACAGGAATGGTGTTTTTAGTCCCACAAATTTAAGAATTCACGCCGGCGACACGGTAAGGTTTAAGAACGAAAGCATTTTTCCCATTAGGATAGTCGGCGATGATCTGGTCGGTTTTGACAGCATCGGCGATGTGCCGCAGGGAAGCTTCTTTGCTTTTACCTTTGCCGCTAAAGGAATATTCAGTTACCATAACGAGAAAAACTCCGAAGAATCGGCTACAATAATAGTAAGATAATGAAGAATTTCCTAATTGGATTATCGTTGTTCATTAATGAAGCCATACTTTTCGGTCTTACGCTGGCTGTGGGTCTGTATACCGCATATAGCCGCTCTTTTAATTTTGGCGATATCAGCGAGTACGGAGCCGTAAAATTTACGCCGACAGATTTTGTTATCTTAATTGTTTTGTTAGCAGCAATTTTTTTCGTGGCTCGCCATAAAAGAATTGCCAGTTTCTCATTCAAACTTTTTCTTTTATTGATAGTTTTCTCCGGAACCCAGGTGATTTTGGGTACTTTTATTCCTTCACCTTTAAATTTGGCGACAGCTATTGTTTTTACTTTTATATTCTCAATAGGGAGGAGCGTATTGCTTCATAATCTAGGAATTATTCTGGGGATCGGAGGCATTGGAGCCGTATTTGGTCTTTCTATTTCCATTGAGTTTGGACTTCTCTTGCTGGTTGTTCTGTCTCTATATGACATAATAGCAGTTTATGTGACCAAACACATGGTAACAATGGCGAAAAGCATGATTGAAAGCGGAGCCGTATTCGGGTTCTTAATACCGTTAAAATTCAGAGGATTTTTCTACGGGAAAGAAGAAGCAAAAGCGGGAATAGGGGAGAATTTTATGGTACTCGGCTCGGGAGATATTGCGTTGCCGCTGATCTTTGCGGCTTCTTTGGTTAGGGTTTCCATGATGTCGGCGGTTATTACGGCCGTGTTTTCTTTGCTTGGACTCTTTCTTACTCATGTTATTTTTCTAAACCAGGAAAAGCGCAGGGCAATGGCCGCTTTGCCGCCGATAGCAACAATGACGATAATCGGTTACATGGTATCATTATTTGTATGAGTTTTAATATAACATTTTACGGCGGAGCGAGATCCGTTACCGGAGCCAATTATCTCGTTGATTTTGGGACAAAGAAGATTCTTGTTGATTGTGGGATGTTCCAGGGTTCAAGATACGCGGAAGATCTGAATTATGAAAAATTTCCATATGATCCGTCAGGAATTGATGTTATATTTATAACCCACAGTCACACCGACCATGTCGGGCGTTTGCCTAAACTTTATAAAGAGGGCTTCAGGGGCAAAGTTATCGCGACCGGCGCGACTCTTGATTTGGTAAAAAACGCTCTGCCGGATAACCTTAACTTAATTAAACAGGAAGCTAACGATGCCGGACACGACCCTTTATTTTCCATTGATGACCTGGAGGGAGTGCTTAAATTGACTCAAGATGTCAATTATGAGGAGGGTATTGATATCGGAGACGGAATCAAAGCCGTTCTTAATGATGCCGGACATATATTGGGTTCATCAATAGTGGAGATACAATATCCGATGGATAACCAGACAACCGGCAAAATATATTTTACCGGCGATTTGGGAAATCCACCGACTCCGCTTCTTCAGCCCACCAAATTTGTTACCGATGCCGACTATGTCGTTATAGAATCGGCTTATGGCTCGCGTATCCATGAAGATAAGAACGAAAGGAAAAATCTTCTTGAGAACATAGTCATTGAAACTATAAAAAACGGCGGCGTTCTGATGATACCTTCGTTTGCCATGGAAAGAACCCAGGAAATTCTATACGAGTTTAATAATCTCATAAACGAGAAGAAGATTCCGAATATTCCCGTATATGTTGATTCGCCGCTTGCAACTAATCTAACCGAGGTTTACAAGAGACATTCCAGTTATTTTAATCAAAAAACGCGATATGTAATTAATTCCGGGGACGACATATTCAATTTTCCAGGATTGAAATTCACCCGCACGGCCGATGAATCAAAACAGATCAACGATGTTCCTCCGCCGAAAATAATTCTCGCCGGTTCGGGAATGTCCACCGGAGGAAGAATATTACACCACGAAAGAAGATATTTATCCGATTCAAGATCAACCATTTTGTTCATTGGTTACCAGGTCAAGAATTCTTTGGGCAGAAGGATATTGGACGGAGAAAAAGAGGTTAGAATTTTCGGCGAAAAAGTTGCCGTTAACTGCAGGGTTGAAGCGATCGGAGGTTATTCGGCTCACGCCGATCAAAATATGCTGACAGAATGGGTTAAACAAGCCGCTGGTGAAGGCAAACTCAAGAAAGTATTTGTGGTTCAAGGGGAAGAGGATTCCTCATTGGCGCTTTCAAGGAAAATCAAAAGAGTTCTCAATCTGGATGCCGTTGTTCCTAAACCCGGCGAGAGCTTTGATTTATAATGACTAGTGAGGGTGATTGAAAGTTGAAACTTTCAGTTCACCCGAATGAAGTCATTATAC
>MFEK01000017.1:4352-14740 GCA_001779925.1 Candidatus Doudnabacteria bacterium RIFCSPHIGHO2_01_FULL_46_14
TTTCCGAGTTTGTGGACGGCTGGCAGTTTTTGGCTGACTACAAAAAAACCGTATCATTTTTCGGTTCGGCGAGATTCCTGGAAGGAGACAAATGGTATGAAGAGGCCCGCAAACTTGGCAAGATGGCGGCTGAAGCGGGTTTTGCCGTGGTAACCGGCGGCGGACCGGGAATTATGGAAGCGGGCAATCGCGGCGCCGTTGAGGGCGGAGGCAAGTCCATTGGATTAAATATTCAACTTGGCACTGAACAGAGAATAAATCCTTATGTTCAGGAGAGCATGGCTTTCCACTATTTCTTTTCCAGAAAAGTCATGCTTTCTTTTGCCGCTCGGGCCTACATATTTTCTCCAGGCGGTCTTGGCACTTTGGATGAGATGTTTGAGTTGATAACATTAATTCAGACCAAAAAAATATCGGAGAATGTCGCCGTTATTCTGTTGGGCAAGGATTACTGGGAGCCGATAGACAAACTTTTGAGAGAACATTTATATGAAAAGTTTAAAACCATTGATAAGGAAGACCTTAATATATACAAAATAGTTGACTCTGCCGAAGAGGCGTTTGAACTCATTAAAGACGCTCCGTCTAGAGAGGATTGGTACTATTGATTTTTAAGAAAAATTTGATATAATCTGCGTAAATGTCTCAATCAGAGTTTAAAGTCAACAACATACCAATTCCCGAAGAGCTTCCTCTAATAGCTCTTAAAAATACCGTCTTATTCCCTAAGACGGTTATTCCGCTCATAGTTCAAAGGCCTAAGTCAATCGGCGCTTTGGAGAACGCTTTGTCCAATGACCGCCTTATATTTTTTTCCTCTCAAAAAAGCACAGATGATAATGTTGCCAGACGCGATATTTTTACGACTGGCACCGTTGGACGGGTTATATCTGTTTTCAAACTTCCGGACGGTTCTTCCAAGGTTGATGTTGAGGGTCTAGTCAAGGCAAGAATTTCGGAAGTTACAAGCGAGACCCCGTTCTTCAAAGTTAAGACCGCCCCTTTTTCGCTTGTGCTCAGAGATAATCTTGAAGAAAAAGCATTGTTGCGAAAAGCCATAGAACAATTCCGAGTAGTTTCGGAAGCGCGGGCGTTTCCCATGATACTCCCCGATATTATATATATGATGTCTCAACTAAAAGACACGGAACACATCATCAGTTTAATGACCGTTAATTTGAATTTGGATATAAATGATCAGCAGAACATTCTTGAAATGGAAAGTGCGACAGACGCTCTGCGGCATCTGAACATCTATCTGGTTAAAGAGGCGGAGATACTTGAAGCCGAGAAAAGCGTTGCCAAAGAAACGAAAAAACAGATAGGCAAGATGCAAAAAGAATTGTTTCTGCGGGAACAACTCAAAAGCATAGAGAAAGAGTTGGGCGTTGATGATGAAAAGGGGGAGATGGATACGATAAGACAAAAGATAGCCGCCGCCGGAATGCCGAAAGAAATTGAAGAAAAAGCCGTCAAAGAGCTGAATCGTCTCGGGAAAATGCCGCCGTTCAATCCCGAAGTGTCGTATTTGCGCACTTATCTTGATTTGATGGTTGACTTGCCATGGTCCAAAAGAACCAAAGAAAAAATAGATATCAAAGAAGCTGAAAAGATACTTAATCAGGATCACTACGGTCTGGACAAGGTCAAAGAAAGAATAATTGAATACTTGGCCGTGCAAAAGCAGGTCGGGAAACTCAAGGGACCGATATTATGCCTTGTCGGTCCTCCCGGAACTGGAAAGACATCAGTCGGTCAATCAATTGCTAGAGCTTTAGGAAGAAAATTTGTCCGTATGTCATTGGGCGGATTGAAGGACGAAGCGGAAATACGAGGTCACCGAAGGACTTATGTCGGCGCTATGCCTGGCAGAATAATCCAGGGCGTTAATACCGCCGGGGTTAAAAACCCCGTCTTTATGCTGGATGAAATAGATAAGATAGGCATGGACTTCAGAGGAGACCCATCGGCAGCGCTCCTTGAAGCGCTTGATCCGCAACAGAATCACACATTCTCCGATCATTATATTGAAGTGCCGTTTGATTTATCGGATGTTTTCTTTATTGCCACCGCCAACGTTCTTGATACCGTTCCTCCGGCGCTAAGAGACCGGCTGGAAATAATAGAATTTCCTGGCTACTCTGAAGAAGAAAAATTACACATCGCCAAGAAATTCCTCTTGTCGAAATTATACAAGGAACATGGCCTTAAAAAACTCGCCCTTACCATAACCGATTCAGCTCTTTCAGATGTGATTGGCAAACATACAAGAGAAGCTGGTGTCAGAGACCTTGAAAGACAGCTTGCGGCCATCATTAGAAAGGTGATCAGATATATAGTGGAATCGTCTTCTAAAAAACAGATTGTTGTGGGTAAGGATGATATTCATAAATACCTCGGCCCGGTGAAATACACTCATCAGGTTGCCGAGAAGAAGGACGAAGTGGGAGTGGTTACCGGTCTTGGATGGACTCCGGTCGGAGGAGAGGTATTCTCTATTGAGGTGGCGCAAGTCCCTGGCAAAGGCCGATTGCTTCTGACAGGACAACTGGGCTCGGTTATGAAAGAATCAGCGCAAACGGCTTTGAGCTTCGCGCGGTCTTACGCCGCAAAACATAATATCAAAGAGGACTTGGTGAAAACCGACATTCATATCCATGTGCCGTCTGCCGCTATCAAGAAAGACGGCCCTTCCGCGGGTATTGCCATTACTACTGCTTTGACTTCTATGTTCCTGCAAAAGCATGTCAGGAAAGAAGTTTGCATGACAGGAGAAGTAACTTTAAGGGGTAAGGTGCTGGAAATAGGCGGCGTTAAAGAGAAAATCCTTGCCGCTCACAGGGCCGGCTTAAAGGAGGTCCTTCTGCCATTGGAAAATAAAAAGGATATTGAAGATATACCGGGGAGCGTCAAGAAAGATATTAAATTTGTGTTTGTCAGAACTATGGATGATGTATTGACGCATTCTTTTAGATAAAATATAATAAGCTCTTGTATTTTTAAAATTTAAAAAGAGTGAAACGGGAATGTGCTTACACATATGTCGACGCCATAAGACTGGGATTAGAAAAATTATCAATCTTTTTTGTATTTGCAGAAAATGTCATATATGCGGGAATAGAATTTATAATGATGTTTTTTATATCCATATCAAAATTTGCCATACCAATATTAAGCCGCCGTCGGTTCCGAAGAGACATCATTGGCTTATAGAGGATCCGGTTGCCGCTTGATTCAAGACCCACTCCGGGTCTTTTTAACTGATATTGTTTTTGAACATAAAAAGGTCTAATATTTTTCTATGGACTACTCAATTATAATTAAAGTTGCAGTGGCGGCTCTGCTTGGGGCTGTTGTCGGTTTTGAAAGAGAATTGGCCAGAAAAGTCGCCGGCATAAGGACTCATTCACTTGTTTGTCTTGCTTCGGCTTTATTCACATCAATATCAGTTGACGCGTTTAAGCCCTATATCGGTTCAGTCGGGTATGATCCATCAAGGATAATTTCCAATATCGTAGTCGGTATCGGTTTTATAGGCGCCGGCGCCATATTGCGGAACGGTTCAAAAGTGGAAGGCACAACTACCGCCGCCAGTTTGTGGGCCATTGCCGCTATTGGCGTTACCGTCGGTGTAGGATTGTTCAAAGAAGCTATCTTAATAACGATTCTTGTTTACTCCGTGCTTCAGGTAGTCTGGCTTGTTGAACAGAAAATAAGGGCTAAATTTGGTTCCATATATAAGCATAAGCCGGAAAACGATGAATAATTTTATCAGGGATAATAAATTTTTCTTGGCTGTCGCCGCTATGGTTGGGAGCATGGTCGGCGTAGGCGTGTTTGGCATTCCTTTCTCTTTCGCGAAGTCAGGTTTTGGGATCGGTTTTTTGCTTCTTTTGCTGACCGGTTTTCTGACATTTGCTGTTGATGCCATGTTCGGAGAAGTCGTTTTGAGGACCAAAGATAAAAATCAGATTGTCGGTTATACGGGTTTATATCTTGGTCCCGTTTGGAAAAAAGTGATGTTATTCGCCGTTGTTTTGAGTATTTATTCGGCTCTGCTTGCTTACATAATAATTTCGGGCGACTTTCTGTCCAATGTGCTTTCGCCGTTCTTTTATTTATCCAACACCGTTTACAGTTATTTATTCACCATAATTCTTTCGATCATTCTTTTTTCGGGTCTTAAGCGTGTTTTAGCGGTGGAGCTTGTTCTTACCGCGTTATTTATTTTTGTTGTTCTGCTGGTTGTGGGATTTGGAATTCCTAAAATTGATGTTAACAATCTCAAAACCGTCAATCTAGAATTCTGGTTCCTGCCTTACGGTATTCTGCTTTTTGCTTTTGCCGGTATGTCGGCCGTTCCCATTCAAAAAGAAATACTGGTCGGAGCCGAGGATAAGCTAAAAAAATCCATTTTATGGGCGGTATTGACGGTCGGTGTTTTGTATCTGCTTTTTGCTTTTACTGTCGTAGGCGTTTCCGGCGATGTTACTTCTCCGGACGCCATAACCGGATTGTTTGATTTTCTTGGAAACGGAATTGTTATTCTCGGTTCTATATTCGGTGTTTTGGCGGTGGGTACGTCATTTCTTATGCTTGGCGCAGCGCTGGACGAAGTTTTCAGATGGGACTATGGTTTAAAAAGGATATGGTCCTGCCTGCTTACAGTTCTTCCGCCGGTATTTTTATTTGCCATTGGTTTAAGGACTTTTATAGACGTCATCAGTTTGGCCGGTTCTTTATCAATCGGTCTCATATTGTTTGTATTGATATTTGTCTATCTTGCGGCTAAAACGAAAGGCGACAGGGAACCGGAGTATGTTTTGAATATTCCAAAATCCATGCTTTACTTGATGGCTACGCTTTTTGCGGCGGGAATTGTATATGTGGTGGTTGTCGGTTAAAATATAACTATTATGAATAGCCAATCCAATAAAATAGCGTTGAAGACGGGCGCCATTAATAGAAGGCATCAGCGTTCTCGCAAAGAGGAGAGTGAATTCGGCAAAGCCGGAAAAGAATTTATAATTTGTCCGGAGTGCGACAGCGTTTTCTTCGATAAGGCATGGCATCACCGGCTTGAAGAGGAAAAGAACGCCCACTTAAAGATCGATAGGAAAATTAAGTTTGAGTTATGTCCGGCTTGCAAAATGGCGCGCGATAAACTCTTTGAGGGAGAGCTTGTAATTAGTATTAAGAATAAAGAATTAAGCGTTAAGAATAATGTTTTAAATACGGTCAAGAATTCTGACAAGCAGGCGAGGGAACGGGATCCGATGGACAGAATATTGCGGACAGAAGAAAAGGCGGACGGCATACACGTTTTTACATCCGAGAACCAGCTTGCGGTAAGGATAGGTAAGAAACTAAAATCATCATTTGGCGGCAGTAAATTGCAAATAAAGCACGGCGGAGAAGACATCACGAGGGTTTATATTGAGATTTAACAAAAACCCGACAGAATCGGGTTTTAATCAAGAACTTTAAAATATTGTTTATTTGTTTCATCGAAAGAAAATCCAGACCTTCTCGCTGTTATATCATAATGCATGTACATTCGTTTTTTCCTGTCCTCACCATATCTATTATAATAAAAACTATTTTTAGCCATGATAACCCAGATTTTTTTAAATCCGTTTTGACTTGCCCAATCTGTAAGGACCTTAAGCATCATACGCTCCCATTTAAACAAACGGAGCAATCCTTCTTTACCGAAACTTCCTTGTATTTGTTTAACTACGATCTCGCTTTTCGTAACTTTCTGAACATCAAATCCTATACAGCATAAGTAGCCAGATACATTCTTTTTGTGTTTAGATTTATAGAGCGCGATTGTGTATGAAGCGTCTCTATAAGGTCCATTACCAAGCCACGCATCATTATATCCGGTTCCGGATGACATTATTAAACTAAAATCTTGTTTAAGTTCGTTATCTCCCTCGTTACTTGGGAAAAATTTAAAAAATTTATCCAAATATAATTTAAGGTCTATGTCGTAGCATGAATTGTTTGAAAACTGTTTAAGAGCATTTGATCTTTTCCTGTAATTTATGAACCACTTTTTTAGCTTCTTTAATGCCACTGTCATCTTACCCACCTCCTTTTTAAAGATCTCGAAAGATTTTTTGATTGTAGAATACTAAAACGACTTTGTCAATATAACAATCTTGAGTTATTAATTATAATTAAATTAGGATGAGCAGGTTTGAACAATTCCTATTTTATTTTCTTTTTTTCGCGATTCCGTTTCAGACGCGAAAAATTTTATATTATTCCGGCTGGTATTTCAATGAATGGCAAAGCGTCAGTATCTATGCCACGGATCTAATTTTGCTGGCCTTGTTTGTTTTCTGGGCTGTGGATAACCGACATCGCAAGTCTGTTATCCACAGGTATGATTATTTTCTTTTGGGTTTTTTGGTGGCGGCGGCAATATCCATAAAGAATTCATCAGATATTTATGTTGGCGCCTTTCTTTGGCTTAAATTGGCGGAATTTTCGCTTTTATATTTTTATATCAAGACATACGCGATTTTCAAGTTTAATTTTGTGAAAGCGCTTCATATTCTTATCCTGGGCGGTTTGTTTCAATCAGTCATTGCTATCGGGCAGTTCTTGAAACAGGGCAGTTTGGGATTGACCTCATTCGGCGAGAGTACATTCGGGCCTGATATGACCGGAATTGCTTCTTTTTTTGTGGATTCCGGAGAGAAGGTTATAAGGGCATACGGAACGACTCCGCATCCTAATGTCCTGGCGGCATATTTATTCATTTCTATTTTTGTTTTCTATTTTCTGGTTCTTTACTCCTCAAAAAGATCTTTTATCTACTGGGCTTATCCGATTATACTGGTAGGTTTTTTCTTTACTTTTTCAAGAACGATAATTTTTCTGTGGGTAGTCGGAGTTTCATCTGGAATGGCAATCGGCTATTTTAACGGGCCGTTCAAGCGCAGATTTTTGGATAATGAGTTTTTAAAAGCAAAGATCATTAAAACGGTTTGGCTCACCATAATTACCTGCATGGTTTTTGCCTTTCTTTACCGGCCGGAGATTGAGAGCCGGCTGACTCTCTCGGCGAAAGAGGAGGCGGTGCAATTAAGAATTTTCTATAATGAAGAATCGCTTAAGGGCGGCGTCAATTTGTTCGGCATAGGACTCGGGGACTTTACTGTCTGGCTTATGGAGCAAAATCCAAATCTGCCGGCTTACATGTATCAGCCGGTGCATAACATTTATCTGCTAATATACTCGGAGATAGGCGTTATTGGTTTCGGTTTGTTTCTGCTGTTTCTGACGGGATTGCTGTACGAGATTATTAAAAAGTTAAAATTGCGAAAATTGAAATGCTACTCATTTTTTTTGGTTACGTTATCAATTCTATTCATGGGTTTTTTTGATCACTTTCTATTAACAATACAACAGGGAAGATTTGTGTTCTGGCTTTCTCTGGCGCTTCTTGCGGCCGCTGTTTCTTCACCAACCAATCACTTTTCAGAAAACAGCCCAGAGCAATCATGATAATTTTAATTTTTTATTTATGGATATTCAAAATAACAGAACCGAACAGCTTAGAAAGATAAAAGACGAAGTGGTAGCTCTAAAGGACTCACCCCTATATAAAGAAAGGATAAAAAATAAGACCTTTCCGGTTATTGGTGAAGGTGATCATTATGCCAAGATCATGTTTATTGGCGAAGCACCAGGAAAGAACGAGGCGGAGACGGGTAGGCCGTTTTGCGGCGCCTCCGGCAAGATTTTGGACGAATTGCTTGCTTCAGCCGGTATAGAGAGGAAGAGCGTGTATATTACAAATATCGTAAAAGACCGTCCGCCTTTCAACAGAGACCCGTTGCCTGAAGAGATAAGAATATATTCCACATTTCTGGATAGGCAGATAGATATAATCCAGCCAAAGGCTATAGCCACTTTGGGCAGATTTTCAATGGATTATATTATGAGAAAGTTCGGCCTTGATAACGAGATAACCGTTATAAGCAAAATGCATGGCAAGGTTTTTTATGCCCGCGTAAACTACGGTCTTATTAAAATAATCCCTCTTTACCATCCGGCCGTGGCTGTGTACAACAACAATATGAAGCAGGATTTAATAAACGATTTTAAAGTTCTGGAACAGTTTAAATAGCGGCGCTTGAAACTCATTTCGTCGCCTGTGGATTGTTTATTTGCAATAAATATGCTACCATTATGATTATAAAAATAACAATAAAATGAATACTAAAAAAACAGCGTATTTACTATCGTTTGTGCTACTTTTTGGAACGGCCTCCCATGCTTATGCGGCCGAATATGACAGGTATTTAGTTAAGACAACCGCCGGGACTTGGAAAAGATATTTCGGCGTAAGACACTCTTTTGATAACGGTTTTACGACTGACCTATCTGATTTTCAGGTCCGATTCGCCAGGATATTTGGCCTTGAGATTGAACCGGTTACTAAACTATACGTTCTGCCTGATGAGGATAAGAAAGATGTTAATTTAGAAAAAGAGGCCAGGCCGACTAGAAACAACGGCAAGATTCAGAGAGCCGTTCCTTTGGACCAGGTTCCGTGGGGTATTGAGATGGTTTACGATGATCCGTTTGTGAATAAAACCTCCGGCGGAGATGGAGTGAATGTCGCCGTGGTTGATACTGGCATTCTGATATCGCACCCTGATCTTAAGAGCAGAATAAAGGACTGTAAGAATTTTTCTAATCCAAGAGTATCCGTAGTTGACGGCAAGTGTGAAGATAAGAATGGCCATGGGACTCATGTAGCCGGTATTATAGCCGCTGACGGGGGCAGTGACGGTCTCGGTATTTTCGGTGTCGCGCCTGCCGCCAATATTTATGCGTATCAGGTTTGTTCTGCTAGCGGTTCATGCTGGGCTGATGATGTGGCTTTGGCCATAAGAACTGCTGCCGATAACGGAGTTAATATTATTAACTTAAGTTTAGGGGCTGATGCGCCAAGCTCTCTTATCTATGACGCCGTTGTTTATGCCTCCGGTAAAAATGTTCTGGTCATCGCCGCCGCTGGTAATGACGGCCCTTATACTGGGAGCATTGATTATCCGGCAGCGAATAAAGAGATTGTTGGTGTGGGCGCGTTAGATGCAAATAAGGCCGTCTCTGACTGGAGCTCAAGAGGCATTAACTCTCAAACCACGGCTTATGTAATTGACGACGGTGATATAGAGTTTGCCGCTCCGGGCGTAAGCGTTGAATCAACGTGGAATGACGGGGGTTATGCCATTCTTTCCGGAACTTCTATGGCCGCTCCTCACATTGTCGGTTTGGCCGCTAAATTATGGCAGAAAGGCGCTCTTAATCCGGCCATGGCGACTAGAGATATTTTACACACTCTCTCCAGCGATCTCTTTCCTTTGGGCGATGATGATGATTCCGGATGGGGAATACCCACGCTTTAGTATTAAGTATTTCGTATTTTGTATTAAGTTAATAAAACTGCCGCAACATTGCGGCAGTTTTATTATTTGTTAAACTTATAAGTATGAAAATAAATCATGTTATCAAAACCCTGGTCCTGTCAGATTTTTTTGTTAATGCCGGTTTTAGCGTCTTTGCTCCTATCTTTGCAATTTTTATAACCAAGCAAATTCAGGGCGGTACTCTTGAAGTGGTTGGTTTTGCAGCCGCTATTGTTCAGATAGCCAAGGTAACTTTAGAGATACCGATTGCGAAATTTCTTGATAAAAATCACGGCGAATATGATGATTTCTATTCTTTAATATTTGGCAGTTTTTTGGTTGCTATGGTTCCATTCATGTATTTGATAGCTACCGAAGTAAGGCATATTTATTTCATCTCGGCTCTTTATGGCGCTGGCATTGCCTTTATAGTTCCGCCATGGTACGCGATTTTTTCCCGCCATCTCGATAAGTTAAATGAAAGTTTTGAGTGGTCTATTGATTCCGTAGCTATTGGTATTGCTGCGGCCGTAGCCGCCGCTGTCGGCGGTATTTTAGCCCAAAAGTTCGGTTTTAACTTTGTGTTTTTCATAGGCGGCATATTTGCCATATTTGGCGGATTAAATCAGATTAAAATTTATAAAGACCTTAAAGAAAAAGTGGGTAGAGGACAAGTGACACCACGGCCAGATAAATCATCCATTTAAACAGGCGCATTTCTCAATATGATAAACTACAACCTCGCGAAAATTCTCCGCGAAATGTCAGTCCTGTTGGAAATGAAAGGAGAGAATTTTAAACCTCAGGCATATGAGAAGGCCGCGCATTCCATAGAAATGCTTGAACAAGACACGCGGGAAATATATAAAGATGGCGGTATTAAAGCGCTCGAAGATATTCCCGGCGTAGGCAAAGGCATTGCCGAACGAATTGAAGAATATCTGAAGACCCATC